>JAVEYA010000111.1:0-7242 GCA_034003745.1 Clostridia bacterium
GCGTTTCCTTCAGTTCTTCTTTGCCCTCAACGTTGCTTAAAGCTTCCAGGCTCTGCCCCGAGAGTACCATGATGATGGTGTCCTCGAGTATCGGTAATTTGGTTTGTAATTCTTCCCAAACCTTTTCATTACTTAACTCTATTGAAAACTTCGCTTTAATAAAATGGTTCAGCGTTTTGGCCACGTTAACGGTAAATTCCTGGGTTTCATAAATCGGACCCAATTTTACTTCTTCTTCCCCAGGATTGCCATGGCTCAGGTTCATGGCAAAGATAAAGGCAACCGTCACCAAGATGAGAATCAGCACTATCAATAAAATAATAATGAGTTTACTTTTAAATGAAATGCTCATCGTTTTACTCCTTTATGTTCAGGGCTCGTTAAAGCCCAGGCTTTCCCTGAGCAGCACCATATCCACCCGACGGTTCTTCCCCCGATTGGCCTCGCCGTCGTTGGGAGCAATCGGCCTGTATTCGCCATAGCCGACGGCGGAAAGCCTGTCTCCGGGCAGTCCTTCATTGACAATAAAGCGCAGGACGTTGGTGGCCCGGGAGGTGGATAACTCCCAGTTAGACGGAAACCGCGGCGTATTGATGGGCAAATCATCGGTATGACCTTCAATCCTCACCTGATTTTCATTTTCCAGCAATATCACTGCCACTTCCCGCAGGATTTCCCTGGAACCCGGCAGAAGGTCGGCTTTGCCTTTTTCGAATAATACTGAATCCTGAAAACGCAAAAGCAATCCCCTTTCCTCCAGAGTCACGGTAATGCTGGTTTGCAAGCCTATCTCCGATAAATACTTCTGCAATTGCGACCGGATTTCTTCCAGTCTTTCGATCTCCTGCTGGTATTCCAGATAGCTTTGAATACTCTCATCGGCTAAGGTTTTGTCGTCTTTCTCGGAACTCGGCCCGTCAATGCCCGGTAGCCCTTCCAGTACGCCTTCGTTGCCGTCCAGCGGTCCCAGGGCGCCCTGGAGGGAATAAACCACCGACTTCCATTTAGAGATATCCAGGGTGGAAAAAGAATATAACAATATGAAAAAGGTCAGCATCAGCGTAACCATATCGCTGTATGTTGTCATCCAAGCAGGCGAACCGGGTTTTGGCTCTTCTTTCCTCCGAATTCTCTCACTCAATTTCCTGCCCCTTCTTCCTGTCCTCCTCTAAGAGTTCTTTCTCTTCGGGCGTGAGGAAGGTTTTCATTTTTTCGGCCACAATACGTGGATTTTCTCCGGCCTGGATAGAAAGCACACCTTCAATAATAATTTCTTTTTGCATGATTTCTTCACTGCTTCTGAGCTTCAGTTTCCCGGCAATGGGTATAAAAATAAGGTTGGCCATGAGGGAGCCATAGAAAGTAGTAATCAGCGCCACCGCCATGCTCGGCCCTAGAGTGCTGGGGTCATTCAGGTTCTTCAGCATTAAGATCAGGCCGATCAGGGTTCCCAGCATCCCGTAAGCCGGGGCGGAAAGCCCCATCGCGTCAAGGATACCGTAGCCCACTTTATGTCTTTCTTCCATCATCAAAAGTTCAGCCTGCAGGATATTGCGGACGAGTTCCGGGTCGGTGCCGTCAACAATCAAATGAATTCCCTTTTTTATGAACTCGTCGTCACTGTTATCCGCTTCCTCTTCCAAGGCCAGGAGGCCCTCACGTCTGGCCTTCTCCGCGAGGCCGACAATAAACTTGATAACGGTCAGTGACTCAAAAGTATTCGTTTGAAAGGCATTCCTGGTAATCTTCAGTACCCCCAGGACGTGCTTCAGTGGGTAATTAATCAGCGTGGAGGCCACCACACCGCCCACAACAATCATGACGGAGGAGAAACTCCAGAAAGTCAAAAGACTCCCCTCCAGCAGAATGGAGATGACAATCAGTGCGACCCCTAAAATTGCCCCAATAATCGTTGCAAAATCCATAGCATATCTTCCTTACTTGAGTATTCTTGTTTTTACTACAAATTTCCTGTTTTATTTCCAAGAAATATTAAAACTTCAGCATAATTTTTCTTTTATAGGCTATCACCAAATCAATGATCTCCTGCGGAGTCTCGCATACTACCAGTTTCTTGCCCCCGCTTAAAGTAATAATCGTATCCGGCGTCTGCTCTGCCGTTTCAATCAAATCGGCATTCACCACCAATTCGGACCCGTTTAATTTTTTTACCGTAATCATGGCTTGTCCTTCTTTCCGCCGTTTGTGTATACAGATTTATAGGACCCGGGTCTCCCGCTCAAGAGCGGAAGGCCCGGCTCCCTAAAATATTATCTTCTGAGGTTAACCAGCTCTTCTAAGATCTGGTCGGAAGTGGTAATGACCCTGGAGTTGGCCTGGAAACCGCGCTGGGTGATGATCATATCGACAAACTCCTGCGACAGGTCCACGTTGGACATTTCCAGACGCTCCGGGTTAATCATGCCCCGTCCCCCTACGCCGGGAATCCCTGTATCCGGTATGCCTGAGTTGTTGGAAGGACGGAACAGGTTGTTTCCTTCTTTCAAAAGGCCCGACGGGTTGGCGAAGGTGGCGATGGCAATTTGCGCCAGCGCGCGGTTTTGTCCGTTGGAGAAGTTGCCGGTAATGGTGCCCGTGGTATCGATGGAAAGGGAATCCAGGTCGCCGGCTTTATAGCCGTCCTGGTGAAAACCGATGGCGGTAGAGTCCCCGGCATATTCGGTCAGGCCGCTGAAGTTGAGCTTTATTTCCAGGTTCTGCACACCCGCAATGCTAATAGTAGCATCGCTGATCGTCGTAAGGGCGGGGTTCGGCCGGCCGGTAGTCTTATCGAAAACAATTTCGCCGGAACCGTTGCCGCCTGTCCCGAAGTTGACCACCGTATTGCCCAGTGGATCCGTGGTGGTGATGGAGCTGTTGATCTGCCAGGTGTTGTCGCCGGTCTTGGTATAATAGACCATCAGCTCGTGGATATCCCCGGAGGAATCATAGACCGTAATCGGTGAGGAATGGTTGGGCATAGTGTACTCGATATCGTAGGGCCCGTCTGCGGTTCCCGCATGAATAGTAACCTCACCTGTCAAATAATTAACTTCATAATGACCCGTTCCCGCTGGACCTTCGGTTAAAGTTGTTGCTCCCTGCGTTATCTTAACACCCGTAATTGGCAGTTTGACGGCATTTAAATTAATGTCTGGAGTAGCAGTTCCAGAGTTATGCACAACTCCTGTCAATACCCCGGTCAGCGGTTCGGCGCGCTGGTCCAGGTTCTTGTTGAAGATGGTCTCGGAGGTGGCTTTGGGCGGGGCGGTCATCAGGGAGGACAGGTTGATATCCACCAGCTTGCCGGCGCCGGAGGCGTCGATCACCCCGTTCTCGTCCGCCATATAGCCCTTGACCACCATACCGTTGCTGGTATTATAAAATGTTTTGCTCTGGTCAAAGTCGAAGTTGCCGGCGCGGGTATAGTAAATATCGTCGCCGATGCCGACCACGAAGAAACCTTCCCCGTCAATGGCCAGGTCCGTATTGACGCCGGTGGACTGGGGGCTGCCTCCGGTATGGATAACGTCGATGGAAGCAAGGCTCATGCCCAAGCCTACCTGCATGGGATTGGTGCCGGCTCGTCCGGCCTGCGGCGAAGAGGCGCCGCGCATCGTCTGGCTGAGCAGATCCTGAAAAGTTACTCTGCTCTTCTTAAACCCGATTGTGTTAACATTGGCAATATTGTTGCCGATCACGTCCATTCTGGTTTGATGGTTTCTCAAACCGGACACCCCGGCAAACAGTGAACGCATCATAATAAATGACCTCCTTATTTTTTAAAAAAGACTCAGTGGCCGGTTTCTGTCTTTCACCGGCCAAGGGCTTCCTCGAAGAGGTCCAGCCCTTCATGTATATCAGTTGATTACGGCGCTGTCGATATTGGTAAAGATGTTTTCTTTCCTGTTTTCGCCGTCTACCGCGGTAATAACGGTTTTGTTCTTTACGCTGACTACAAAAGCCAAATCATCCAGCAATACCAGAGATTCCCTGGCCCCTTTGGCCTGCGCCTTCTCTACAGCCTCATTCAGCCTGTTCAGCTGCTGCTTATCCATGGTGATGGAGCGGGCTTCCAATCTTTCCAAGGCATGGCGGGAAAACTTGATTTCCTGCTGCTGGTAAATTTCCTGCTGCAGCACCTGGTTAAAAGCCGGACCTGTTGCCTTCCCCTGCTCAAGTGCACTCTTCGGCGCAGCGTGGGGCTTTTGGATCGGCTGTATGGGCTGGGGCATAATAAAAGGCTTATCAATCATCTTTTACACCTGCTTAATTAAACTGATTGCGGAAAGAGGGACTTCGTGCTCGCCGGCCACGACCACATAGGAGCCGTCAACCCGTTTCAAGCCTGTTACGATGGCGGTCTGCTGCTCACCGTCTTGTTCAAAGGTAATTTCCTGGCCCAAGAGCGCCAAGCTCTGATTAAACGCGCTTAAGGACATATATTCCATCATCAATCCCATGGCGTTAAGCATAATATCGCTTGTCTCCTGCTGGGATTCGACCAGGGTCGTCATCCCGCCGGCCATGACCGTACTTAAGTTCTGGATCTGCTCCAGGCTGGAAAACTGGGCCATCTGCGAGATGAATTCCTTATCGTCCATCGGGTTCATAGCATCCTGGTACTGCAACTGCGTAACCAGAAGCTTTAAAAATTCGTCTTTACCCAGCATGGACTGTTCCTTCGCCGCTGCTTCCGTATTGACGTAATTATACGTACCTACACCTGATACTGCCATTTTTCTCACCTCCTTTTTTATTAAGCCAGATAATCTACCGCTCCCCCGCTCCATAAATTCCGGGGCTTGGAGCCGGCTTCCTGGATAATCCCGATCTCATCGGACTGCTCTTCGGCCGGCGCATAACCCTGCCGGGCCGGAGCGCCGGTTTGCCAGCTTTGCCTCTGCTGATAGGCCTCCTGATGAGCAAATTGTCCGCCGACTTCCACATTGATCTGCCCGTATTTAACACCCTGTTCACTGAAGTTTTGTTTGAGAGCGGGCATTTGGGAATCGATCAAAGCTTTGGACTCGGCGCGCTCCACCATAATCTTCACGGCGACAATACCGTCATGGGAACTTAGCCGCACCGTCACTTTACCCAGGGATTTCGGCTCCAGCTGGATGATTAAATCCTGCGCGCCTTTGGCTGCCCCGGATTTCTGCAGCCGGGCTTTGATAATCTGCGGGAATTCCTCCGCCAGCTGCGAAGCCGGCAACTTTACCGGCTTTTCAGCCGTATCCAGGTCCCCTTTGGCGCCGGCTTGCTGCAAGATTTGCTCAAAATGTGCTTCCTGCTTAGCCGCACCTGCAGAGGGCTCCTCTTGAACTAATTCCGGCTTTATACTGTTTTCCCGGTTCATGCCGTTTTCCCTTGTACCGCCCTGGTCATGAGCAAAACTGTTCTGGGCGGAGTGGGTAGATTTTCCCTGCTGAAGCGCTTCCTGCTCCGTGAGGATTTCCTGGGTCTGCGCCGCTTCCGCGTCTGCCGGGTTCTGTTTTATCGTCTTCTCCAGTGCGATTTGCGGGAAAATCCGGCCGGCCTCAACCTGCTGTGGGACGTCCTTCTCCTGTGCGTCCGAAACCATTCGGTTACCGGCTTTCGCCTGCGTTTCCGCCTGCAGCCTACTCTCCGCGTCCGTTTGTATATAATTCAGATTTGCGGTCCCGGCGCTATCTTCCCCTGCTGCTTTTACAGCCAAGCTACCGGCTTCGTTCAGTGCTGCCGCCCCTCCAGACAAAGCCTCCAGGTTCTGTCCCGGTATTTCTGCCGTTGACGCCTGAGCGTCCGGTGTGGAAATATTGGTTATCGGCGGGAGCGCTGCCTCCGGCATATCCGGAAGTACCCTTTCCCCAAGCTGTTCCACCGGCGGCTGAATCAACTGCAGTTGCTCCACTCCCAGCAGCCAGAATTCCAGCGGCACGGCGTCCGGCGTATTCCCGGCGTCGTCGGGAGACGCTTCCTCAGGCAACTGTTCCAAAACATTATCCTGGGTCATATTCATCAAGAGCCCGAGAACGTCAGAAAAACCGCTGCCGGACGCCTTGGCGGCAACTTGCTTTGAAGCGCCGGATTGCGCCGCCGGTGGGGGCGATCCTGTTTGTATTACTGCGTTCACTGTTTCACCTCCTTTCATCGTGTGCTGGGTTCTATCTAACGTTCAGCAATGGTTCAGGTCCTGGCCGAACGAAGATTCGCACTACTCTTCCGGGGCGGGATTATTGCCTAAGAGGAGCCGGGTCATTAGAGCCGCCCGCTGCGGGTCCATCAGGGAGAGAATATTCGCTACCTGTCCGGTATCCAGCAAGGGTAAAATCATCATAATCGTTTCATCATCGAGATTAGCCATAATCTTGACCACAGCCTGCGGCTTCATTTCCTGATAATAGACGGCCAATTCCTTTGTTTCCAGCAAGAGCTGCTCCCGGTTCTCTTTATATTTTCGCAGTTCCACCAGTTCTCTTTGCAGCTCCTCAATCATTTTCAGCGAAACCGTTTTTTCCTCTTCCAGTGCGGTAATTCTCTTCTGAGCATCGGTAAGCTGCAAATTCAATTGCCTGTTTTCCTTTTCCAGCGGTGAGATTCCAGGCACGGCGGGGGGTTCCGCTTCTTCCTCCCCCAGCATTTCTCCGATAATCGGCACATGGGCAAAAGCCTGGGAGAATTGCGCTTTAATATCGATAACGCCCATTTTGTCTGCGGCGGTAATTCCGGCAATCAGAACAACGATCAGGCTGATGATGACCACTATGATTATAAAATTACTCTTCATTTTCTCCGTCCTCCGGCCAATTCATCCTGCAGCGCCTGTTCTTTCTTTTCCTGTTCGTACACATACTCGGCAAACTTTTTTTCCTGCAGCTTCTGCAATACTTTTTTTTCTTTCATGGCTTCCAGCAATTTTTGCTTGGCTTCCTGGAGCTGGTTTTGTCTTAAAGCTACCAGCTTACTTTGTCCATCGAGCAGCTTCTGCAAATATATCCGGTAATTTTGCCGGATGACCACATCTTCTATCTGAATGGTCCCCTCCTGGCGTTCGGCAATTTCTTTTTCCAGATCAGACAACTGTTCTTTCAGTTCATTTTCCCGCCTGAGGGCCGCGTTCAATAACTGCAGACACCGGGCCACCTCTTCGCGGCGCTGTTTTTCATGATATTCACGCAGGCGCATAATAGCGGCCAGTCTGAACTGGAACATGGTTACCTCATTTCATCCCTACTAATATTCTCGTAAAAGATCGGA
>JAVEYA010000112.1:0-6953 GCA_034003745.1 Clostridia bacterium
ATATAGCCCAGGGTCTTAAGCCTGCGGCTCATGATCTGCCCGTCGTGGCGGCGTCGGCGGAAACCGGGCAGGGGTTGGAGGAATTCAGCGCCTGGGTGGAAGAAAGGCTGGCGCGTTTTTACTCCGTTAATGATTCAGAATGATGTGACGGCGCAGTTGCACCGCCTGGCCCAGGATTTTCACCTTGGCGCATTCTTTTCCGGTCAGGACCACCGGCGGAAAAGCCGGGTCGGACGCCTGTAAAATAAGGACATCCGCCTCTTTAAAGACCTTTAGCACAAAATAATGTTCATTTTCGAACATGATCACGCCGATATTCCCTGAATCCAGGAAGGATTGTTCCCGGATGAGCAAAAGATCACCCGGCAGGATACCGTCTCCGCTCAGGCGGCTGTCGCCGACCTGGAGCCAGTAGTAGCGTCCGTCCCGGACTGCCGAGGAGGAAACCCACTCCTGATAACCGGCTTTATATTCGTAATCAATGTGGTGCTTGGCCCAGGTGATATTTTGCACCACCGGCAGCTGGACAGGCTTATCCTGACTTGTATGCACATAGGTTTCACCGCCTTCACCGAAAAAAGACGCCGGATAGCGCTCATCGGTATGTCCGAGCAGGTAATCGATGGTAATATTGAAGAAAAGGGCAAACCTTTTTAACAGATCGTAATGCGGCGTCCTTTTTCCGGTTTCATAGAGGGAAATCGTCGATTCGGCCAGATTGAAACATGCCCCGAATTGCGCTTGGGTCAGGCCTTTTTCCTGGCGTAATGTTTTCAATCTGCGACCGAAAGTCATACTATGTACCTCCCTTGTGATAGTATAATTATAAGCTGGAAAAACATTGAAAAAAGATAATAAAACAATATATTGCAAAATGAATGCAGACGAGTGAAATAAATTGACAAAACGCAAAGATAAAGCTAAAATGACAAAAGATGATGGTGAACCTGCACAGAGCCTGGGCCAATTCAGCCGGAAAATAGATTATAGGAGTTAAGGGGTGAGCGGATGCAGATCTACGGTTCGTCACAAAACATTGAGTCCTTCACGAAATACGGTTTGAAGATACTCATTGATGCGAGAATGGACTATATGACAGCGCTGAGCCAGACGGAAGTGTATCTGGGTGAGGTCTTCCGTACCCAGACAGACCAGGACCACCCTTGTAAAATCTTTGATACGGAGATCGATAAATACCGGCAGCTCTTTGGCGACGAACTGGTGAAAGTCAGGATCAAATCCTATCTGGGGCGTGAGCTCGGACGGATTATCCAGAAAATCTATTTGCCGCGTGATTCGGAGCGTTGGCAGGAGCTGGAACATATTCTGGAATATAAATTGGACTATAATACGTACCATTCCAGGATCAACGGCAAAAGCTTCTGTCCGGCCGAAGAAAATGCGGCGGATATTTTTGATCACGCTATCAACGGCAGCCGGCAAATAACCCTGCTGCAAATCAGCAGTGATATGATTTCCTCAGAGCAAACCTTGCCGGAAGAGGAAGGGCAGCTGAAACGGACCAGAATCGCTTTTGACCCGCACCGCTGGCGCACCTGGTTTTACAGCTTATGGGGCCAAAAATATGAGTGGGGTAGTTTCAATGTTGAGAAAAGTACGGCGATTGCCGATGGTTTGCTGTATTTTTTTGAAACGCCGCCCCAGGTCAATGACAAAATTGTTTTTGTCGCCGTAAAAGATATGTTGGAAGCCCACGGATTTGTCGTAAATCAAACCGAAAAGGGAAAATATGAATACTGGCGGTGAACCTCCTTTGTCATTCTGAATGAACGAAGAATCTTAAACCGGTACTGCAGAAAGATTCTTCGACAGTGTTACTGTCTCAGAATGATATCTCCCCGGAATCCTCTTCCGCAGGCAGTCGATAGATAAATTGTTCCACGGATATTTCCTCGCCCAGCTCTTTATTTTCTAGCATGAGCTGCATAAAATTATGCACGCCCGCCGTCTCCACCGCCGCCTGCACAGGCCAGCAGCCGGTCGTTTTATAGCGGCTGACGGCCCGCAATAACATCCTCTCCCCATAAGCGGGAAAAAATTCTTTGGCGGCTTGAGCAATTTCTTCCGGGGGATGGGCATCTATCCAGACGAGCGCCTGCTGCAGGGCAAAGAACAGGCCTTGCGTCATTTGCAGATTGTTTTGCAATTGATCGGGCGTGGTCATCATCACCGTGGTAACCAAAGGATCGAGAGGAACTTCGAGAGCAGCCACTGAATGGGCTGCTGTTTCTATTTCCAGATCCGCAGCCAGCGGTTCGGCGGCCAGAACGAAATTGCCGGTCCCCGCCAGGAAAGCCCCTTTAATCAGATGTTCGGGCAAATTTTGTATGACAGGGACATCCAGGGAGGCGCGCAGGTTATTCTTACGCAATAGATATTCAAAGAAAATTTCCGCCATGGAACCGGAAGGCCGCGCGATGATACTTTTACCGCGCAGATTGGGCCAGGCAAAGGAGACCGCATCCTCCCGCGCCAGGAGGTAATAGCCGCTTTTAACAGATAATTGGGCTAAAAAGACGGTTGGCCCCGCGTTTTGCTGAAGGCTGTGATAAAAGGCAATCTCCGGCGTGGCCAGTGCGAAAGCGGACTCTCCGCCCATCAGGGAAGCCAGGGCTTCTTCCGGAGAGGCTTTGGTCAGCAGACGGACTTGAATATTTTCTTCTGCAAAAAAGCCCAGGCTATCCGCCAGATACAGCGGTAAACTAAGCAGAACGGGTGCAGATTGGCTGATGGTTACTTCAGTAACTGCAGGCTTGGGGGGGCCGGAATCCGGCATCCTGATTTGGCAGGCGGTCAGGAGCAGCGCCGGGGCCAGTAAACCAAGAAACAATATTTTTATTTTTTTGGGCATCGTTTTCTTCCCCCGTATGCGAAATACTCCCTAAAATATATATTCACGGCTGCTGCATGTTAGTATGATAAAGTCATACCCTTCCCGCCGGTGCATATGAATGGAGTAAATGGGTGCGGAGGGAAGAAATGAGTATTAAAGCTGTTTGGCTGGGCATTATCTTGTCTGTGGTTCTCTGGCTGGCTGGGGCTGTGTTGGGGGTGGCCTGGCTCTTAATCAATGGCGAGGGGTTTTACTGGTTCAGCGTCTACATTTATTTGATGGGTCTGGCCGGCGCCTTTGCCGGCGGCTTTTCAGCAGGCGGCAGGAGCGAAAAGAGGGGCTGGGAGCATGGTTTATGCGTAGGCGTTGTACTGGGTCTCCTGGGCGCCTTGGTGAACCTGGAATTGGCGCCCCTGACGTTTACCTGGTCCGGTGTCTTACGCCAGCTGGTAGTCTGGGCGCTGTGGGGGATGTTAGGGGGATATCTCGGTTTTTCCGTAAAAAAAAGGCCTCAGGAAGCCAAAATTTATCAGCGGCGTACAGGGTAAAGGTGCGCCTTAACTTAAAGGCTTAGCGCCGGAACGAGTTGACAAGGGCGGCGGCCTGGAGTATGATTAATTGAAAACAAATCTTCCGGCCTTTCATGGAATAGGAAGGTTTTTCTTTTGTGACAGTACGGGAAGAATAGAACTACAGCTCAGAAAAGGGGAGGGCGTGTATGGATAAGTCAGAGTTGGCCAAAACCTATGATCCGGCGCAGGTAGAAGAAAAATGGTATGGAAGATGGGAGCAAAACGGCTATTTTCATGCCGCTGCCGGTCCGGAGGTCAAGGCGGCCAAAGCGGCCGGAAAAACTTACTCCATTGTAATGCCGCCGCCTAATGTCACAGGGTCGCTGCATCTGGGCCACGCTCTGGATAATACCTTGCAGGACATCCTGACCCGCTACCGGCGTATGCAGGGCTATCATACCTTATGGCTGCCCGGCACCGACCATGCCGGTATCGCTACCCAGGCCAAAGTGGAAGAACAGCTGGCCAAAGAGGGCTTGTCCAAATATGATCTGGGCAGGGAAAAATTTCTGGAGCGCGTGTGGGCATGGAAGGCCCAGTATGGCAGCCGTATCACAGAGCAGCTCCGGAAGCTGGGCACCTCCTGCGATTGGAGCAGGGAACGCTTTACGATGGACGAGGGTTGCTCCCGGGCCGTGCAGGAAGTATTTGTCAGCCTTTTCAGGAAAGGGCTGATTTACCGGGGAGATTATATCATTAACTGGTGTCCCCATTGCCATACGACCATTTCCGATATTGAAGTGGAGCATGAGGACAAAAGCGGGCATCTTTGGTATATCAAATATCCGCTGGCTGATGCGGACGCGTATATTATTGTAGCCACTACCCGCCCGGAAACGATGCTGGGCGATACGGCCGTAGCCGTCCATCCGGAGGATGAACGCTATCAAAAGTTCATCGGCAAAAATATTTTACTTCCTTTAATGGACAGGCTGATTCCGGTTATTGCCGATGATTCGGTGGATAAAGCCTTTGGAACAGGCGCGGTGAAGATAACGCCCGCCCATGACCCCAATGACTTTGAAATGGGCCTGCGTCACCAGCTGCCGCAGATTACTGTGATGGACCCGGATGCCGCGATGAACGAAGCGGCGGGTCCCTATGCGGGAATGGACCGCTATGAAGCGAGAAAAAGAGTTGTTGCTGATTTGGAAAAGCAGGGTCTTTTGGTGAAGACCGAGGAACATGAACACGCCGTCGGTCAGTGTTATCGCTGCGATACGGTTATTGAACCCCGTGTTTCCAAGCAATGGTTCGTGAAGATGAAACCTTTAGCCAAGCCCGCGATAGAAGCTGTGCAGGACGGCAGAATCAGATTCGTACCGGACCGTTTCACCCGCATCTATCTGAACTGGATGGAGAATATCCGCGACTGGTGCATCAGCCGGCAATTATGGTGGGGGCACCGTATTCCCGTCTGGTATTGTGAAGATTGCGGCGAGCTAATCTGCGAGAAGGTTGAGCCGGCTATCTGCCCTAGATGCCAAAGCAGCCGGCTGGTCCAGGATCCGGATGTACTGGACACCTGGTTTTCTTCGGCATTATGGCCTTTTTCCACCTTGGGCTGGCCGGAAAAAACCGTTGATCTGGCGTGTTACTACCCGACTTCCGTATTGGTTACAGGCCGGGACATTATCTTCTTCTGGGTAGCCCGTATGATTTTTTCCGGACTGGAATTTATGCCGGAGGCGCCTTTCAGGGAAGTCTTCATCCATGGCCTGGTGCTGGATGCCCAGGGCCGCAAGATGAGCAAATCCTTAGGCAACGGCATTGACCCCATTGAAGTCATTGATGCATACGGCGCGGACACCCTGCGCTTCATGCTGATCACCGGCAATACGCCGGGCAATGATTTGCGCTTTCAGACAGAGCGGCTCGAAGCTACGCGGAATTTCAGCAATAAAATTTGGAACGCCTCGCGGTTTGCTCTGATGAATCTGGAGGACTTTGACGCCGCTTTTGTGCCGGAGACTTATGAACCGGCCGACTGCTGGATCCGCTCCCGCTTTAACCGCGCCGCGCTGGAAGTTACCCGGAATATGGAGCGCTATGATTTAGGCGAAGCTGCCCGGATTGTGTATGAGTTTTTGTGGGACGACCTCTGCGATTGGTATATTGAGTTGATCAAACCCCGTTTGTACGGAAAAGAGAGCCTGGAGAGCAAAAAAACAGCCCAGCATGTCTTAAGCGAAACATTGCGGCAGACGCTGGAGCTCCTACACCCCTTTATGCCCTTTATCACCGAGGAAATCTGGCAACTCCTGCCCCACGAAGGGGAGACCATCATGCGCGCTCCCTGGAACGGCGGCGAGGAGCGGGAACTGGATGATACGGCCGAGCGCCGGATGAACGCTGTGATGGAAGTGGTGCGGGCTATCCGCAACCTCCGGAGCGAGTTGAACGTAGCCCCAGGCAAAAAAGCCGAAGCCGTGATGATCGCCCAAAATGAAGAGATGCTGGAAGTTTTTCGGGCGGGTGCGGGATATATTGTTAATTTGGGCGCCGTCTCCGAACTGACTTTTCTGCCCGCAGGATCCGCCAAACCGGAACAGGCCGCAGCGGCAGTCATCAGCGGTGCTCAAGTTTACCTGCCGTTAAAAGGGCTGATCGATCTGGACAAAGAACGGGCCCGTTTAAAGAAAGAAGAGGAAAATTACGATAAAGAAATTGCCCGCCTATCCGGAAAGTTGAATAATCCGGGCTTTACCGGCAAGGCGCCGGCGGATGTGGTGGCCAAAGAAAAAGAAAAGCTGAACGATTATCAGACTAAAAAAGAGGCTCTGGCGGCCAGGATTGCGTCTTTACAATGAAGACGGAGCGCATGCAGGAAGCCCTGGGGCTATTAGAAGAGCTGACCAAATTCGGCATGAATCTGGGCCTGGAGAGAATCCGGGCGCTGCTTGCCGAATTTAATAATCCGCACCTGTCCCTGCCGGTAATTCATCTTGCCGGGACCAACGGAAAAGGTTCCACTGCGGCCATGCTTGCCGCCGTGCTGGACCAGTGCGGCTATCGTGTGGGGATGTTTACATCTCCGCATCTCGTTTCTTATACGGAACGTTTCACCATCGGCGGCGCGCCCATCAGCGAGGAGGATTTTGCGGCGCTGCTGCATGAAGTGCATGGCAAATTTCAGCAGGTACAAGAACGCATCGGAGAAAGCCCCACGGAATTTGAGACGCTGACAGCCATGGCTTTTCTTTATTTTACCCGGCGGAAAGTGGACATTCTTCTCTTGGAAGCGGGGCTGGGCGGAGATATTGATTCCACCAATGTAGTGGAGCGCCCGCTTTTGTCCATCATTACCAATGTCAGCCTTGAACATACCCAGTATCTCGGCAAGAGCTCGGCCGAGATAGCGGCAAGGAAAAGCGGTATTATTAAGAAAAACCGTCCTGTGATTACGGCGGCTGCCCAAGAGGACGTCCTGCAGGTAATCCGGGGAAAAGCCGCAGAGCAGGAAAGCGCGCTCTTTGAAGTATACCGGGAAATGACCTGGCAGCTCATCGAAGAGACCCCGGACGGGC
>JAVEYA010000113.1:0-6790 GCA_034003745.1 Clostridia bacterium
TTTGGAATCACCCTCGGAAGCGGGTCCTATTGCCAAATTTATAGAAAAAAACGGCGAAGGCATTCAGCACATAGCTCTCTGGGTAGATAATATAGAGAGCGATTTAAACAATCTTACAGAAAGGGGGGTCCGCCTGATTGACGAAAAACCCCGCTATGGCGCCGGCGGTGCGAAAATTGCCTTTTTGCACCCGAAAGCGACCGGGGGGATTCTGCTGGAACTCTCGGAAAGAGAGTAAAAATTTGTTTAAAGAAGGAGTTCGAAAATGAGTACACAAGCAAACAGCGAAGAATTAAAAAAACGCAGCAAAGCAGTAGAACTGGGCGGCGGCCAAAAAGCCATCGATGACCAGCATAGCAAAGGCAAGCTTACTGCCCGTGAACGTATCGAAAAGCTCTTGGATCCCGGTTCTTTTACTGAATTGGATAAATTCGTGGTCCACCGTTGCGTAAATTTTGACATGGCCGGAAAAGAAGCTCCCGGTGAAGGCGTTGTGACCGGCTATGGTACGATTGACGGCCGCCTTGTTTATGTATTTGCCCAGGACTTCACGGTATTGGGCGGTTCTTTGGGCGAAATGCACGCTGCGAAGATAACCAAAATACAAGAATTGGCCATGAAAGTCGGAGCTCCTCTTATCGGCATGAATGATTCAGGCGGCGCCAGAATTCAAGAAGCGGTTGACTCCTTAAAAGGCTTTGGCGATATCTTTTTCAGAAACGTCATGGCTTCCGGCGTCATCCCGCAGATTTCCGTAATTATGGGGCCTTGCGCGGGCGGCGCGGTATATTCGCCGGCTTTACAAGACTTCGTGTTTATGGTGAAAAACACCTCCCGGATGTATATCACCGGCCCTCAGGTTATCAAGGCGGTGACCGGGGAAGAAGTAACCGACGAGGAACTGGGCGGCGCGATGGCCCATAACCGCATGAGCGGGGTGGCCCATTTTGCGGCTGAAGATGAAGATGATTGTTTCGACCAAATCAAGATCCTCTTAAGTTATCTGCCCTCCAACAACCTGGAAGAAGCGCCTTATTATGAAACCGGGGACAGCGTCGAAAGAATGGATGCGGCTCTGAATGAGATTATCCCGGATAACCCCAATTCCCCTTACGACATGGCGGCGGTAATAGAGAGGATTGCCGATAACGGTGTTTTCTTCCAAACCATGAAATATTACGCCCAGAATATGCTGACCGGCTTTATCCGTATTGACGGAAAATCAGTAGGTGTTATTGCCAACCAACCCAAGGTTCTGGCCGGTTGCCTGGATATCAACGCTTCGGATAAGGCAGCCCGCTTCATCCGTTTCTGTGACGCTTTCAACATTCCGATTGTAACTTTTGTGGATGTGCCCGGTTATCTGCCCGGCACCAACCAGGAATTCGGCGGCATTATCCGTCACGGCGCCAAGATACTCTATGCTTATTCCGAAGCGACCGTACCGAAGCTGACCGTGATAACCCGCAAATCCTATGGAGGAGCTTATATCGGCATGTGTTCACGCCATTTGGGCGCCGATCAGGTCTTTGCCTGGCCGACAGCCGAGATTGCCGTTATGGGCGCGGAAGGAGCCGCCAATATTATCTTCAGAAAAGAAATTAATTCCGCCAAAGACCCTGCTGAAAAGCGCAACGAACTGATCGAGGATTACAGAGCTCGTTTTGCTACACCGTATTATGCGGCTGAGCGCGGTTACGTGGATATGGTTATTCAGCCGGAAGAAACCCGCCCCCGTCTGGCCAATGCCCTGGAAATGCTTTCCACCAAGAGAGAATCCCGGCCGGCGAAGAAACACGGAAACATACCTTTATAAGAGATTAATGAAGAAGGGGGATTGAAGTCATGCTGGGTTTTGGATTAACCGTTGCAGGAATCGGATTGGGCACGGTATTTATTGAACTATGCCTGCTGATTTTTGTAATATATATCATCAGTGCGGTTGCAAAGGCGATCCAAGGAAAAAAGCCTGAAGCGGGCGCGAATGTGGTGCAGCAGCCGGCGGCGCCCGCAGCAGTACAGGTCGAAGCGCTTGAGTCGGATGACGATGTCATCGCGGTTATTGCTGCTGCAGTCGCTTCTTTGGAGATGGGAAGCATAAGAATCACCGCCATCCGCCGCATAGCCGGAGTTGGCGGGGCAACTTGGAGTCAGGCCGGTCGTCTGGATACGATGTACGCGCGCCAGGTTTAAGCTTTTAATTTAAAATTATTGATAAAGGAGAGACCTGAGAATATGAAAAAGTTTCAAATAACTGTTAACGGCAAGTCCTATGAAGTTGAAGTTGAGGAAATCGGCGGCTCAGCCTCAGCGGCGCCCGCTCCGCGCGCAGCTGCTCCGGCCCCTGCCCCTGCCGCAGCGCCTGCTCCCAAAGCAGCTCCCGCTCCCAAAGCAGCTGCAGCCCCTGCTCCTGCCGGCGCTGAAAGCATAACCGCCCCGATGCCCGGTAAAATCATGACGATTAAAGTCAACGTAGGCCAAGCTGTGAAAGCCGGCGACCTTATCCTGACCCTCGAAGCCATGAAAATGGAAAACGAAATCTTCTGCGGTACTTCCGGTACCGTAAAAGAAATCAGAACCAGCCAGGGCGCTGCCGTTAATCCCGGAGATGTGCTGGTTGTAATTGCCTAAATACAGTAAATAGAGAGGGGCTGAGACTTGCTATGGAGTTGCATTTGTTGGATGCCATTAAAGCTTTAATCTCTAACACCGGCTTTTTGTCTCTTACGCCGGGGCATCTTCTAATGTTCCTGATATCCTTTATTCTCCTTTACCTGGCGGTCGTCAAAAAATTTGAACCGTTACTGCTTTTGCCCATCGCCTTTGGGATGCTGCTGGCCAATTTGCCCAACGCAGGTTTAATGGAACCGCAGACCTATATTCCCGACCCGCTGAATCCGGGACACGATAAACTGCAGGTAGGCGGACTTCTTTGGTACCTCTACCAGGGCGTTAAGCTCGGCATTTATCCGCCGCTGATTTTCATGGGCGTAGGCGCAATGACCGACTTCGGTCCGCTGATTGCCAACCCGAAGACGCTGCTTCTGGGCGCCGCCGCGCAGTTGGGTATCTTTTCTACCTTTATTGGGGCGCTTTTTCTGGGTTTCAACCCTCAGGAAGCCGGCTCCATCGGGATCATTGGCGGAGCGGACGGCCCCACTGCAATTTATCTTACCTCTAAACTGGCCCCGCATCTGTTGGGCGCAATCGCTATAGCCGCTTATTCGTATATGGCGCTGGTGCCGATTATCCAGCCGCCCATAATGAAGCTTCTAACCACCAAAAAGGCCCGGATGGTTGTCATGGAACAGCTGCGGCCGGTATCGAAAATTGAAAAAATCATTTTCCCCGTAGTCGTTACTGTTATCGTCTCCTTGCTCTTGCCGGATGCAGCGCCCCTGATCGGAATGCTCATGCTGGGCAATCTCTTCCGGGAGTCCGGTGTGACCGAACGCTTAAACGACACGGCGCAAAACGCTTTAATCAATATAGTGACCATCTTCCTGGGTGTTACGGTTGGCGCAACAGCCAATGCTGAGAATTTCCTGACTTTCGAGACGATTTCTATTGTCTGCTTAGGTTTGGCTGCTTTTTGTGTCGGCACTGCCGGCGGCGTACTGCTGGGCGATGTAATGTATGTCTTGTCAGGTGGGAAGATCAACCCCTTGATCGGTTCGGCCGGCATTTCGGCAGTACCGATGGCGGCCCGTGTTTCCCAGGTAGTGGGCCAGAAAGAAAACCCCAAGAATTTCTTACTCATGCACGCCATGGGTCCGAACGTGGCCGGCGTTATTGGTTCGGCGGTTGCGGCCGGGGTGCTCCTGTCCCTGTTTAAATAGGATGACCGGGTTTTATAAAAGCCTGCTGGGGTCTTATTAGTAGAAAAATATGGTATGCTTGAAGCGCCCCCCGACAAACTGTGTGTCAGGGGGCGCTTTTTATTCTCGAATGCTCCGCCCTCCAGGCGGGAGGGCAAAGGCATAAAAAGAAATGCTGAGAACAATCTCAGCATTTCTTTTTATTTGGGAGGAGGAAGCAATGTGCGTTTAACTAGGCAACCTGTTCGGCTTTGGCCAGCAATTCGGCAATATCCGCTTCACTGATGCCCTCGGTAAGGATTCTGTCAATTTTGCCTTCGAAAATGGTGACGATGGAGGGGGCTTCTTTCACGCCCAGGCGGTTGGCGATACCGGCGGATTTGTAGATATCCACCTTGGTGACACGGAGTTTACCTTTAAAATCGGCTTCAATTTTTTCGATGACCGGCAGGTATTCACGGCATTTGGGATCGACCGCGTTCCAGACGTAGACCAATCCGGGCAGATCGCTTTTCATAATCTGGTTATGGAAGGTTTCGCTTTCGGCAAGATATTTTTCAACTGCATAACCCGCAATGGCGCCATCGCCAACGGCGGTGGAAACTTGTTTCAGGAATTTATCCCTGACGTCGCCGGCGGCAAAGACACCGTCGATATTGGTTTCCATTTTTTCATTGGTGAGCAGGTATCCGGCCCTGTTCATATCCAGGAGGCCTTTGAAGAGCTCGGTATTGGGGAGATAGCCGATAAAGAGGAAGCAGGAGTCGACGTTGACGGGGATCAGTTCGTTGGTTTTTAAGTTTTTCAGAATTACGGTTTCCAGATGATCGGCTCCGGTGAATTCTTCAACCACCGTATTCCAGATGAACTCCATTTTGGGATTGGCCAGCGCTTCCCCTTTGGCGATTTCATTACAGTCCATTTTACCGGTATCGTGCATAACGGAAACGATTACCTTATCGGCGAATTTGGTCAGGAACATGCCTTCTTCGATGGCGGCGTCTCCGCTGCCCACAACCAGGATGGTTTTGCCGGAATTTCTGGCAGCATCGCAGGTTGCACAGAAGGAGATCCCTTTATCGTATAAGTATTTTTCCTCCCCTTTGGCGCCGGTGAGCCGGGGCTTGCCGCCGCTGGTGACGATAATCGCCTTGGCTTCGTAATCTGTGCGGAAGGTTTCCACAACTTTGGTTTCGCCCTCCAGTTTAACGCCTTTTACATCGGTAAGTTTGAATTTGACGCCGAATTTCTTGGCCTGCTTATGAAAATGCTCCATTAATTCCAAGCCGGTGGTGCCTTCCGGAAATCCGGGGAAGTTTTCAATTTCGTTGGTATAGGTAGCCAAGCCACCCACCAGCGCTTTTTCAATGAGCAGGGTATTCAGTCTGGCTCTGCCGCAGTAAATTGCTGCGGTTAACCCGGCGGCGCCGCCGCCGACGATGACGACATCATATTTTTCAACCTTTTTTTCCAATTTATAGACCTCCTTACATAAAATATTTAACCAGGAGTTTACTGCCGACCATGGCGCCGAGGAACAAGAACACGGCAAAAACCCATCCGGACAGGGACAGGGAAGCGATACCGGAAAAGAGTGCGCCAATGTTACAGCCGAAGGCTATCCGGGCGCCATAGCCCATTAACAGTCCCCCCAGGATAGCGGCTATAACTTGCCTGATGGATTTGATCTTTTTAATTTTGAATTGGGAAGCCAGCAGTGTTGCCAAGAGGGCGCCGACAATAACACCCAGGTTTCTGAGCGACCCCGGATCATTCAAAAAACCTCTGTCCAGGGTGGCCTGGGCCGCCGCATCGCTGAAATAGTACCATTTGTCCACGTTCCCGCCCACCAGCTGGAACAGCCAGGCGCCCCAGTTGGCAAAGGCGCCGGTGACGCCCCAGGGACTGTCGGACGTTGCGAACATGACTATCTGGAAGACGGATAAGAGGACGGCGCCGGTGATATAACTCCATGCGCCTTTAAACCAGAGTTGATAGAATTTATTATCATTGAGCTTCATAAGAATACCACTCCTGACACCGGTTTATTTCGTCTTTTCAATAATAACTTCCCATTCGCCGTCGTCAACTTCTTCGATTTCCACATTATGGCCTTGTTTTCTGGCCCATTCGGGAACGTTCTTCATCGCACAGCTATGGTCGATTTCTACGATCAAAACATCTCCTACGGCCAGCTCTTTCAGTTTGTTCTCCGTTTTGACCAAAGGCACCGGGCAAGCTTCTCCAAGACAATCCAATCTTACTTCTTTCATTTTTAAGTCCTCCTTAGATTTTGATAATTTTGTTTTGCAGCTTAAACTTCGGTTTTCCTGTTTTCCCATTTATCCGCGAGGATAAACAGTACGGCGATTAATAAGAGCTGTACGGCTACCGCTCCAAACCAGCCAAAAATATCGGGTAAAAAGACCGTGGGGCCTTTGACGATAAAGTTTAATTTCCACCAGCCAAAATCATGGGCTGCCCACAAGGAACCAACTATAAAGAAGAACAGGGAAAGGATCTGCATGATAAAGCCTTCGCCGACCCGCATCAGCGTTCCCGAAGCGCAGCCTCCGGCAATAACCATACCGATGCCGAAAATAAAGGCGCCCACGGCGGTAGCCAGGCTGATCGGGACAACAAAGCTTTGTCCGGGAATAGGCAGCCCCTTGAGGTAAGCGCCGTATTTGATGGCGGTGAATCCTATGGTAGTGAGGGCGAAAGCGATTAACACAGCACGGGTAACACTGGTGCTGCCTGTTAAGGCCGGATCCCGCATGGATGCGGTAAAACAAAAGCGCGATTTTTGCAGGATGAATCCGAAGCAGGAGCCGATCAACCAGAACAGACTAAGATAAGGCGATTTGGGAGCCAGGTAAATACCAAAGGCAATCATCAGGTCGAACAAAGCGATACCAATGGGTACCTGGTTCTTTTTCGCCTTTTTCTTCGTTCCCGTTTTCGTACGGGAA
>JAVEYA010000114.1:0-6789 GCA_034003745.1 Clostridia bacterium
AGTTTTTCAATATGGAAATGTCTGCAGTCCGTTTTTTTTCATGGTCACAATCTGATAGAAACAAAGCAATCCGGTTAACAACAAACCCGGTATGACCAAGCCCCCGGATAACAGACAGGAAATAATCAGCCAGGCGCCGCCGATTATCAAAATTTCCACCATAAACCTATTGGCCGGCAGCATGCGGGTGACATCGTCGTAATGTTTAGCGACAATAAACGCCGTCTTCAGCATAAAGGGCAGGGCCAAAAGCGCGGTCAGGCTCCAGCGGCTGGTAAAACCGGCCAGCGCGTTAAAGAGAATTAAAAAAGCCGTAACCAAAAGCAATATATTGACCAAAACAGCCGTTTTTTTCTTGCCCAGCCGTACCACTACGGTCCGCTTATCCGCGGCCAGGTCCCCGCGATAATCGGGAAATTCATTAACAATCAGAATCAGGGCGATAATGATGGCCAAGGGCAGCGAGGCCATGAAAGCGGCAAAAGAAAGTCCGCCCATCTGCACATAGTACGCGCCCAGCACCGTCAGCACCCCGAAATCCAGGCCCAGCACAATTTCACCTATGCCCAGTTTCAGCATGCTAAAGCGGGGGCTCACATACAAAATACTGGAGGCAATCCCGACAATTCCGATAGGAAGTATGGCCCAGCCCGACCGATAGGTCAGGTAAATCCCGACTAGGGAAGCCACGCTATAGCATAATATCGCTGCGCATAAGACCGCCTCAGCCCGGATTTTTCCTTCAACAATGACCCGGGAGCCGCCGGAGTAGGGGAAGACGGCGTCTGGATTATAGAGGTCGGCTCCGGAGCGGAAATCAAAATAGTCGTTGATTAAATTTGCTCCGCTATGGATGAGAGCAATGCCGATAACAGTCAGAACAAACAAGGACGGAGCAAAAGCTCCGTTTTTATAATAGGCGAACAAACCGCCAAATGCGGCCGGCAGCACGCTGGCCCCTATTACGTAAAGCCGGGCTGCCTGTATCCACTTTTTCAAAATCAATCGCCCCCCACAAAACCGGTTTAATCCCAGTTTTGCCAATTAAATGGAGGGATATTCGCCGGCCCCCCGGCGTTCCTGAAAGAACCTCTGCAAGATTGCCCCGCATTCTTTGGCTAATATCCCGGGGACTATTCTAACATTGTGGTTGAATCCGGGGTGTTGCAGGATATTAAGCAGCGTCCCCGCCGCACCGGCCTTGGGATCGTCGGCCCCGTATACCACGCGCTCCAGACGGCTTTGCAGCATTGTGCCCGCGCACATAGGACAAGGCTCCAGGGTCACATATAAAACGGCGCCGGTAAGACGCCACGACTTTAGCTTCGCGCAGGCCTCCCGCATCGCCACGATCTCGGCATGGGCCGTGGGATCATGCCCGGTTTCTCGCTGATTGTGCCCCCGGCCGATAATTTCGTCATTTAATACGATTACCGCGCCTACCGGAACTTCCCCTTTTTCGTAAGCCAGCTCTGCTTCGTGCAGAGCTTCCTTCATGTATGTTTCATGATTCATAGAAATACCTCATCACCGCTTCAACAGCTTCTTCCCCGAACAGTATAACATAATGACATGATAAATACGTGTCGTATTGCCCGCCTGCACTTCCTGCAAAAGTCAATCCACATAGATCAAATGATTTTTACCCGGAACGGTAAAACGCCGGACATTTTCCAAAACCCGGGATAAGTCCTCCGCCGTTTTCTTTACCTGCCTGAACGTGTTTACCGTGGTAATTATGGTAACCGGCATTTTCAAGTTTTTTGACCTTTCAATGTGGTCATACCGGGAATACCTTTTCATCAATCGTATATATTCTATCGACTGAGCGATATCCACTTTCTCCAACATAGCCGAAAGCCTTTTATCTCTCCTTGAATTTTTAAATGCAGGGTGAAGCTCCAGCAGCCGCAGGCCCAGTTTTCTTTTGAGCATCCACTTTAAAACCCAGCTGTTCAAATGCTTTATTAAAAGCAGGTTCAGCCATGCAGGAAAATAAATCATGGTTTCAACCAGTACCAGTTTTCTGACCCTCTCCGGATGCCGGATAGCATAGTCCAGTGCAAGGATCCCGCCCATGCACTGGCCCAGCAATTGAAAATCTTCCAAACCAATATAAGCGGCAAAGCGCTCCAACAGCTCATTTAAACACGGAAAGGAATAGTGCTCCAGTCCTCCGGACTTTCCGAACCCCGGAAGATCAATCGCATATACTTGGCAGTCTTTGAGCAACGCCTTATAGGCTTTGGATTTGAACACACTGCCGTCTTCGTTCCATCCGTGAAGACAAAGTATCGGCTCTCCGTTTCCAAAAGCCTCAAAATGGATATCCACTCCATCAATAGTCATTTTCATAGCTTTTCTCCCCTGAGGGTGCGGTAAAATCCCGGCAGCTTAACCGATTGGCCTTTGCAGCAGGCTTGAGGCAAACTCTCTGCCGGTATAGGATAACTGCCTTTCCCGTCTCTTAGCAGCGTATTCAAGTGAACCTTGCTAAAGCAATAGCCCCTCGGAACACCCATCTGCTGATGCATTTTCAACCATAGGGCGTCGACCGGTGTTTCAAAAACATTGCCAAAGCTTACCGGTACAAAATCACAGGGATAGAGATTCCCCCGATGGTCAATGTAAGAGTGCTGAACACCGGCTCCGCACCCAAATTGTTCATTGGATTCGAAATAGGAGAAGACCGATGCTTTCGGTAAATGTCTGTTCCTGTTGCATTTGATATGGAATTCTATTAATTTCTTATTTTCACTCTCCTGCAAAAGTACGTCTTCTTTTGAATCCAGCTTCCCGCAGGGAAGAGGCTCGATCATCCGCATCTCATCCACTTTCAGCGCCTTCAGGAACTGAGCGAGGCGAAACAGCCCCTCACCCTTTAGGAGTTCCCGCGTACATACCGTTTGGGACATGGTATACAGCCCTGCCTTCTTCGCGTTTTCAATCGCGTCAACCGCCGCTTTGAACGCGCCGCTATATCCCCGCTTGGCATCATGCTCCGCCGCATCCACGGAATCAATACTGATCGCAATCCCGAACAAACCTGCTGTTTTCAATTGTTTTGCCTTTTCATAGGTAAGTCCGTAACCGGTAGAAAATACAAAAGATACGCTTCGCTCATCGATACTTTTTATTACCGCTTCCAGGTCCCCCCGGAGCAAGGGTTCCCCTCCGGTGAACCCGATGATGCCCACCCCCATATCCTGAATTTGCTTGATCAGCCGAATTAAATCCGGCGTATCCATATCATTGCCGGAATTTCTTTTGTCGGCGCTGCAGTGCCAGCAATTATACATACAACTGGAGGTTGCAGAAATATAAATGGAAATAGGCGATTTTCTTTTTCCGGAAATATGGTCTGCGAAAAAATCACTTTCCCGTCCCGGAACTCCCATCAATATATTTTCGAATGCTTGCGAATTCAACGGCGGGATAAAGGAATTCACAACAAACTTTCCCTCATGAACGTTAATCCGGTCGTTTTTAATAACATGAAGTCCGCTCTTTATAAGGTTTCTCAGCCTGTAGTGCCGATTGGCTGAAAATAAGCGGTGCATCGTATGCGCCAGCTTTATGCATTTTTTATTAAGACCCATCTGAAACAATACAGGTATGTTTGCTCTCATTTTTTCGCTATCCCCCAAACAAAATCATGCGTAATCGAAGACATTCCATATTTTATAAAGAGCTCGGAAATTTGCCCTTTAACTGCGGTATCACGCAAATCAACCATCACATCAAAGCCCGCAAGCGCGCCTGTAGAAGTCATCCACTCGGTCATAGCGGCGGTTGAAGCAAAACTGAATTTCTGCATGCCTCTGAAAGTGCGGGTCTCTTGAAATCCCGCCTTTTTCAACCAGTGACTCAATTGACGTTCATCTTTCGGATTCGGAAGTTCCAGCATCAATTTTTTAATATTTTTAGAATTCTTGATCAGCAGACGCTTATAAATCTTACGGACTTCCGGCAATGTATTTTTCGAATTAAGAATTAGCCCAAGCTCTCCTCCGGCTTTCAATACCCGCTTGCATTCCTTTAGTACCTGCGCCGGGGGTTGGTATTTTAAGGCCCAACTGCATACGATCCTGTCATAAGATTCATCCTCGCAGCTTTTTAAGAAATCCAGCATGGAAGCCTTAAAAAGACTTGCCTTCCCACCCAAACGCATTTCTGCTTGTTTCAACATCCCCTCCGAAATATCTACCGCGTCGATCTGATACTTCGGACGTATACTCAGCAGCCATTCAGAATTAAAACCCGTCCCGCAGGCCAAATCCAGCACGCGCGCCTCCTTCGGCAAATTTAGCTGTGAAAGCATCACCACATTGTATTTCTGCATGGTATTCAGAAATTGTTCATTATAGCCGCCGCTCACCCGATTATAGGAGTTTCCGATATCTCCGGCCGTAACGATGTTTCCCAGTATGTAATACTTTAAAACCTTATAATAGAGATGAATTCTCCCCATCTTTATACCCCACATATACATACTCCAGCCGGTTCATAAAGTGGATTTCACCTTTCACCTGCAACCCGTGCAGTATTTCCTTCATTACTGCTGGGTCTACCGGCCGGGTTTTCTCCCTGCACAACCTTTCGAAGCAAAAAATCAGTTGCGCTTTCAAGCTGGCAGGATTGAACTCCAGGATAACCATTTTCCCACCGGGTTTAAGGACTCGGACAGCTTCATTCAATGCTTTTTCCCGGTTCACGATATGATGCAGGCAATCTTTCATACATACTACATCAAAACTGTCGCCGGCAAGCGGTATCTCTTCAGCGCTTGCCCGAACCACCTTGATTCTCTGCTCTTTTTTTGCGGCAATGGCTGTCATCGAAGCACTTGGGTCAATAATCACAACCTCCGCTTTCAGGCCGACAAGCAGCACAGCCAAGGACCCTGTCCCGCCACCAATATCTGCAACCCTCTTTCCTTCAACCATCCCAACATACTCCAGCAGCCGCTCTTCTCCAGCAAGGCCTGTTTTCTGCATAAAGCCGTCGTACAGAAAGGCAAACCGATCAAACAAAAGACTCATTTCTTCTCCTCACATATTCCCCAGGACTTCTGCCAACCGGTTCTTCACGTACGCTTCATCAAAGGAAGAACAAATCCGCCGGTCTTCCTCATTCAATAGCCTGTAATGCTTGGATATGATATTCTGTTGAATCCTGAACGACCCCTTTCTTTCAACCTCTTTCCACCACACCGTCCCCCCCAGGGTCTTGCCGTATTCTGGCACATAACCGTTGAAGGCGACTGTCAGTATGATGTCTTCCGGTTGACCGCCAAAGGTCATCTCCAAAATCTCGCTATCTTTAAAAACCGTACATAAAGTAACCGCCCCGGTCCAGCCAAGACTTGCCCGTCTTTTTTCGATTTGCACAAGCGTTTTCTTGGATATGCCGAGTACTTCCGCCATTTTATCCTGTGTATATTCCCTCTCGCTGCGTATGAGCCGCACCTTTTCATCCACTCTTTGTATAAATTCTTCCCTCGTCATGTGCTTCATTCACCCCTCAAGTGTAATTTTACACTATTTGATACAATTTGCAAGTAATTGAGTGGATTTCTTTCCCCGCCCCCGCTGCGGCCCTTTCTCTAAGGGACGCCAAGCTATTTTTTCTGAATTTCTCATGCCTAGTGGGTACAAAAAAGAGTTCTCGGGATTTTTAAAATCCGAGAACCCTTGATACTGTTGAAGATGGTGCGCCCGGCAGGACTCGAACCTGCGGCAGACGCGGTTTAGGAAACCGCCGCTCTATCCGCCTGAGCTACGGACGCAAACTTTGTATCAATATTCAAAAATGGTCAGTTGCCTTAGCTTAAGCAAATGACCTTTTCTGAATGTATTAAATTAAATGGCGCGCCGTGGAAGATTCGAACCCCCGACCTTCTGATCCGTAGTCAGACGCTCTATCCAGCTGAGCTAACGGCGCGTGTTTGGTGAATTAAATGGCGGAGAGAGAGGGATTCGCGACGCTCCAAAATCGTCGCCTTATCGAACATGGGGGCTCGGCCCCCAAACCCCTTGGAGGGTTCGAATCCCGTTCTCCTCAAACAAAAGAATGTTCTTCTATTACGCAGTTTTGGTGAATTAAATGGCGGAGAGAGAGGGATTCGAACCCTCGATACAGGTTTAATGCCCGTATAATCGCTTAGCAGGCGACCGCCTTCAACCTACTCGGCCATCTCTCCACGAACTGCACAGATTATTATACATGGTCTGCTACTGTTTAGTCAAATATAGTTTATTCCAGGGGTTTGAATCCACTCAAATTAATTAAACAGCAACAGGACTGACTCTTAATATTTTGCCTTGTCTGGGCAGTAATGTCAACAAGAAAACGAAGAACTTTTACTAATCTTCTTTTAATACTTTGTTTTGGTTTGAACTAACCCTTTTCATCTTTCTTTCAAGTGGTGTACTTCAGGTATAAAGAAAAAGAGCCTAAGGTGTGAATGGTAAAATAAACTGCACAGATTTCCGCCAGTAGAAATACACACTTTCTCGCCACAAAGTGCACACTTTTCCGCCAATAAATGCACGTTCTTCATTCGTCTGGTAAAATTACGCCAGCGATTGGAGGCGGCAAGAAATGAAGGGATACTGTTGTTGTCAATAAAAAATGTGCAAAAAAGGCGGAGAAAATTGAGTAGCTAAAAAGCAGGGTATAAAATACCGGGCGGAAAAAAGTGAGCAGTTTCGGGCGGCCTTCCGAGAGCACCCCGTTTGACTTACAGATAAGCCAGGGGCTATTGCTACTTTCCCTTGACTTATCTGC
>JAVEYA010000115.1:0-6773 GCA_034003745.1 Clostridia bacterium
TCCTTCACCGGTTCATAAGATTTGGCTGATATCAGTACTCCCGGAACACTAAGAAAACACGCCTGAAAGGGGGTATGATATAATTTGGAAAGAGTGACCGGACGGAGGGATACTTCATGAATATCCTGGTTTGTGATGACGACAAAGATATTGTGGAAGCCATCAAAATCTATCTTGAAAACGAAGGCTATACCGTCTTTAAAGCCGCGAACGGGCTGGAGGCGCTGGATTTAGTCCGGAAAACAACGATTCATCTGGTCATCATGGATATCATGATGCCGCGGCTGGACGGTTTGCGGGCTACTCTGAAAATCAGAGAAAACAAAAATATTCCCGTCATTATGCTTTCCGCCAAAGCCGAAGATACGGACAAAATCCTGGGGCTCAATATGGGGGCGGACGACTATATCACCAAGCCCTTCAACCCGCTGGAATTAATTGCCCGGGTCAAATCCCAGCTCCGCCGCTATACTACATTAGGCAGCCTGGAAACTAAGAACAATATCTATCAGACCGGCGGACTGGTCTTAGACGACGAAAGCAAAATTGTCACCGTGGACGGCGAAGAAGTAAAGCTCACGCCCGTACAGTATAAGATATTACGGCTTTTGCTGGCTAATGCCGGCCGTGTGTATTCCATTGATGAAATATACGAGACGGTCTGGCAGGAAGCTGCTTTCAGTCCGGAAAACACGGTTGCCGTACATATCCGCAAAATTCGGGAGAAAATCGAAATCAATCCCAAAGAACCAAAATATTTGAAGGTGGTGTGGGGAATTGGATACAAGGTGGAAAAGATTTAGCCATTCCGTAATCATGAAGGCGATTGCCTTTATACTTATAATTTTCTGTTATTCCGGCGCGCTGCTGCTGTTCGTCAATTTTGCCCTGTCGATCAACGGCAATTTCGATATTCTCTTCGAGAAAAGCTATTATCAGGGCAGGGATTTTATTAATGACAGCAGTGCAGTGGTGGATAGTCTCAGCAGGATTATCAATGAATATAAAAGTGAAGAGTACGTTAGATCCGGAGCGACGATCACTGAAAATGACTTAAAAAGAGCCGAAGACAATTTGTACGCGGAGTTTCGGGACTCCAGATATTATAATGACAACTTAACCGAAGTGGAAAATAATGAAATATTTAAGAAAGAGTATGCCGGAAAACTGGCGGAAATCCAAAATGATTTAATCCGCCAGGAACTGCTGCAGTTCAATGACTGGCGGCAAAGCCTGGCCGCTTTCCCCGGCGTCCACTATTACGCCACCGACGGCGAATATGAATTCACCAACGCTTCAGCTAAAGCCAAGGCGCACTTCCAGACTTACCCCGCCTATGTACTGGCAGAGGAGGGTCAATTTACGCCCTATCCGGAAGAAATCAAGGAAAATCACCAATATTACCGCCTTACCTCCCGGCCCAGACTATCCGGCCAACCTCAGGCGACTCTTTATGTCGGTTTTACCCGGGAATTTATCTCCCCCCGTCTGGAGGCGTGGCAGCAAAATAAAGCGATCGCTACAGCCAGCCTTGAGAAAATGGCCCTTTATCTGGGGGGGCTGGCCGTATCCTTTATTTACCTCGTCTGGGTCCTCGGCCGTAAGCCGGGTGAAGAAAAGCTGCAATTCAACGTGATCGACCGTATCTATAACGACATCAACCTGGCGCTGTGTTTTGGCCTGATCGGCCTGTGGGTTATTTTCATAAATGCAGCGCATAACTACGGTTCCTTTGACTACGCCCTGCCGGTCACTGTTTTAATCAGCGCGGCCGGCCTCCTTTTAATATTGTCTTTGATCAAGCATCTGAAAAACAGGACTTTTCTTAAGCATACCCTGATCTATACCATTTTCGCCAAACTGTTCGGCTTCATCCGGGATATCTATGACAGCGGCAGCGTAGCCATCAAAGTCATTATCGTCGTTATCGTCTATCCGCTGATAGCCGCGGCCACGTTCTTCCTCGCCCCCATTACCATAGGAGTGGCCGTGTGGCTTGCCATGAAGAAGGTCAAGGAATTCCAGGCCGTCAAAGACGGCGTGGAAAAAGTCAAAGCCGGCGACATCCATTATGAAATTGCCCTTTCCGGAAATGGAGAGTTCGCTAAACTTGCCGCCGATATCAACAGTATCACCGACGGCTTCCAGAAAGCCATTGGCAATGAACTAAAGAGCGAGCGTCTGAAAACCGAACTGATCACCAATGTCTCCCATGACCTTCGGACGCCGCTGACCTCCATCATCACCTATCTCGATCTCTTGAAACAGGAAGAAGAGACCGAGAAACGCGCGGAATATCTGGGGATCATCGAGCAGAAGGCGTTACGCCTAAAGGTACTGACCGAAGATTTGTTTGAGGCCGCCAAGGCCTCCAGCGGAACTATCCCGGTAAGTTTAGGAAAAATCGACCTGGTCGCCCTCCTGACCCAGGGGCTGGGAGAACTGGATGAGCGCATCAAAGAGCGTGAATTGGAATTCAAGTTCACGCCTCCCCAAGAGAAAATCTATGTCACCGCCGATGGAAAACTTTTGTGGCGGGCGATCGAAAACCTGCTCTCTAATATTTTAAAATATGCCCTGCCCGGCTCCAGAGTTTACCTGGATATCCTGGTCAGCGGCGTTTGGGTGACCTTAACCATGAAGAATATCTCCGCCTATGAGCTCAACATTTCTTCGGAAGAACTGATGGAGCGCTTTGTCCGGGGAGATGCGGCACGTTCCAGCCAGGGCAGCGGCCTGGGCTTATCCATTGCCAGAAGCCTGCTGGAGCTGCAAAAGGGCAGCTTCACCATCGAGGTGGACGGCGATCTGTTCAAAGCGGTCCTGCTCTTGCCCAAGGCTGCCGGTGAATAAACAGGGCGGTATGGGCGGCATGATGTAAGAAAGCTGGTAAGTCAAAGACTCCTGAGCCATTGCTCAGGAGTCTTTATTCGTCGATAATTCCTTCCGAACTTAACTTTATTGTATCTTTACAGCAGCTTTAGCAAAAGGGCGGCAAACAGAGACATCAAGAGGGTCAGGAGCAGGGCGAAAACAAAGGCCATCCGGATAATCTTGTTTTCTTCGCCCAGCTTATCAATGGATGCCGCCGCGTTTTGCAGCTTAGCCGGGGAGATGACGCTGGCCAGACCTCCGCCAAAAGCCAGGGTAGCCGTTACCAAAAGCAGTTCCGTTTGATTCATCTGCAGATTGCTGGCCGTCAGCATGGTATATTTGGCAAACATGCCGATGGTGGAAGCTTCACTACCGGTAATAAACCCGCCAAACAGGCCAACGAAACCCACCACAACCCCATAGGCGTTATGAAAGGCCTGCGCCGAGAAATCGGCCAGGACTTTGACCATACTGTCGGTGATAAACTTATTCTGGGCCATATTCCAGCCCGACATGTTCATGACTTCACCGATGGCAAAAAAGATCGCGGCGGAAAATACCGGCCGGGGAGCCCTTCTCATCCAGGCGGACAGCGTCTCTTTGATCTGCCGGCTGGTAGGCCTCAAAAACGGTATCGCCAGCAGAATGCTGACAAATATCCAGGTGTAAGCGTTCCAGAGCGCCCGGGTGGCAATGGGCTTGCCGTCGGGAGAAATCCCGGCAATCGGCAGGGTCAGCTCCCGGTAGAGGTAATTGAAAACCGGCTGGGGTATATTCAGAGCCAGAATTACCACAATCAAAATAATCCAGGGAGACAAAGCCTTCCAGAGCGGATACTCCTTTTCATAACGGAGTTCTTCCGCAGAGAGGCGGCTTTTATCGATAATTTTCCCCCCGGTGAAATGCAGGTAGACTATCATTACGACGATTACCCCCAGACCGCAGAGGATGCCGGTCAGAGCTACCAGGTTTTCAATCCGGTTGGTGAAATAGGCGATGACGCCTATTGTTGCACCCGTAATCAGGCAAGGCGGCCAGCCTTCTCTAATCGCCTGCGCCTTGCCCACAATCCACAGCATGGAAAAACCTATCAAGGTAGAAACGAGAGGCAGGAACATATAGAAAACACTGCCGGCCTGGGCCAGGGTTATCTCATTCCCCGCTCCCAGAAAACCGTTGGCAATATCGACAAAAACCACAATCGGCGCGCCTAAAAGAGCATACGTGCATAAAGAATCATAGCCGATCGCCGGTAAAGCGATGGCTACGCCCGTCGTATACCCCATGGCTAATAAAATAGGCGGCAGCAAAGAAACCGGCGTGGCTCCCACCGCTACCATTAAGGTGCCGAAGCCGATATTGATCAGCATGATCTGCACTGCTTTATTCTCGCAAGCCAGGGTTTTGATAAAGATGATGATGCGCCGGAGCGCTCCTGTTTTCTCCATAAAAGCCATTTGGAGCAGGGAGGTGGCGACAATCAGGGAAACCGCAAATGACTTAATCAGGCCTGAAACCGTAGCCAAGAGAACTACCGGGACAGAGGTCCGGAAAAACACCGCCGCCACCAGGGCCATACACAGCCAACCTACGATACCGCTTACATCAGCGGGCTTTTTCAGGATAATGAGCATCGCTAAAATGACCACAATAGGGAACAAAGATAAGATAAGTGCATCCATAATTTCTACCATCCTGCCGTTTTTATTCAGACGAATATATACGATTTTATAATAATGAGCTCAGAAAATAAAGAAGATTGTTTTAGCCGGCAGGATTTCCGGCAATGAGATATCCTCGTAATAGCAAATCCCGCTGACAACAGCGGGATTCTTTATATGTTTCGATATCTCATCCATCTTTAATGGTTTTTGCCGCACCTGACGATATAACCGTGCTCATTCTTCTTCTTCAGCTTCTCCTGTTTAACCAGCTCATCCAAAATAATCTCTGCACTGAGGGTGCTTTTCAGCCCTGCCGCAAGCAAGACATAACCCTTGTCTTTAAAATAGCTTCCTTTTTTGGCTACTGCCTGAAAAACCGCATCCAACTTGGAATCAGTAAACTTCCGGATAAACTCCACCGCCTGGGGGGTCGGGTTCTGCTTCTCATCCCAATAGCCCGCGGCAATGAGCTGGGCGCTATACTGTTCATCCGGCTCCGCCAGCAAATTTAACACCAGAAACAGCTTTTCATCTTCCTGGACAGCCATAAAAAACCACCTCTTCGGTACAAATTATCTTCTACAATATAGTTTACAATATAATCTGCATAAGTAAAGGCTGATTATCTTTTCCTAAAAAACTACCCCTGTGAAATAGGGGTAATTTATAAATCGATAGGAATTATTGATGACATCTCTTAATACGAGTTTTTCACCCACAGTCTATAAATTTCTGAGAATCCTTCCAAAACTGCCGACGGCCGATGAAAGACTAAAATCATTCATTGAGAAAAGGAAAGTAAAATAGAAGAAATATGATATGCTATTGGAAGGATCTTCTATAAAAAGGAGTAAATTTATGAACGAGACCATCGATCTGCTCCTAAAAAGGCGTAGTATCCGTAAATACCTGCCTGAACAAATTGACCCCGCCCACCGGGAACGCATTCTGGAAACCGCCCTGTACGCCCCCAGCGGCAGAAATCTCCAATACCCGCGCTTTCTGGTGATGCAAAACCGGAAAATGCTCGATGAACTCAACGCCCTCATTGTACGGGAGTTCGCCAAATGGGAAATTAAAGAAGGACAGTACCAGAACAGGATCATTCTATTGGCCAGGGAGCAGCCGGATCATAACTTCTTTTATCATGCTCCCACACTAATTCACGTAGTTTCTCCCAAGTCCCACGGCAACAGCATGGCCGATTCTGCCTGCGCTCTGGAGAATATGCAGATCGCCGCTATCGCTCTGGGACTGGGTTCCTGCTGGATCAATACGCCGCACTGGCTGACCGATAACCGGGCCTTTCGGGATTTCATGGAGCCGCTGGGGCTGAGACCGGATGAGGATGTCTTCGGCAGCCTGGCGGTGGGACGCCCGGCTGGGCCCCTGCCTGGGCCATTACCGCGTAAAGAGGGCCGCATTATAAGGATTGAGTAGACAAAACTCAACTACCCCTTCCCTCCGTATTATTGATCGCCTGTTAAATAACATGCCCCCGAGCTATCTGCTCAGAGGGCATTGTCGTTTACAATTTGACATTAACTCGCACGCGGTATATACTATGGTATATATCATATGCGAGGTGATGAATATGGATGTTGCCAAAATATTTAGCAATGGACGAAGTCAGGCAGTACGGCTGCCTAAAGAATATCGACTGGAAGGTACAGAAGTATACGTTAGAAAAATTGATGACATGGTGCTGTTAATACCCAAAGACAGCCCCTGGAAAGTAATGGAGTCCAGTATTCAATACTTCACCCAGGATTACATGGAAGATAGAAATCAACCGGAAATACAGAAACGGGAAGATTTTTAGCATGAAGTATCTGCTTGATACCGATATATGCATCTATATAATCAAACAAAATCCATCCCGTATTATAAAAAAATTTCATTCCTTGAATGTCGGCGATATCTGCATCTCCTCGATCGCCTATGCTGAACTGCAATATGGTATTAATAAAAGTCAAAACCCTATGAGAAACAAGATTGCTTTGGCTGGATTCATAGCCCCCATTGACATCTTACCCTTTTCCGAGAAAGCTGCAGTTACATTTGGCAAAATACGATCCGCCCTTGAAAGGCAGGGGCAGATTATAGAACCCTATGACCTGCTCATTGCCGCGCAGGCCATTTCCGAAAACTTGATTCTGGTGACCAACAATACCAGGGAATACAGTAGAATACCGGAGTTGAACATAGAAAATTGGGCTGAGTAATCAGCCCAAT
>JAVEYA010000116.1:0-6717 GCA_034003745.1 Clostridia bacterium
TATCATTGAGAGCAAAATCCGCAATTCAGCGCCCAACCGTCAGATAACCCCCGAGGATGTTAACAAAGCATTGAGCAGCGACGATATTCGTAAAGTGCTGCAGGATCCTTCCGTAACCCGGGAATTGAAGAACGCCGATCCCGGTGTGCAAAAAGCTTTCAAGGAGGCGCTGGACAATAAGATTTACAAACCTGCCAATACAGCCACCGCCAAAGAGCTGCAGGAAAATATGCTCAAAGACGTGCAAAAGGAATTCGGACCGGGAGCGAAAATTGAAGTAGAGATTGATAGCGTCCGGACACCCGGCAACAAGGGCAGCTCCCCGCTTAACGCCGATAACGACGTCGTCGGCAAGGTAACTATTGAGGTGAACGGCCAAAAAATCACCCGGGAAATCCCCGCCAAAGACGTGGCCCCTGTCTATAACAAACAATTCGCCGAAGCCTCGGGGATGATGAAAGAAGGTAAGTTTGACGTAGCCAAAGCCAAAGCGGAAATGCCGGAAGGAATCAGTGTTATCGACACCAAGGGCAACAAGAAGACCATCCCCTGGGAGGAAGCCACCGAACAGCAGCGCATTGATGCTTTCGCTCAAAAACATAACCAGGAGGTTACCGACGCCTTTGCTACGGAAGCGGCTCTTGACTTCAATGCTACAAGGAATGCCGACGGGATCAGCAACGTTGCCAAGCTGAAGAGCGGCGATCTTGACGCTGCCTTGGCCGACCCGGGCGGTCTGGCCAAAATGGAGGCCTATAAAATCAATAACTTCATGAACAAGGGCGGCATCGCCAATCAGACCGAAGCCTACGAACAGCTGGCCAAGATGGGCAAGCTGACCGATGATTTGACCACGGCCTATCAGAAGCTGGGTTATCCCGCCAAGGATATGCCCGTTGACATGCAAAGGGCCCTGGATATTGTCAAGGACAGGAATTTATCCCCGGGTACGCGCGCCCTGGAACTGCAAAAATTGGGCTTTCAGGGGCCCGAGGATCTGGCCAACAAGCTATCCGGACAAATTGAAGGCCTGCCGAAACTGGGTTCTTCCGGGAATACGGACAATCCGATGCTTTCCAAGATTTCTTCCATTATCATCGGTTCCTATATGAATGAAAAAGATAAATAAGGCGGAGGTGGATAAGATGGAACAAATACCTAACTTCAGGCTGGATGGCGGAGACATGCAGTATATCGTCCAAAATATGTATAAACTTACCGCAAATAAGCTCTCCCCTTTTTACGGCATGCCGGCAGGGGGAGAAAAACCTGCCCGGGAAGCATTAAAACTTGCTGAAGACGAAGAACTTAAGACGCTGGCCCAAGTATTAGCCCAGCCCGGACTCAAACTTTCCCTGCGCAGGGGTGGCGCCACGATTCCCTTGGAAGCCTCAGCGCTTTTTATCGGGCAGCGCCCTGAAGCGGCGGGGGCAGTCTATCTGCAAGAGGATGGAGGATTGCTGTCACTCACGTACTTTAAAAACCTTAAACAGTACGGTGAATACTTTGCGGCGCAAAACGCCGTCCCCGTATCCCTTCAGCCGGCCAATACACTGAAACAGGAGCTGCAGTTGGAAGACATCGTCTTTACTTTCAACCTGACCGACTGCTACCGGCGAGCTTATTTAAACAATATGCTGCAGGATTCCTACGGCCCGGTGGACGCCGTCTATGAAGACGAATTTGTGGCCGTACTGGAGAAGTCGTTGAAAAGTCCGGATATCCGCTGGCTGCTGCCTTCTTTCCTGCGGCTGGTTCCGGGCCTGGAGAAGATTGGCCTGGAGTTCTCAGAAAAGCAGGTGGAGATGGCCGAGGCGATGAGTTTAATCAGCCGGGGAGCCAATCCGGGGGATAACCGCCCAATTTACTATCTGGGAGGCCCCGGTAAATACTTGGGTCTGGAATTTAGCCTTTTCTGGCAAAACGCCGTCGGTTTTGAGGCCGTCGGGCTGAACGAGAAAAGCGGGGAAACGGAAAGTCTGGGCCAATACTATTTTGCGCCTACGGAAGAAGCCAATCACTTGTTCAGTATCACCGGTTCTATAAACGACCGCTTTGCAGCTTCCCATCAGGCTTTGACGCCGGAGGAAACCGCGGAACAGATTCAAAAGATTTTGGAAGGCCATTGCACCGGAACAACTGCTCCCGCAACGCAGTCTGGAAAAACCGCACGGTGTACTGCCTCGAAAACAGCTGCTGTTGCACAGCCTGCAGAGATCCAGGTAGCGGCAGCTGTGCCGCAGGCCGCCAAATTTTGCCGGAACTGCGGGACCAAGCTGGCGCCTGCCACCGCTTTCTGCGGCAACTGCGGGACTAAAGTGTGAAATAGGGGAGTGAACCCCATGTTTTGTGTAAATAGAGGACGGTTTCCCTGTCTCAATAGTGAGTTAAAGAAAAGGAGGAGGGGCTGATGAAAAAAGTTTTCGGCCTTTTGGCAATCGTTCTGGCCTTGTTCACATTCACCGCATGCAGCGACGATGAGATGGACGAAATAGATGCGGGCAAGTTTTATTTCGAACTCAAAAATGTCAGTAAGGAGTCCTGGGTGTTGGGTTATGATTTGAATAGTGTACCCGATGTAAAAATAGTCCCGGAAAATTATCATTATGGCGAGGAACTTCTTCTAAACCCGGAAAAAAGTCAAAAAGGGGCGTATACTGAGAGCGCGCTGAGGCAATCCGATAGTTTCAGGGGAATTTCGGATAAAAGCTTTGCGGTCGAATTGATCTGCATCGCGGGACAAAAGAAGGAAAAAAGCTTCTATGTGGGGGAATATATGCAGTTCGTCCCCATTCAGGGCAGCTATGGCAAGAAGCCTTTGATCATTGAGTGGAACGGAAAGGAATTCAAGTGGGCAAAATAGAGCGCCACAAACTGCTTCCGCGTATATTGATTACACTGCTGGGGGCTGCCATGATGCTCTGGGGGGCTACCAATACCATCCTGGGCTGGGTCGGGGAACCGGCCGCTGCCGTCCTCACCAGCATCAGCCGTCAGGGTGGGGAGCGGAACGAAGTCACGCCTAACCGGTATACCTACAGCATCGGGTATACCTTTACCCTTCCCGGCGGGAAGAGAGTTGACGGCTTCACCACCAGGGTCGGCGGCCCCGTTTTTATTAAAGCGGATGGCAAGTCCACTATACCTGTCCGCTATTTCAAAACCGCCCCGTTTATCAACGCGCTCGAGGAAGACACAGGCCCGTCTCTCAAGCAGGTGCTCATAACGTTGACAGGCGCATTTCTCATAATTGTGATGAACCAGGAAAAGGGCAAAGGAAATAAAAGCGGCTTCACTATCAGGCGGGGATGGTAGCCGCATACATTAAAATTTTATATTGATGTATACATCTATATTCAATATAATATAGATGTATACATCAATATATTTTAGAGAAGGTGTCAGTATGGAAAGAACTCAGGTATATTTTGAGAAGTCTGAGAAAGAAAAACTAATAAAAGCAGCTCAAAAGAAAGGGAAGCCCATGGCTGAACTGATCCGCGAGGCTGTTTCGGAATATCTTGTTAAGGAACAGGACCAGGCACAATCAGAAGATGATCCTATCAAGAGAGCAAGAGGTTTTATGAAGGGCAGTAAATTTACTGTTGAAGAATATTTGAAACAAAAACAACAGGAAAAGGAACTGGAAAAATGAAAAACATCTATAGCTTAGATGCCTGTTCCCTATTCGCGTTATTTAATAACGAATCAGGGGCGGATGAGGTTGAAACAGTTCTTACAGAGGCCCTTCGGGATAATGCTGAAGTTTATATGAATAAAATAAACTTATATGAAGTCTATTACGGATATTATAGGGATTCAGAAAAACACAAAGCAGATGAGGTATATAATCTTATCAAGGCTATGCCAATCAGTATTACCGAAACCTTTACAGATGATATTTTTACAGAAGCAGCCAGGCTGAAAACTCAGTACAAAATGTCATTAGCCGATTCAATAGCGCTGGGGGAGGCTATTATCAGAAGGGCTCAGTTAGTAACGGCAGACCACCATGAATTTGACCCGGTCGCTAAAAAAGAAAACGTGAAAATTTATTGGATACGTTAATTCGTTGCCAATCTTACTGAAGAGATGATAGAGCGGATGATTTATGTTATGATGCTATATATAAGGGGGATGAGGATATGGATGAAAAGAATACCCTGCATGTTTTATGGACAACCGGTGACCCGCATACTTCTCAGTTCATGGTGCTGATGTATGCCAAAAACAGTATGCTGCGGGAGTGGTGGAAGAATGTAACAGTTATTGTCTGGGGTGCATCCGCGAAACTGGTGGCGGAAAATACGGTAATTCAGGAAGAAATCAAGATAGCTCAGCATGCGGGGGTTAAATTTACAGCCTGTATCGCCTGCGCTAGGCAACTGGGTGTGGTTGACCAACTTGAAGCATTGGGGATTGAGGTTGTCTCCTGGGGGCCGCTCTTAACCGAGGTTTTAAAAGAAAACGAAAAACTGATTACAATATAATAAATTAACTTACCTTAGCTTGGCGCCAAAATAAACCCACCGAAAGGTGGGTTCATTTTTAGGGATGACAAAAACGGTACAGAATTGCAACAATAATAGGCTCAGTATTCCTTCACAGGTTCCTGAACTGCGTTTAGCCCAGCGATATAGCCGAAGGTCATGCCCGGTCCGATGGTACTGCCGCCGCCCCAATAGGCGTTGGCGGTGGGGGAGGCGATGCAGTTGCCCGCCCCGTAGAGGCCAGGGATGGGCTTGCCGCTGATATGCAGGATTTGCGCCTGGGGATTGATGATTGGCCCGCCGTTCGTATCCAGCGTCCCGGCGGCAAGGATTATTGCGTAATACGGACCGGTTTCGCTTAACGGATACATGCTGTGGTTTTTGCTGCCCTGAGGCGGCCAGGTCTCACCGGGAACAGTGGGCGGGAAGGAGGTCCATTCCTTGTCGTAGTCGGTGTCGCCGCGGTGGAAATCTTTATCTTTGCCATTGTGGGCAAATTCGTTGAACCGGGTGATTGTGTCTTTCAGGTTTCCGGCAAATCCGGCGTCCAGCGTAAATCCTCCGGTACGTTCGGCCAATGAGGCCAGACGAGCGTCAATAGCGGCGGCCAGTTCATCCAGGTTCGCTGCCGTCATGATATGTGCGGGCAAGTCCCCTTGCTTCGGATAGGGCGGGAAGCCCTGCCACAGAGTGGCCGTGCGCTGATCGAAAATCAGGAAGACCAGCATATTGGTCCATTCCGCGTTTTGCGGATCCCAGATGAAATGCGTCATTGCTCTGTCGGTGTAATTCCTTTTCTCGTTGACAAAGCGTTTACCGTATTTATTGACCTCCAGCATACTGTCCCCGGCTACATAGAAGACGTTATTGGAGCCGCCGGGATTGGCCAGAACCTTTTCAAAAATACTCTGTGCCCGGAAAGCGCCGGCCATATTCCCCAGTTTTCCGCCGATTTCCCCGGCCATAGCAACCAGATCGCCTGTGTTCGTCGGCGCCGAACAGCCGCCGAAATGCGGCCCTCTTTGGAAATGGAGCATCAATTCCGGATTGTGCGAATAGCCGCCGCTGCCAAAAATAACGGCCTTCCTCGCCCGGAAAGTACGGATTTCCTTGCCGTCCACAAGCACTTCCAGGCCGGTGACTTCTTTTTTACTGTTTTGCAGAATATGCACGGCACGATGGTTTAAGAGAATGGGGACGTCTTGCTCTTTACACCATTCCTGAAACTGCCGGATCATTTCAAAGCCGTAACTTAGTTTGCCCTCAGGATTTTTGGGGAAGACCATGCGGCCGCGAATACCCTTGTTCTCCGGCAGATGGTCCTGATAATCCACCGCAGGACGGCCTGTCCAGTTTATTTGCAGGATATTGTGGAGAGAATTGTTTTTTTCATGGAATGCCAGCATTTCCGCGGCTGTATCATAGAAGGTTTCAATTAAATCATATTCATTTTCCGGCAGTCCTAAGTGTGTGTCCCGGGAAGTATATAAATGCGGGTAGGAGTATCTGGCCATGTAACGCAACGCATCCATTTTATTGTCGGCAATGCCGAGCTCCTTTTGAAAACGGTTGTTCGGAATCCAGGAGCCCCCGCCGGAGCGGATGGTGGTACCGCCAACAGAAGACCCTTTTTCGAGAATAATCACACTGGCGCCCTGCGCCCTTGCCGCCACCGCTGCCGAGAAAGCGGCCGCGCCGCTGCCCACGACCAGTATATCGGCTTCAAATTTTTCCTGCATCAATTCAACCTCCTTTATTTTCAAAAATAAGAATCATTCTTACTTTAGTTATATCATTTTTAAAAATTATTGCCAATCTCCTTTAATAGTTCTATAATGTCAATTGTCAGTCAAAAAAATAGCATTATGGGCGTGTGGCTCAGCTGGGAGAGCGCCGCGTTCGCAACGCGGAGGCCGAGGGTTCGAATCCCTTCACGTCCACCAAACTAAAAGCTACATTTTCTTGTGAAAAGCGCATAAGAAAATGTAGTTTATTTTATATATCAGCAATTAAAACATGACTTCGACATGACGGTTCTATAAACTGTCATGTCTTTTTGTTCGATGACATCTATATTTACCTAACTTCTCAAGAAACTCTGGGGCTGTCGCAGTAACAGCACCCTAAAAAAAACAAAAGGCGGCGACTGGCAGATGCCAGAAGCCGTCTTTTGCCGTAAAATATAAGTTGTGAAGACAAACATTTTACAGCCAGAGTATACATTAAC
>JAVEYA010000117.1:0-6711 GCA_034003745.1 Clostridia bacterium
GCTGATAACAGTAATATATTCCCCATTATCAAAATTTGCGGCCATACTAATGGTAGCAGCCAGCGCATAACGCCCTTTGGCGGAGATTCTCATTCTGGAGACCTTCCTTTCTTTTATCACATACTTTTACGATATGTATTAAATGATATGTGAAAACCCCGCCCCTGTCAATAGACGCCCAAAGCATATTAAATAAGTATGAAAACATTTACTATGTGCTCTTGACAAAAACATATATCCGGGATATGATTTATTTAAGCATTAACATATTATTCATATATGTTTTTATCTTTAAAAAATTATATAATATGGAGGTTTTATTATGTCCAAAGTCTATACGAGCCTGACTGATTTAATCGGCAAAACCCCTCTGCTGGAATTGACCAATTACGAAAAAAAGCACGGCCTGAAAGCAACTATCATCGGTAAGTTGGAGTATTTTAATCCGGCGGGCAGCGTCAAGGACAGAATCGCTCTGTCCATGATTGACGATGCGGAAAACAAAGGCCTCCTCAACAAGGATTCGGTGCTGATCGAGCCCACCAGCGGCAATACCGGCATCGGTCTGGCGGCGGTAGCGGCGGCGCGGGGCTATCGTATCATCCTGACCATGCCTGAGACGATGAGCGTTGAACGCAGAAACCTCTTAAAGGCCCTGGGCGCTGAGCTCGTTCTGACCGAAGGAACAAAAGGTATGAAAGGCGCCCTTGACAAGGCGGACGAACTCGCTAAAGAAATTCCCAACGCCTTCATCCCCGGACAGTTCGTCAACCCGGCCAATCCGGCCGTTCATAAGGCTACGACCGGCCCCGAAATCTGGGAGGATTCCGGCGGGAAAATCGACATCTTCGTTTCCGGTATCGGTACCGGCGGCACCATCACCGGCGTGGGTGAATACCTGAAAGCCAAGAATCCCGACCTGAAGATTGTAGCCGTTGAGCCTACGGATTCCCCGGTACTCTCCCAAGGCACACCCGGAGCCCACAAGATTCAGGGTATCGGCGCAGGCTTTGTTCCCGATGTCTTGAACACCAAAATCTATGGTGAAATTATCACCGTTTCCAACGATGACGCCTTTGCCACCGGCAAAGAGCTGGCCAAGACCGAAGGTCTGCTGATAGGCATCTCCTCCGGCGCCGCAGTCTGGGCCGCTACGCAACTGGCCAAACGCCCGGAAAACGCCGGCAAGACCATTGTCGCCATCCTGCCGGATACCGGCGAGCGGTATCTCTCCACCCCACTGTTTGCAGATTAAAATACAGCCTTACAGCAAAATCCGCGTCCTCATGAAGGGACGCGGATTTTTATATGGGAGGAGGAGGTTACTTATTATTCGTATTCTAATCCATTGAGATGGTGGAAAGAGTTTTTCAATAAAGCATTGGTATCCACATCTTTATCCAGCATGCCGACTTTTTGCAGCTGGGGCACGATGATATCGAAGATTTCATAAGCGCTTTCATAGGATGGGATGTAGTTGAAGGTCTTCAAAACTTCAGCGTTGATTTTGGCGTCTCCTGCCACCCATTTGTTGGCAACCTGAATCTCGGCCGCTTCATCTTTATTGCTCTCGGCCCAGGCAGCAGCTTTCTGCATAGCCAGCGTATATTTTAAAGCAATATCCGGATAGTCGGCGGCGATATTCTCCCGTACATAGGAGGAGCAGCAATACTGGTCCTTATAGGGAGCGTCTTTGGCTGAGTCGAAGACGATGGCCAGGTTATCGGCATTGGCCGCGATGGTGGCGGCGGGGTCGTTTAAGGCGATGGCATAGCCGCGGGAAGCGCCACTTTAAAGATTTTATCCAGCGTCTTGGCTCCGAGGGTGCTGGAAACTTCGAAAAAGGAGTTCTGCACGTTGGAAATACCGGAGCTGGTCAAGACCGCGGTGGGGAACCATACCGCCAGGGCGATCAGAAAGACGCTGGCGCTAAAGGTGGTGGGGAAGGACACCAGGGCGATGGGCACCCAGGCCGTCGGAGGAATCGGGCCAATCATCTTGATTAAGGGGTTGACCCAATAACTCCACCGCTTACTCCAGCCCACCAGAATGCCGGTCGTCAGACCTGCGGCAGCGCCGATGAAATAGCCTGTCGCCAAAAGCCGGAGCGAATAACCGAGGCATTTTAATATGAAGGCCCAGTCTTCATATATATTTACTTTTATAGCCTGTCCTTGACAAATAATCCTTGTAGAAATACCATAAATAGTAGAACAAAAAACGGGTCTGAAGCGTTGCGCTTCAGACCGCTGTCTATACAAACAAAAAGGAGAAAAAGCATGACGCAATTACAGGAAAAATACCAAGCTCTGAAAAAGAATATTCAAAGTTTAAAAAGCGTCGCCATAGCCTTTTCCGGCGGGGTGGATTCCACCTTCCTTCTGAAGGCCGCACATGACGTCTTAGGCGATCAAGTGGTGGCCTTAACCGCACGTTCCTTGAGCTTTCCCAAGCGCGAACTGGATGAGGCCATCGCTTTCACTACAGCGCACGGTATCAAACATATTATCGTCGATTCGGAGGAACTGGATATCGAAGGCTTCTCCCAGAACCCGGCCAACCGCTGCTATCTGTGCAAGACCGAGTTGTTTACCAAGATAAAGGCGGTAGCTGAACAGTTAGGACTTGAGGCGGTGGCGGAAGCCTCCAATACAGATGATGACGGCGACTATCGCCCCGGCCTCCAGGCGGTGGCCGAACTGGCTGTAAAAAGCCCCCTCAGGGAGGCCCATCTATCCAAGCAGGAAATCCGGGATTTATCGAAAGAACTGGGCCTGCCTACCTGGAATAAACCCTCCTTCGCCTGTCTTGCTTCCCGTTTTCCCTATGGTGAAAACATCACGCCCGACCGGCTCGCCATGATCGATGCGGCCGAACAGTTCCTCATTGACCAGGGCTTCAGACAGGTGCGCGTGCGCTACCACGGAAACCTCGCCCGCATCGAAGCCGACGAGGACGGCATCAAAATCCTGCTGCAAAAAAGCGTACGGGATATAGTAGACGCAAAGCTGCGTGAGATTGGCTTCACCTACGTCTCACTGGATTTGCAGGGATACCGCACCGGCAGTATGAACGCGACCTTACCGCAGTAATCTGATGGAATAAGCATAATAACGAGACTGTCGCACAATAGACTGTCATCCTGAGCAAAGGCGAAGGATCTTAGTCATTATCGGAATAGATTGCTCCGATTTCTAAGATTCTTCAACCATTCCATGGTCTCAGAATGACACATCCGCTATTTTGCGGCAGCCCCATTTTATCTTAGCTTAGTTTTAGCGTTTTTAGAAATATGCAATGCCGAGTGTATGTTTAGAATAGTCTAGGAAGAATGATAAAGCCGACACCGGAAATAACCAGCCAGAAGATGGAGATAAAGGCCATCAGGCCCCATACTTCCTTCAGCTTCATGCCCACCAGGGCCAGCGCCGGAATAACATATAACGGCTGAATCAGGTTGGTTACTTCATCCCCATGAACAAAGGCGCTCATGACCAGCGGGATATTGGCATTCAGATTTTGGGCAACTTCCATCAGAATGGGACCCTGCACTATCCACTGGCCGCCCTGGGAAGGAATAAACAGGTTTAATACGGCTGCGGACAGGAAAGACCAGGTATAAACCGTATCAATGGTAGCCACATTTGTAATCATATTGGCGATCACGGTACCCAAACCGGAAGCAGTCATCATGCCCGCAATGCCGCCATAGAAGGGGAACTGCAGCATTACCTCCGCAGCCGGCCGCATGGTGTCTTTGAAGGCATTGACGAATTTGTTGGGTGTTGAATAGAGGAATGTGTTTAAAGTCAGGAACAGAAAAATGACAAAGTTGAAGTTCAATGAGTTCATTACACCTTTGGTGATGAAACTATGCAGAATAACTGTGATGCCGGAGATGCCGATTAAAAGCATCAGGATTCTGCTACTGTTCATTCTGTCAGCCAGGGTAGGCTTGCCCTCCGCCATAACAGCTGCGGCCTCAGCCTCGGCAGGAGCAATGTATTCCACCAGCTCGTTCTGCGGAGGCCTGGTGAAAATACCAATCAGAATTACTACGACAACCAAAACAAAGAACAGAATCGTATTGACCGGGTTATAAACAGTTAACGCTTGCGTAAACGTACCGATGGTGGACTCCATAAAATGGCCGGGGGAAGCCACCAGGGCATAGACACTGGCGCTGGGGCACCAGCACTGCCCTAAAACCATCGTAGAATAGCCCGCCGCTACCATCAGGGGGAAATGCAGGCCTTTGACATTACGGGATAGCTGCATGGCAAAGATTGGGGTAAGAATTGAGGAAAAAGCCCAGTTAATCAGGCTGGAAATGAAACCGAATAATAACAGTACAGTCATAGCCATGGCTTGGGATTTGGGCATGGTAGCCACTTTCTTCAGAAACCTTTCCACTGCCGGTGATTTGGCTGCGGCCCCGCAGCAGATTACCATGAAAGACATCTGAAAAGCAAAGGCAATCATAGTCCAGAGACCGTCGTACCAACCCAGAACCAGCTTCAGAATCTGGCCGCCGGATACTGCCAGACCCAGAATAAAGCTGATTAAAGTCAGGATTACGCAGAAAACAAAGGAGTCAGGGATGATCCTGTCAGCTGCAAATTGGAATTTCCTTGAGATTCTCCAAAGCATACATTACCCTCCTTTAAACATAATTTTTTGAAGCTTTTAATTGATTAATTAATCTTCTGATAAATTTACTTTTCGCTTCTTCCGCATCTTGGGCGGAATACTTAAAAAATCCTTCCCCCGACTTAAGCCCAAGCTTCCCCTCCCCTACTTTTTGCCGGAGCAGGGGATTCGCTTTTTGGGAATTATCTATTTCCGCCAGTAAAGAATCTCCCACCGAACACCAGATATCCAGTCCGCCCATATCCGCGATTTCCAGCTGTCCCGAAGTTGCGTATCTGAAAGCAGGGCCGAATTTCAGCGCCTTATCAATATCTTCCGGCGCCGCAGCGCCCAGTTCAATCAGTGAAAAAACTTCCCTGGCCACCCCCTGCTGAATCCGGTTGGCCACGAGGCCCGGTATGTCTTTTAGTACTTTCACAGGCTGTTTGCCTACCGAAATATATAAGGATTCTATTTCCCGGTAAGTTTCTTCAGGCATATTCCCAAAATACGACAGTTCTACAATAGGCATGATGTGCGGCGGATTGTAGAAATGGTTGACCATGATTTTTTTCCTGCGTCCTTCCGAGATATCTTTCATCATATCATTCAAGCGCAAACTGGACGTATTGCTGGCAAAAATGGTATGCTCCAGGCAATACTCGTCCAGGCGCTTAAAGAGCATCTGCTTTAAGGCCAGTTCCTCCGGAACGGCTTCGATAACAAAGTCCCGGTCCCATACCGCCGGTTCCAAAGCAGAGAAAAGCTTGATTCTCTCCAGGACGGCATTGATGTCCCCCTCCCGGATGATTCCTTCTTCAGCGAAAATCTCCAGAACCCGGGCAATCTCCTCTTTAACCGCTTGCAGCTTGGTCAGCTCGACTTCATACAGACTGACATCATAGCCATGCATAGCAAAAATGGTTGCTATACCATGACCCATTGTGCCTGCTCCAAGAACAGCAATCTTCTCAATCACTTAATTCACCTCCCTTCCTCTTATGGTTATTTCCGAAGGCCGAGTATTTCTTTGGCCTCTGCGGTCGTGGCCACCTCCTTATTCGCCTCCCTAATGATGCGGACGGCCCGTTCCACAAATTCCGCATTTGATTCAGCCAGCCGGTCTTTTGAATAGAGGACATTATCCTCCATCCCTACCCGGATATGACCGTCCAGGGCAATGGTAGCATAGAGTATCGACAGATGGCTCTTGCCGATACCGAAAGCGGACCAGGTGGCATTCTTCGGGATCAGGCCTTTTAAGAAAACCAGGTTTTCCACCGAGGCCCCGATGCCCCCAGCGGCCCCCAGCACGAATTGAAAATGGACCGGCTCTTTAATCACACCCTTTTTTACATAATAAAGGGTATTATAAATCATCCCCGCGTCAAAAATCTCCGCTTCCGGTTTGATTTCATTTTCCAGCATGGTTTGGGCCAGCTTTTCCAGAAATTGTGGAGAATTAATGAAAAGACCGCTGTGCATCCAGTTCATGGAGCCGGCGTCATAGGAGGCCATCTCCGGCTTCAGCTCAATGATATGGGCCATACGGGCTTCATCGGTTGCGTCCAGCGCCCCGGAAGTAGTAAGATTTAAGACAATATCACATTTCTCCCTGATTCGCTCAACTGTCTCCCTAAAGCGCTCTTTATCCATCACGCCACGGCCGGAAGCGTCGCGGACATGAATATGGGCCACAGCCGCTCCCGCTTTCCAGCAGTTATAGACATCCTCAGCAATTTCCCGGGGCGTCAGCGGCACCTGGGGATTATCTCTCTTGGAAGGCCAGGCCCCCGTGGGCGCTACGGTAATAATTGTTTTTTCCATAATTGTCCTCCTGTTTAAAGAATTAATATTCCTTTCGGGAAATTAACGGTGCAATTACTATGCCAACCAAAAAAGGCTGTTTTAGGGCAAAAAAAGGAAGGCCGATGAAAATTATCATCGGCCTTCCCTTAACTTAAACCCCGGCACATCCAGACCCCTTTATAGTCACCGCAAAGAACTGATGAAAACTTTCATCTCTCGGATGATTGTTTTCATCTGGAAATGCTTAAACCTAACCTCTTGGCCTTTTTCACT
>JAVEYA010000118.1:0-6623 GCA_034003745.1 Clostridia bacterium
CTTTTCGGATCAGCAGTGATGGAATACCGTATGCTGCTGATCTCCAGGGATAAAATCAACGACGCCTTGGTGGGGGCGGAACTGGCGGCGGTGGGGACCCTGGATAAGGAGAAGATGGGTTACGGGGTCTTGGAACTTGACCCTGCGGCCGCACGGGATGCTTTTGACGCTTATCTGCTGGAGAACCTGGGCGAGCTGCCGGCAAGCCCCCCGGTGGTGGAGGAGTTTGTGGTCTACAATCCCGGGGATTATCCGTCCGTCTGTCCGTACGGGGCCGTTATTCAGGAAACAGCCGTCCACGCCGTGATCAGGGTGGAGGTGGCCAGACCCCTTTTCCGGGGGCTGCTGGGCGAAACAGTCAGCTTTACGGTACATAAAGACAGTGACGATATTTTGGATTAAAGGAAGTGAGCAAGATTGAGAATTACCAAAAGCAAGCTGATACTGATCTTGCTTTGCCTGGTGCTGGGTATCGCCGCGGCGTACGGAGAGACCCGGTATGTCAGAAGCGTATATCAAGAAGCGAAGTATGTTCCTGTGTTGTTTGCCGGGGAGGATATTCCGGTGAATTCTTCTTTTACGGCGGCCAACGTGGAAGCGAAAGATTTTCCCGAGTACCTGGCAGGCAAAGATATGATCCGGAACACGGATGAGCTGAGAGGTAAGGTAGCTGCCCGGGAAATCAAGGCGGGCACACCCCTTTTTTACGGGGATGCTGTGGAAGGCCGCATACCCGTAGTGGAAGAAGGGATGGTCCGGGTTACTTTTGCCACGAGCCTGGCCAATTCCCTGGCCGGGGCCGTTCATCCGGGGGATCTGGCCGATATCGGGTTTGTGAGCAAGGATGGAGGGGAGGGAGGTTTGCTTTTTCGGGAGGTGCAGATTGCCAGGATCACCAATAAGAACGGGATGGAGCTAAAGGGGAGCCAAACAACAGATAAAAAGGATCTGGGGACCCAGGGAGATATTCCGGCTACCGTTACGGTGATCCTGAAAACTCAGGATGCCGTGGCCCTGAAACAGTATGAAGGCAGGGGGGAGCTCTTTTTGCTGGGTTTTTGACCTGCCGTAAACGGCTGAGCAAAGAAATGTTTCCTGTGCAAGCCGGCTTTGTGGGTGTTCTCCTGGAAGGAGTGGGGAAGGAATAACGCGGAAACACCAAATACTGCCGGCACTGACCGGATTATACCGGCACGGGGTGCCCGCCCGGGCAAGGGTAAAGGCCGTGAGCATAAACGGCCCCCTCCCCTGAATATATGGATAAAATGTTTTCACATTTTCTGTGATTTTGCTGGGTACCCTCCATTTATCCCTCCCGTCCCGGCTTTGCCAGACCGCCCTTTGCCCGTTCACCCGCGCCAGGGCCTTTTGAATTAAGGCCGGCAGGCCTGTTCAAAACAGAAGGAGGAACGGCAAATGATGAACGGGAAAAACGAAGGAGCAGAAAAGGGAAGGCGGGTGCAGGTGGTGCGGGTGGAAATGGTCAAGGAGCGGGCAGTCTGCTTTGCCACAAACCTGGTTCGTACTCCGCAGGATGCGGCAAGTATCTTGGCCGGCTTTCTGGCCGGAGTCGACAGGGAGCATTTTGTTATCATGTGCCTGGACACGAAGAATAAGGTGAATGCCCTTAATGTGGTATCGGTCGGGAGTTTGAATGCGGCTATGGTCCATCCCAGGGAAGTGTTTAAACCGGCCATTCTGGCTAATGCGGCATCTATCATCATGGGTCATAATCATCCCAGCGGGAACACAACACCCAGCAGGGAGGACCGGGAACTTACCGGGCGGTTGGTAGAGGCCGGAAAACTACTGGGGATTGAGGTGATTGACAGCCTAATTATAGGGGATGACGGCAATTTTTTAAGCTTTAAAGAACAGGGGCTGATTTAAGTCAGCCCCGGAAGGAGGGAGAGGATTTACAATTTTCATCCAATTAATCGTTTCTATGGTATAATATTGACAAGCCTTGTGAGGAGGTAAGAAAGTTGAATGAGAATCAATTGGGAGTAATCCTGGAGTCTATCCTGGATAAAGTAAACGGTATTGCCGAGGGGCAGCAAATTCTGGCCGAAGGACAAGGCAGGCTGGAAAAAAAGGTGGACAGATTAGAAACAAAGGTTGAGAACCTGGAGATTAAAATGGATGTACTTGACAAGAAGGTCGATAATCTGGAAACCGATGTTAAAGTATTAAAGAATGACGTGAAGATTATAAAGTCCTATATGGTTGCTTTTGATGACGGTATAAATGACCATGAAAGACGCATCAGAACCTTGGAAAAGGCAGTCCAGGTATAACCGTAAATAGATTGATTCAGCATAATAGTTTAGGATGAAGTTAAGGCCACTATCCGGAAGCGGAAGTGGCCTTATTTATGATAATGAAGCATATCCGGATTATTGGCAAGATAATTTCGAATATGAATCAATGTCTGTAAGGAAGCTAGATATAGTGCGAATAAATGAAGCAGTTTCATTTTATTTAGAAGTTTGACGCCATACGTTATTATGATAAAAAGAAAAGAGCAAAAGCTCTTTTCAATAGGATATTACTTGTTGGATGGTGGTGGGGGTGTGCTTGGCTTTCTAGGTACAGGTGGTGGAGCATATCCATGATTAATCTCACGATGGGGTTGGGACGGTTGTTTTGGTTGGACAGGTTGGGGTCTTTTTTCACTGCCATTTGCCATAACCTATATCCTCCTTCATTCTAAAAGATTTATATAGCCAAAATATGATAGAATAATCACCCCGCAAACAAAGGAAAAAATGGATAATACGTTTAACCATGTTGTTAACTTTGAAAGACAATTATTCGTATTTGTATCGTTTTCAAAATAGTTTTTTTCCAGAAGTATAATTTGTTTATCACAAGCAAACTGACTTAACAAAAGGGAAAATAGTGTTAGAAGGAGCGAAGAGCAGAAAGCAATCCATGAAATCATCAAAAATTTTAGTGTTACAGGTTTTATTGTTATAAGTACTTGCTTCACGAAAGTAAAGGAAAGCCCAAAAGCACCGGCAGAAAGTGTTAGCATTGCCTTGTCCAATATTTCAGCACCTTTTAATTTAGCTTCAATCAATGATGTTCTTTCATTATAATAAGTCTGAATTATCATATCTTGATTATATTTATCGTCAATTTTAGCTGAAGTGGGATTATTCTTTTTTGCTAACTTATTATTCATGGCATGCCTCGTATGTAGAACATATTTACTAACAGTTATTTTCTCTACAGTAATGTATAATCCTGCTAATCAGTTATTTTATAAACGTACAGCATCTAAACAATGACTTCACGTAGCTGGCGCGATAAGCGGATTCAACGGGGGGAAGGTTTTGAGGCGGAGCTGTAGTGTGCGCGCCACATCCCCTAGCCTAACCGCAGCAGCGGCTAGCTCGCCCAAGCCCAAGCTAAGAGCTAGCTAGGGCCTTGGCCGTCGCCATAAGGCTGGGTGACGTCGTGAAGCGTGGAACGATAAGCGAAACGTTATTATTACTAATCTATGGAGGACTATTAATGTGAATATTTATCTTGATGAGTGTGGTTATACAGGTGCTGACTTAATGAATAATGAACAACCTGTGTTTGTTATTGGTTCGCATAATATTGAAGAAAAGTATTGTCATGAATTAAAAAGTAAATATTTTAGCAAAGTTAAAGCGAAAGAATTAAAGCATTCTTTATTATGTAAACGTTCCTCACAGCAGACTATGGTAATTGATTTTATGAAATATATAAGAAGTAATCCTAGTAATGTAAAAGTTAGCATTACACATAAAAAATATGCATTAGTATGCAAAATAGTTGAAATGATTGAAACACTGGCACATGATGAAGGAATTGATTTATACGAGCAAGGTGGAAACCTTGCAATGGCAAACCTATTTTTTTATACATTTCCTGTTTTTGGTGGCAAGGAATTTTTTGAAAGATTTCTACAGTCTTTTCAAAATATGGTTAGAAATAAAACTAGAGAAACCTATAGAGATTTTTTTAAACCCTTATTTACCAAAAAATACAGAGATGAATTAGATGACATGCTTGTATTCATTCGAGCAATCAATATTAACTACGGGTTAAGTTATCTTAATATAATTCCAGATAATTATTTAGATTTAGCATTTACTAGTTCACTCAATATAATGGCAATGTGGAGAGCAAGTTTTACTGGTGAACTTAGAATAATCCATGATGCTTCCACTAATATGTCTAAACAAAAGAATATTTGGGATGCAGTTATGGATCCTAATCTAAAACCAACAATGGTTGGGTATGATCGAAGAAAAATGACTTTCCCAATTGCGGTTAAAGAGACTGTATTCGAAAAATCTGAAATAGATGTTGGTTTACAACTAGCTGATATAATAGCAGGTTGCACAACATACGCTATTAACTGGTTAATTGGCGGCCAAAACTCAAGTGATGATTATGGGCGTGAAATCTTTAATATAATAGGAGATTTACCTGCGCATACTGTATGGCCGGAAGATAAAGTTACTCCTGCGGAACTTGGTACAATAGGAGATAACGCACAAGATCCTAATGATTATTTAGCAAGGATAATTAAAGAGATAAATTAAATAAAATAACGCTTGCTACGAACAATAGCTTCTCGCAGGGCACGGATGAGAAGGAGCAGCGGAGCTTGGTTCGGGGCAGGTAGAAGCTGGATGTGCTCGCACGCCCCTTCACCGTGTGCGAGCACCGCTAGGGGAGAAGGGCTTCACGGGTCCGGCTCAGGGGCGTCGTGAAGCCGAAAATATTATCTGACATTTGCTTAAAATGGGGAGTATGATTTATGAAAATAAATAAAGAAACTATCTCACGAATAAAAGAAAAAATCAAAATTAAAATAAAAGAAAAAACTTATTGTCCTATTGAAAAACGCATAAGCGAAACAATGTTAAATTTTGTAGAGATAGTAAGATGGAATTCATTTACGTCGTTGGGTTATGAAATTACTAATATCCGTGGAAATTATTACAATAATATTAATAAAGAGGAATATAAGTTTGAATATGAACTTTATATGAAAAAATTGTTGGAGTTTTACAGGAATGAGGCAGAAAGTTTTTGTGCTTATAAAACCCTTGATTATACAAAAGAATTACTATTAAGAAGAAAAGAAATAAGAAATCAATCGAACTATTTTTCTAATTTATTTATTGGAGTTGGTACAGGACTGTTTTCAGGATTACTAGTTGATAAATTCCCTCTTTTTATTAAGTTTGAGGAATTTATAAATAATTTAAACCCTTTCTTAGGGGTTATGATTTCGTTAGTGTCCTCGATTGTATTATTTGTGGCAGTATTTCTTTTAGCTGCTTTTATATTAATTATGTTTAAGAAATCATTATTATATGAATGCCCTTATGCAAAATATGCAGAAGAGAAGGAATTACAAATTATTGAAGATATAATAAATACAAAATTAGGTTAGTTTATGCAAACGTCAGATAACACTACTAATAACGAATTCCCGCTCAGGGAGCGAATAAGCACGAGGTGCCAGCCAAGGTGTGATAAATGTTCTGAGCCTGCCGGGGCCCACATCCCCCGGCAGGCATGACGCGGCTTACCCAGGATTAAGATTTGGCAAGCAAAACAGCCTAGTCATCACCTTGAGGCCGTGGGAGGTCATAAATGCAGGGCTGTTATCCGACTGACTACAAAAAGGAGAAAAGTAATTGAATAGCAATACAGATCAGTTTCCACTAACAGCATATTCATGGCAAATTCTAACCCCAAACATTTTTTTAAAAACACTTGATAGATCAGCTTTCTATCACCATGGTACTGGAATACCAAAGGAGATACGCATTTTTTGGGGTGCTAATCTATTAACCCCTGGTAAAAGTAAAGATACTTTCTTGAATTATAAGGGTAAAAATTATGATTGCAGTCTTGTAATGAGTCAAGACCACAGGACAAGGTTGTTTTGGAAAGCTGATTTTTCGGATTTATTAAAGCAAGCTTTACCAGAATGGTATCTTTATTTTGCTGAAGGTGATAGACCGGAAGAATCTTTTTTCCCGCGAATGAGGTTAGAAAGAGTCAAATTAGGCCCTGAAATATATAAGGTAGACTTTATTCTTCCTGAACAAATCAAGGCAGACATACTTAGTGAAGAGGAAGAAGAGTATAACACCCAAACGGAGGGCGAGATACAATACTACTCTGGAACAAGATATGAGCGTGATCCAGAGAATAGAAAAAAAGCAATTGAATATCATGGCACAGTTTGTGTTATTTGTGGGTTTGACTTTGAACATCACTATGGTGAAAGAGGTAGAGGATTTATAGAAATCCATCATATAGCTCCATTAAGTGGGTCAGGTATTCATGAAGTAAACCCCAAAACTGACCTGATACCTGTATGTTCAAACTGTCATAAGATGATACATCGTAAGAAAGACAATATATTATCGATTGAGATTATGAAAAAAATATATCGGGACTAATGCAGTCCAGCAAATTCTTGTCAAGGAAGGAAGTGAGCAATGTGCTAACCATTGATGAATATATTGCCAAGATGAAGAAAGCTGACAAGATGGATGAATTAGATTTATTAAAGCAGTCGGAAAATATGACCGCCGTTATGAAATATGTCATGTCCTACT
>JAVEYA010000119.1:0-6504 GCA_034003745.1 Clostridia bacterium
TCCCGCCATTTAGCCTCTTCTTCCGGGGACATGGCGCCCTCCTTGACGATGAAAAACGGCTTGCCCACAGTCTTTAAAGTCAGACCGGGCATTTTCGGCAGGATATTGTGCTCACTGTAAACCTTGGCTTTCATAAACTGGAGGAACATCACCTTTTTCCCCGCCCCCAGCGCCCGTACAGACAGACCTATTGCGGCTGTAGTCTTGCCTTTACCGTCTCCGGTGTAGACCTGTACAAATCCCGTTTTCGACATCTCCATCATCCTTTGCTCCAGATATATGAATGAATATCTTGCCGCACAGGCGCTTGCGCGGGCGGAAACTTACTGCACTGTTGCGGCAGCGCTCTTCATTGCGGCGACCAGGTCATCCCGCTTGGTTCCGCTAACGCAGACGGCATGGAAGCCCATCTCCTGCAACGGCTTGACATCCCCGGGAGGGATAACGCCGCCAATAACGGTGGCAATATTTTTTTCCAGGCCTTTTTCCTTAATCAGTTCCCGCAAGTGTTTTCCGGTCCGCAGGTGTGCGCCGGACAAAGAACTTACGCCGATTACCTTGACGTCTTCTTCCACAGCTGCCTTGAGGGCGTTTTCAGCGGTGGTATTGCCCATATAAATTACTTCCATGCCCTCTTCCTTGAGAATACTGCTTACTACCATTATACCTCTATTATGCGTTTCCGGACCTAAACAACACATGACAACTTTAATTTTTTTATCAGCCACTGTAATCCTCTCCCTTCAACTAAAATACGCTCGGACGTTTCCACAGACCAAATACTTCTTTGAATACTTTCCACTTCTCTCCGACGGTGCAGCCGGCTCTGGAACAATTGACGGTGTATTCCATAATGTTCTTACCGTCTTTGATGGCCGCTCTTAGTTCGTTCAAGGCTTTCTCCACAGCAGCGGAATCACGGGTCGCCCGGTGCTCCTGCAGCCTCTTCAGCTGAATCTCTTCACACGCTTCCGGATACCGGAAAGCTTCGAACTCTTCACCCTCGCCGCTGCGCTGCCAGTTGTGGCCGACGATCTTGATTTCGCCTCTTTCGATTCTCATCTGCTCTTTGTACATATAGTTGAAGGTCTTGCGGGCCAGATAGCCGTTCTCGATAGCCGCGACATAACCGCCCTGCTTTTCTATTTCCGTAATCTCAGCCAGAATTCTCTTTTCCATTTCATTGGTCAGCGCTTCAACATAGTAGGAGCCGCCCAGCGGGTCAACTACGGAAGTGATGCCGGTTTCATGCTCGATAATCTGCTGGGTGCGCAGTGAAAGGAGCGACGCTTCTTCCGAAGGAACGGAGATAGCTTCGTCATAGGAGTCGACGTGCAGCGACTGCACCCCGCCTAAAACGGCAGCCAGCGCCTCGAAGGCCGAACGAATGGCGTTATTGTAGGGTTCTTCCCGGACCAGGCTGATACCGGAAGTCTGCACGTGGCATCTCATCCAGGTCGAGCGCGGGTTCTTCGCGTTGTATTTATATTTCAGGATACGGTACCACAATCTTCTCATGGCGCGCAGGCGGGCTGACTCCTCAAAGAAGTCCATGCCGATGGACCAGAAGAAGGCCAATCTCTCCGCGACCCAATCCACATCATAACCCCGGCGGATCATCTCATCCAGGATCGCCATGCCATGCGCAGCGGCTACGGCCATTTCGGTAACGCCGGAGGTGCCGAATTCCCGGAAATTGTATCCGTTTAAGGTAATGAAGTTCCATTGGGGCACGTTCTTGCGGATGAATTCGATGTTATCGCATTCCACCCGGAAGCAATCCTTAGGCGGAATGTATTCCGAAGCGTTACGCACCAGTTCTTCCAGCGTCATATCGTTTTGGACGCTGCCCTTCAGCTGATCCCACGGCACGCCCCGTCTTTCGGCCATAACCAGATACATCGGGAACAGGCAGGAACAGTTGGAAGGATAATGGGTAACGATGGAGGAGCTTTCTTTGGCGATATCGATACCGTCATAAAGCTTTTCCCAGTCCGCCACATGGTTGACGCTGACGCCGCAGGAACCGACGGAACCCAGGGCCATGGGGTCATCACAGTCATACATTTGAATGGTGGGCATGTCAAAGAGCAGGTTGATACCGGTAGCGCCATGATTCAGGAGATACTTAATCCTGGCGTTGGTATCTTCCGGACCGCCGAAACCGACCAGCTGACGCTGGGTGAAGGCTCTGCCGCGGTACATATTGGCGTGAACGCCGCGGGTGAAAGGCGCTTCTCCCGGATTGCCGATCTGCTCGACATAGTTATTGTTCTGGACGCTTAAGGGCGTGTACACCATTTCCCGGGGGATTTCGGAACCCAGCACCGTTAGAGGAACCGCTTCCCAGTTCTTCAGGTCGTTGGGCCTGACCACGTTCTGTTTCCAGTCGTCGACGCCCTTTTGCACCTTATTGATGAACGCTGCGTCATAAACAGGCGCTTTACCGGCATCTTTCAGATTCTCATTGATGATTTCCGCAGTACTTTTCTTGATTTCTGCCATTTTTTTATTCACCTTCCCCTATGATTATTTAAAACTCACTTTTTATAGGTGTATTTTAAATACTTTATTAATAATCTCTTGGGCGCCCCGATAAGGGTCAATGCCCCCCTCCCGCACCTGGGTCAACAGCGCTTTAATTTCCTCTGTCTCCTCAACCTTTAGTTCCATGTATTTCCTGAGGGCCTCTTTCATGGCGTAATGACAGGCGTATTCACGGCGCTGTCCGATAACCCGGGCAGCAAGACCGGATTCGGCAAGATAATCCCTGTGTTTGTGGATAGCCTCCACCAGTTCACCAATTCCCCTGGCATTCAAGGCTTCCGTCAGGACAATGTCCGGCTTCCACTCCGCTTCCTTGCGCAGATACAGCATCATCTGCAAGTCGTCGACTACCTCCAGCGCGCCGGGAAGATCCGCCTTGTTTACCACAAAAACATCGGCAATCTCCATAATGCCCGCCTTCAGGGCCTGCATCTGATCCCCCAATCCGGGTACGGAGACCACCACTTTGGTATCCGCGTAGCGGATAATGTCGGCTTCCATCTGCCCGACACCGACGGTTTCCACAATAATGACTTCCAATCCGAAAGCATCCATCACCTTGATAATTTCGCTGGCCCGCGGCGCCAGTCCGCCCAGTTCCCCCCGGGTAGCCATGCTGCGCAGATAGACGTTATCATCCTGGTAAGCCCACTGCATCCGGATCCTGTCGCCTAAAAAGGCCCCGCCGCTGTAAATACTGCTGGGGTCCACAGCCAGCACGCCGACGGATTTGCCCTGTTCCCGGAAAGCTTTGATCAGCTTGTCGACCATGGTGCTTTTCCCGGCCCCGGGCGGCCCCGTGATGCCGATAACGTGCGCCCTGCCGATTTTAGGATAAATGGCAGACATAATTTCCGGCAAATCCGGGCTGTCGTCCTCAACGCGGGTAATCAGCTTGCTCAAGGCCTGTCTGTCCTTTTGCCAAAACCGGACCATCAGCTCGTCTAAATTCATGCCCTATTCTCCTTGAAGTTATGTTCTTTGGTACTACCATTACATCTATTGTTATATTACTACCTAGATTCTGAATTTGTCAATAGTATATGCAAAAAGACCGGCTCTCACCGGTCTATGTATCATGGATAATCTTTTGCGATATTCTGAATCTATAAGTTTGTCAAATCAACGTCAACAAGCAGATGCTCCGGAAGCCGGTCCTGCTTGAAAAACATCCCCATATACCAAGGCAGATAGATGAGCCGCTCCTGTACGCTGACATTCCCTTTACAAAAGATATAAGCCTTGCGGATATCCCACTCGGAAACTTTAAGAATATTGTTGAGTGCGGGGTGACGTTCAAAATCCCCTCCAGATTTGACCTCTACCGGAATAACGGTCTTACCCTGCTGTAAAATAAAATCTATTTCACCCAGGTTCTTTTTGTTCATATAACGCAATTCAAAACCATTGGCCTTCAGTAGTTGGGCAAAGGTATTCTCCAGAATGCCGCCCATATTGACTGTCAAATCACCGCCGAGAATGTCAAACTGCACATTCTCCATACTGGCTGCGCAAAGCAGGCCCGTATCACCCATATAAAGTTTGAAGAGATTGCTTTTTTCGCTTAATCGCAAAGGAGCTTTGGGCTCCGTAATATTATAGCAGGGCAAAGCGACACCGGCGTCTGCCAGCCAAACAAAACTGCTCTCATACCTGTTTAAACGTGCGGACCTGCTGATATCTGCCAGCATAAAGCGCCGGTTTTTCGCGTTTAGCTCGGCAGGAATGCGGTCAAAAATATCTTTGATGCGAATTTTATCGTTTTGCGAGTATTTGGTAATATCCTGCCGATACATGGCCAGGATATCTGTCTGAATTTTTAGTACTTGGCCAATGTCGCGCGTATCAATAAATCTCTGCACTACAGCCGGCATTCCTCCGACAATTACATAATAACGGAACAATTCAGACATGGTTTGATGAACAGCCTCGCTGACCGGCGCTCCTTTGGCAAAACATTCCTGCAGATACGTTAGGGTCATCTCCTGCACACCATTGGCCAGAGCAAACTCCTCAAAATCCAAAGGGTACATCTGCAGGATTTCTTCAAAACCTACCGGATAGGACTTCACTTCCTTATAATTCACGCCTAAAAGGGAACCGGACTCAATGTAGTCAAATCGTCCGTCCTCTACCAAGAACTTCATGGCAGTGCGGGCTTCGGGACACTCCTGTATCTCATCGAAGAACACCAAAGTTTTACCCGGCGTCAAAGGTGTTCTGAGATAGGCCGTTAAGTTCATAATCAGGGTTTCAGCGTTCAGATTACCCTTAAAAATAGAGATGGCTTTCGGTTCAGTAATAAAGTTAATCTCCACAAATTTTTCGTAATTGGCGCCGCCGAAATGACGAATCAAATAGGTCTTGCCGGTTTGCCTTGCGCCAGTGACCAAGAGAGCTCTTTTCCCTTTATTTTTTTTCCACTTGAGTAAATTATCATACATTTTGCGGTAAAGCATAAATCTACCCCCGTGCATATTGTAACGTTATTCTTATATTATTTACTCATCTTTGTAACGTTATTCTTATATTATAAAGATATTTTTGTAACGTTTCTCTTATCATAGCAAATGAATATTACTTGATGCAAGATAAAAAACCCTTGCCCATTTTGCATCGGACAAAGGTTTCTGGCTTGAGAACAGATAAACAGCCTGCTTTAAGACTCCGCTTTTTTATAGAAATTCTGGATATGCTTCGTCATCAGCCGCTGGGCTTCTTCAGCGTCTTTATTCTTGATCAGCTCCAGAATTTTCTTATGCTCTTTGATCAGCGTGTTCCGGAGCTGGGTTTGCTCCATCACGCTGGAAAAGGTCTCCTGCATCAGCCTTAAGAGCGTCTGCCGGATAGCCGTCATGACCAGCTCATTGAGCCGGTTCTTAGCTGCTCTCGCTACCGCCAGATGGAATTCCAGGTCATTATCATGGAATTGCTTCCAGTTGGACTCTTCTTCCATCAAGGCAATGAAGCGGGCAATCTCGGCAATATCCTCTTCAGTGGCCCGGGACGCCGCCCAAAAGACCGTGATGCTTTCCAAGGCCACTCTGTATTCAATCAATTCTTTTTCATTAATTTGTTCCACCAAAAACAAGCGTTGTAAATTATCCACCGCAGTCGAGGTGGTCAGCGGCTTAACAAAAATCCCCCCGGAAACCGCGCCGGTCCTGACTTCCAGCAGGCCGTTGGATTCCAGTATGCGGACGGCTTCCCGGACAGAGGCGCGTCCCACGCCGAACAACTGCTGCAGTTCCCTTTCGCTGGGCAGCCGGTCATGCGGCTTTAACTCGCCATGGATAATCGCTTCCTCGATTTGCCGGGCAATATCCTGAAAGGTCCTGGTGGGTGCGGCTTTTTGGAAACTCAGCTGAATAGTCTTGTCATTCAAAAAAGGCATCGTCTTCTCCCCTTTTAGTGTCATCATTATTCTATCTTATGTGAAAAAAAGAAACAAGCTGGTATTTAAGCGTCTCCCTCTTAGGGCCGCAATTATTTCCTTAAATTATGAAAGGGTTCTCCGGTACGCGCTGCACCGGGAACCCCCTTGAACAAAACCGATGAAAAATGAAATAAACCCCTTTTTCTAACGGATTTCCATTCAAGGCAGGTTTCCTGACTCACAGCTTATCCTCCTCCCAACCTTCCCAGGCCGTTCCCCAGTGGCACATCAGGGAGTTGTATCTGCTTACAGTGGTTTCCCGTGCCGGATTTTCACCGGCTTCCCTATTATCTCTCATAGAGGGCACCTTAAATATTCTATTATTATAGTTATTATAATTATTATTGTAATTATTATCCGTTAATTTCATATTTTTGTCAATGCATAGATTCAGTTCCAGCAGGGCCTGCGGAACGCTCCCGGTGAAGCGGACGCACTACCTGCTGAACGCTTTCATCAAAAGCGGCGCTACCGCACTGACATAATCCGGCGGGTACATGCGGGTCAAGAGCCCCATGTAG
>JAVEYA010000120.1:0-6447 GCA_034003745.1 Clostridia bacterium
ATGAAGTGGAGCATAATGTCATTAATGATTTGAGTGATTTTGGTTTTATTCATGGCCTGCCGCATGATCAAAGCCTCCAGGCTGTCCGGGTAGGGGTGGACCGGCTGGTGATAGTTGCTTCGCAGCACATTGATATCAACCCGGTCATCACTTTAAAAGAGTTTAAGAACTATCAACTGATCCTGCTCTTGGAGAGATTTAAAATACGGCAGGAAATTAAGATGCATTTTCAACAGGCCGGGCATAATCTGGACGACTTCAATATCCTGTTGAGCCTGGATTCCATAGAATCCATCAAATCCACCGTGATCAAGGGTTATGGCGTATCCATTCTTCCCTATACTTCCGTAAAAAAAGAGCTGTATAACAAACAGCTCAAAGAGATAAAAATACAGGAGCTCGATATGACCTACGAAATATATCTGATCAATAAGCCGGATAAAGAAATGCGGCGTTGTGTGAAGAATTGCATCAGTTTCTTCAAAAAAATCGGCGAAAAGAGTTTTTGTTAAGGTTTCGTGAGGAAGATTTCCCAGACTCCGTTCAAAACCTCGTCCTCTTTGATGAGAAACTTTTTCTTTTTAAAATAAGTGATGACGTTTTGATGGACGCAGCTATGATCGGTGATAATCTTCAGCGTTTCCCCGGAAGGAAGTGATTGTGCTTCCTTTTGCGCCTTCAGTAACGGGACAGGGCACATTTCTCCCAGGCAATCCAGTTCTAGCATGCTCAAAGCCTTCCTTCCCGTATAGTCTGAAATTTATTATACCATAAACTTTGGGAGGATCTATGGAAACCTACCTGATTACGGGCGGGGCCGGTTTTATCGGCTCCCATTTTATACGCTACTTATATAACACAAAAAAGGAAATTACCATCATTAACGTTGATAAACTCACTTACGCCGCAAACTTAAAAAAGCTGGAGAATATTCCGGAAAGAGAAAATTATGTTTTTATCTGTGCAGATATCGCTGACCAAAGAGAGATGCAGCGCATCGTGACCCTGTTCAAGCCCGATTATGTGGTGAATTTTGCCGCGGAATCTCATGTGGACCGCAGTATCAGTAATGCAGCGCCTTTTATTCATACGAATATCGGGGGCGTATACTCGCTCTTGCAGGCCGCCCGGGCCGGCAGGGTTAAAAGATATCTGCAGATTTCTACGGATGAGGTTTATGGCGCCCGGGAAGATGGACAAGCGTATTTTACCGAAGAAAGCCCCTGCGTTCCGGGGAATCCCTATGCTGCCGGCAAAGGAGCAGCCGACTTACTGGCGTTGTCTTTCTATAAAACGTTTAATTTGCCGGTAAGCATTATCCGCCCTTGCAATAATTACGGCATACATCAATATCCGGAGAAACTGATTCCCTGTTTGATCAAAAATTATTGCGCTGGATACCCGCTGCCTCTATATGGCGATGGATTATACAGCCGGGAGTGGCTGCACGTGGAAGATCATTGCAGAGCGATAGACTGTGTTTTGCATCAGGGCAAGCCGGGACAAGCCTATAACGCAGGGAGCGGAAATGAAAAGACCAATCTGGAAATAGCCTCGCAGCTGCTTTTGCTGCTTCAGGAGATAGCTCCACAGCATCCGTCTGCCGGGAACGAATGTTCGATCATTTTCGTGGAGGATAGAAAAGCGCACGATCGCAGGTATGGCGTCAACTGGGACAAATTAAGGCGGGAGACAGGCTGGGTTCCGCAACGGTCTTTTGAGGAAGGCTTTAAAGAGACTGTGCGCTGGTACCTCAACGAAGGCGCCTGGATGCTGAAGGGAGATGAAGAGGATGGAGATTCCCTTTAACCGGCCCTATTATACAGGACGGGAAATAGAATATATCAAGCAGGCCTTGGAACAGCAAACCAGCGGGGATGGCCCCTATACTGAAAAGGCGACCCGGCTGCTTAGGGAAAAAACAGGCTGCAGCCGGATTTTGCTGACGACTTCAGGCACCCATGCCCTGGAGATGGCAGCGCTGCTGTGCGGTTTACAGCCGGGGGATGAGGCGATCGTCCCTTCGTTTACTTTTCCGTCCACAGCGAATGCCATTATAATGCAGGGCGCCACACCTGTTTTTGCCGATATCGAAGAGGAAACCCTCACGATTGACCCAGAGGATGTGCTCAGGAAACTGACCCCCGCCGTTAAGGCTGTTTTCCCCATGCATTATGGCGGTATGGCCTGCAGGATGGATGCGCTGATGGAAATTGCCCGGACGCACAATCTTATGGTTGTAGAGGATGCGGCCCAGGCGGTAAACGCTACCTATCAGAACGAGTGTTTGGGTACGATTGGAGAGTTGGGGTGTTTCAGTTTTCATGCTACGAAGAATTACAGCAGCGGTGAAGGCGGAGCACTCCTGGTGAATACGGACAAGGCGGAAATATGGGAAAAAGCTGTCATTCTCAGACAGAAAGGGACTGACCGGGCGCGCTTTTTGCTCGGGCAAGTGGACGAATATTCCTGGGTGGACCGGGGCTCCAATTATACGCCGTCCGATATATTAATGGCCATGCTGTGCGCTCAGTTGGAGAAGGCCGACGAAATAACCGCGCTGCGCAAGCGTATCTGGGATTTATATGCCGCGGAGTTAAGCCCGCTGCTGAAGCGGGGGATAAAGCGGATGCGTTTGCCTGCCCAAGGCGCGCCGAATTATCATCTTTTCTATATCGTTTTGCCTTCCAAACAGGAACGGCAGCATGTGCAGCAAAGTTTAAAGCAAAGAGGCGTCGAGGCCAGTACGCATTTTTATCCCTTACACCTCTCCGCTATGGGACGGACCTTGGGCGGAAGGCCGGGCAGTCTGCCGGTGACGGAAAGAATCAGCGAGGGGCTTCTGCGGCTGCCCCTTTATACCAGTATGACCGAAGAAGAAGCCGGATATGTCGTCCGATGCCTCCGGGAGGTTCTGTCCTGATGGATTTGTCAGTGGTGATCCCTGTTTATAATGCGGAAAAGACACTGCCGCTTTTGTATACAGAACTTACCCAAACACTGGCTGCTTTGGGCTGTACTTATGAAATCATTCTGGTTGATGATGGCAGCAGCGACGGGAGTTTTGCCTTTCTGGAAGAAATCGGGCGGCAGGATAACCGGGTAAGAATTATCAAAATGGACCGTAATTACGGCCAGCAGAAGGCGCTTCTGCGCGGCCTGCAGCTGGCCTGGGGCCGGATTTTGCTCACTATGGACGATGACCTGCAGCACCCGCCGCAGGAGATCATTAAACTGTTGGCAAAGCTTCAGGAAGGTTATGATCTGGTTTTTGGCATTCCGCTGGAGAAGAAGCACTCGAATTTCCGCAATAAAGGGACGCGCTGCATTGATCTTTTTTTTAATCTGACCAGCTTAAAAGCTCCCGAAGTCAAGATCAGCAGCTTCAGAGCAGCCAGGCGGGAAGTTCTGCCGGAACGTCCGGAGTATAAGCCGGACTTCGTGTATATTTCCGCATTATTATTGCAGAACGCCCAAAAACCGGTCAGCGTGACTGTGGCCCACCGGGAAAGAAAGTTCGGCCGTTCCAACTATAGCCTTTTCAAGTTAGGGGTACTGCTAACCCGGATCTATCTGACCTACGGTCTTCTGCCGATGCTATTCTCCTCCCCAAAACAACAACGTGAGGTATGAAACGCTATGAAAATACTGATATTAGGCGGCGGGAACAGCCAGCTTACAGCGATAAAAAGAGCAAAGGAAAAAGGCCATACGGTGGTCATTACCGATTATTACCCCGACCCTCCGGGAAAAAGAGTGGCTGATTTTACCGAACAGATCAGTACTTTTGATGTGGCCGGGAATATTGCAGTTGCCGAAAAATATCAAGTCGACGGGGTGATGACCCTGGGCACGGACCAGCCGGTGTATACGGCGGCAAAAGTGGCGGAAGCGCTGGGACTTCCCGGTTTTATTGATACGGAGACTGCCCTGGCGGTGACCAATAAAAAGGTCATGAAGGAAATACTCGGCAGACATGGAGTGCCGCTGGCTCCTTACCGGCTGGTGGGGGAAGGATTTCCGGCCTCTCAATTACAGGGGCTGAAATTTCCGGTGGTCATCAAGCCGATAGATTCCCAAGGACAAAGGGGCATCTACAAGCTGGATACCCTGAATGAAATTTATACACATATGCAAGATACACTGAGTTATTCCAGAGCGGTAGAAATCATGGTGGAAGAATTCTATGAGAATGGCGAGATAACGGTCAGCGGTTGGGTGGAATGCGGCAGAACCTATCTTCTTACGATAACCGATAGGATTTCTATACAAAGCGGCAAGCATTTGGGGATTTGTACCTCTCATCATTTTCCTTCACGGTTTATTTCCGATTATTATGAAGAAATTAAGCAGATTACAGAGAATATTGTCGAAGCCGTGGGTATCCAGGAAGGACCGATCTATTTTCAAATGCTGATTGGCGCCTCCGGGGTAAAAGTCAATGAAATTTCCTGCCGTGTAGGCGGCGCCCATGAGGATGAATTCATCCCGGCGCTCACCGGTATAAATATTCTGGACCTGATCATGGAAGGAGCGCTTGGCCAAAAATCAGACCTGACCGCGCTCAGGCGGCACGATATGCGGAACATCCGGGAGAAAGTTTCCGTAGAACTGGTTTTTGCCCGCCCGGGAAGAACGGCGCGCCTGAGTGAGACGGATCAGGTTAAAAAAATACCCGGCGTCGTGCAGGCCGGATTCTATGTAGAGCCGGGGCATCAGGCGAGTGAAATCACCAACGCCACCCAGCGGGTCGGCTATATGATTGTAACCGCGGCGTCGGAGAAAGAGCTTAAAGGGCGCTTGCACCAGGCCTATGATGTATTCCGGATGGAGGATGAAGCCGGGAAGAATTTGATTCGGCGCGAATTTATTACAACGTATTGACCCGGTATATTTTGACCTGCCAATCTCTGATATTCTGATAACCGACAATACGCATGCCATACACGGGTGCGGAAAATTGTCCGGCCAGCCGGCAATGGTCTTTTAAGAATGCCTGCATTTCTTCGTAATAAAGCAAAGGCCCATACATGCCGTTCCAGCGCGGCCTTTCCTGATGGATGACGTCCATTTCCTCCGGATAAATGATATATTCGATATCATTCCCACGGATGTATTCGTCAAAATCCAGGCCCTTGTCCGGCAGGAAAGCCAAATTGCGGTAATCGTACAGCTTACCCGGAGAAAAATAATATTCCGTGTTCAGGTTGGCCAGGACCCTCGCCCCAGCGGGGACATATTTTTCGATTTGCCGCAGGTAGTCATCGTAGCTGTGCACCAGGGCAGGAAAGATATTCAGCATGCTGGAACTGAGGAGAACCAGCGTCAAAAGGCCCGCCGCCAGGTGGCGCCACAATGTTTTTACGTCCGGCAGGGTATAGATTAATGATGCGGCCAGCAAGTAAAAAAGCGGAAACTGGAAAATGACGCTGGTCTGATTAAACCGTCCCACCAACACGATGCCCAGGTTAAGCGCGAGGATGGCGAAGATCAATCCCAGCGTTATTTCAGCGGCTGCCGGGCAAGACTTGTCCCGGGCGGGGCCTTTTTCATTCCGCTGCAGCCAAGCCAGGCCAAGAGCGCCCAGGAATATTGCCCCAAAGAGATAAAACTGGAAGCGGATCCAGGGCGTGTAATAGGTGCCGCTGATGGAATAATAGAGCTTCTGGTAAAAAAGCTTCAGGCCCGTCAGCTTGGAGGGAAGGGGATTAAAGACCGCCAAGCTTTCTCCCAGCGCGCTGTAGTGGTTCAGGAACTGGGGGTCCAAGAACAGGCTCAAACCGATGAAAGCAAAAGCGAAGCAGGATACCGCCGTCAAATAGCGTAGAAGGCTGACCCAGGGCAGACGTTTGCTGATCAGGACATGATAGACGTATAAAACCAGCGCCGGCAAAAAGATGATAAAGCTATTGGGGTGGACGCCGATACTCAAGCCAATAACCGATCCGCTTAAAAGATCGGCCCCCAGCCCCGGGCGAGGCAGGTATTTATAAAAAAAATACAGGGACAGCAATAAACAAAAGACCAGAATGATTTCCTGGCGGGCCAGATGGGAGGCGTAAACAAACTGAATATCCACAGCGCAAAACACTAAGGCCCCCAGCGCCGCCGCCTGCTTCCCCCACAAGAGCAGAGCCAGCTTATAAATCAGATACAGGGATAATACGCCAAAAACCAAAGAGAGCAAGCGCATACTGAAGATGTTATAACCCAAGAGCTTTATCACGACAATCTGCATGCCGTGGAAAATCAGCTTGATGGCATGGGGATACCTGTCTTTTAAGTCAAAGAAAGGCTCTGTTGCCGCAAAATCATGGCTTAAGAAGATGCTCCGGGATAAGCCGCTGAGCCAGGACTCGTTGGAGTGGACAAAAGGGAAACGCTCCAGAAAGCATAAATTCAATAAGGCATAGACTGCCAGAAAAACATAGGGCAGGGAAGGCAGTT
>JAVEYA010000121.1:0-6368 GCA_034003745.1 Clostridia bacterium
TGATGCAATCGGTCCGTATATTGTTCCCCAAGCCCGTGCAGCCGGTTTTGACGGCTATCTGGTCGGCGCGGACGGTTGGGACGGCACCCTTGGCACCATGGTCGACGACAAATCTCTGTATAACAATACTTTCTTCACCAATCATTACGCCGCCGATGATCCGTCCGAGAAGGTGCAGAACTTTATCAAGGCTTACGGCGAAATGTTTGATCCCAAAACCTTGAACGCATTGGGCGCCCTGGCTTATGACGCAACTTATATGCTGGCCAAAGCCATTGACGATGCAGGGTCGGACGATACCGAGGCCATTATTAAAGCTATGACGGGTATGAGCTTTGAGGGCGTAACCGGTTCCTTCAAACTGGATGAAACCAATACGCCGGCTAAGTCTGTTTCTATTATTGAATTCAAAGACGGCAAAGCAGTCTGGAACTCCACGATTTAACTTGATTTTCGCGAGTACGAAATACAGCACAGAGGCTCCCGCTTCTGTGCTGTATTTGCGGTACCGCGGGGCCTCTGTATCGGGCAGACAGGTTATAGTACAGGAAGGGTGAACATATTGGACGACCTTATGCTGTTTATTACACAGGTCATCAACGGTTTACGGGCAGGGAGCATTTATGCTTTAATCGCATTGGGTTATACGATGGTGTACGGTATCATTCGTTTAATTAACTTTGCCCACGGCGACTTTATTATGGTGGGCGGCTATACGCTGGTTTTTACCATTCCGGTAATGGTAAGCCTGGGCATGCCGCCATGGACTGCGGCAATCCTTGCGGTTGTTGTTTGCGCCACGGTGGGCATTTTGGTGGAAAAGCTGGCTTACAATCCTGTGCGTGCCAGGGGGAACAACATGAGCGCCCTGATTACCGCCATTGCGATGAGCCTGTTTTTGGAGAATCTGGCCCAGATATTGTTCGGCGCTAACCCCCGGACGGTTAAAACGCTTTTTACTTTCCCCAAAATATTGGGCTTTGACGGGACGACCATCCTGACGATCATCATTGGTCTGGCCGTCATGTTTGCGTTGCAGATGTTTGTTATGAATACCAAGATGGGACAGTCCATGCGGGCAGTTTCGGAAAACAAGAGCGCTTCGGTCTTAATGGGTATTAATGTTAACCGCACGATTACCGTGACTTTTGCCATCGGTTCGGGGTTGGCGGCAATCGCCGCGATGATGTACTGTGCGCAATATAACTCGGTTACTATCATGATGGGCTATATGCTGGGACTAAAAGCCTTTGTCGCCGCGGTACTCGGCGGTATCGGCATTATCCCGGGCGCGATGATGGGCGGAATCGTCATCGGCCTGGTCGAAAGTCTCTCCAAGGCATATATCGGCCCGTTGACCGGCGGATTGGTTACATCAGCTTTTTCCGACGCGGTTGTATTTGCAATTTTAATTATTGTTCTTTTGGTTAAGCCGGAAGGCATTTTGGGCAAAAACCAAGGCGAGAAAGTATAGGGGGGATAACAATGGCTATGCCGAAGGAAAAAAGAAACGGTACCCTTATCAATTTCGCCGCCGTTATGCTGGGCTTTGTTCTGCTGTACCTGCTAAAGACAAGCGGACTGATTTCCAATTACTATCAGGGAATTATCATTCAGTGCTTTTTCACGATTATCATGGTGGCGAGCCTGAATATCGCTACCGGCTATCTGGGACAGCTGGCGTTGGGCCATGCGGGGTTTATGGCTATAGGAGCCTACACCTCGGCGCTGGTAGTCAAAGCGCTGACCAACGCCGATATTTTAAACGGCGGAACGGATCTGGAAAAAATTATACTCTTAGTCATCGGTATTGCCTGTGGAGCAACCTTGGCGGCGATTATCGGCGCTTTGGTCGGGATCCCGGCGCTTAGACTGCGGGGCGATTATCTGGCGATTATTACGCTGGGGTTTGGCGAAATTATCCGTGTTGTTATTCAGAACCTGAAATTCGCAGGCGGGAAAGGACTGGCAGCGGGACAAGCCGGACAGGCCCTGATCGGCATCAAAATATTAAATAACGTTTATTTTATTTATTTTATTATGGCGGCCAGTATCGCGATCTTATTCTGTTTTGTCCGCAGCAAATCCGGGCGCGCCATTGTCGCTATCCGTGAGGACGATATTGCCAGCGAGGCTTCCGGCGTTAACAACACCCATTATAAAGTCATGGCTTTTACCATTGCGGCTTTCTTCGCAGGGGTCGCGGGCGCCATTTTTGCGCACCGCGGGACAGGCACCATTCAGCCGGCCGATTTTACTTTCATGAAATCCACTGAATATGTCATTATGGTGGTTATCGGCGGGATGAGTTCTTTGACCGGTTCGGTTATTGCGGCGGTTGCGCTGTCCATCATTCCGGAAATACTGCGGGCTTTTTCTGAATACCGCATGCTTGTTTATTCGGTGCTCCTGATTATCATGATGATTTTCCGCCCCATCGGATTATGCGGAAGGTATGAGTTTTCCCTGCGGCAGTTTTTAATTGATTTACCCCAAAATATTAAAAACTTACCCCGGAATCTTCAGCGGTTCTGGTTAAGCTGCCTGCAGTCGGCCAAGGATTTTCCCGGCCGGGTCAAATCTTTCTTCAGCAAAGATAAGGGCAGGGACGATGGGGACAACGATGAAACGGAAGCGGTGGTGTAATGAGTAAAGAGGCAATATTATCCGTTCGGAATCTGGGCATCTCCTTCGGAGGACTAAAAGCAGTCACCAACTTTAATCTGGATCTCTACGAGGGTGAACTGGTGGGTTTAATCGGGCCCAACGGCGCGGGGAAAACCACGGTTTTCAACCTTTTAACCGGCGTATATATACCTACTGAGGGATCGATCCACTTAAACGGGATCAGTATTAACGGCAAAAAAACCCACCAGGTGGTGGCGGCAGGCGCAGCGCGTACTTTTCAGAACATCCGGCTGTTCAAAACACTGACTGTTCTGGAAAATGTAAAAATCGCCTTCACCAAGGATATTAAGTACACCCTTTTCGATACGCTGTTCCGTACCGGCAGATTCTGGAGGGAAGAAGCGGAGATTACGGCGAAGAGCATGGAACTGCTTAAATTATTCAATCTGCAGGATAAAGCGGAGGCAATTGCTACGAACCTGCCTTATGGACAGCAGCGTAAGCTGGAAATCGCCCGGGCGCTGGCCACCGATATGAAAGTTTTACTTCTCGACGAACCGGCGGCGGGCATGAACCCCGTGGAAACAGCCGAACTTTTGGAGTGCATCAATCTGATCCGCCAAAAGTTTAATGTAAGTATCCTGTTGATTGAGCACGATATGAGCCTGGTGATGAAAATATGTGAGCGCATTCTTGTCATTGATTACGGCGAGACCATCGCCTCGGGGCTGCCCCACGAGATCGCCAATAATCCCAAGGTAATTGCGGCCTATTTGGGCGGCTGAGAGGAGAGAAGATAATGCTGAGCGTCAAAAATCTGCATGTCTCCTATGGGGGAATTCACGCTATCAAGGGAATCAGCTTTACAGTGAATGAAGGAGAAATCGTTACGCTGATCGGCGCCAACGGCGCGGGAAAAACCACCACCCTCCATACCATCAGCGGCCTGAAGACACCTACCCAGGGGAAGATTACCTACAACGGGATTAATTTGCGTAAAACGGAGCCGAGCCAAATTATTACGCTGGGCATGGCGCACGTACCGGAGGGGCGTCATGTCTTTGGACGTATGACCGTTGCCGAAAACCTGAAAATGGGCGCGTTTACGATCAAAAGTAAAGAGGTTGTTCAGGAAACAATGGAAAAAGTCTATACCCGCTTTCCCCGGCTTAAGGAACGGCACCGTCAGCTGGCCGGCACCCTGTCGGGCGGCGAGCAGCAGATGCTGGCGATTGGGCGGGCGCTGATGGGGAATCCTAAAACGCTGTTATTGGACGAACCTTCGATGGGACTCTCTCCGATCTTAGTGCATGAAGTGTTTCAAATTATTTCCGAACTGCATGCCGGCGGGATAACTATTTTGCTGGTGGAGCAGAATGCCAGGATGGCGCTGTCCATCGCTGACCGGGCCTATGTGCTGGAGACCGGGACCATTGCCATGGAGGGCGACGCCAAAGCCCTCATGGAGGATGACCGGGTGCGCCAGGCATACTTGGGCGCCTAGAATCGGGAATGCTTAAGAAAAAGTTTAATACTAATCAGTATCTCTTCTGTCATTCTGAGCGTAGCGAAGAATGACATTATTTTTCTTAGAGATTGTTAAAAATTTCACTTGATAATAGTACCAAATGGGCATATAATCAGATTGTGAAGAGTTTATCAAAATAGACATTTTTCTAAAAATTGAGACAACTGACAAAACAGTAAGGGGGCATTTTTATGGATTTCCGGTTAACCAAAGAGCAGGAACTGGTCAGAAAAATGGTCAGGGAATTCGCTGCCAAAGAGGTCGAGCCGATTGCTGCCGAGATCGATAAGGAGCATCGCTTTCCTTCGGAAACAGTGGAGAAGATGGGTAAGTATGGTCTCCTGGGTGTGCCTTTCCCCAAAGAATACGGCGGCGCAGGGGGCGACCAGGTCTCCTATGCGATAACGGTGGAGGAACTTTCCCGGGCTTGCGCCTCCACAGGCGTTATCTGTTCAGCCCATACTTCATTGTGTGCCTGGCCTATTTGGTCCTGGGGAACGGAAGAACAAAGACAAAAATACATGATTGCTCTGGCAAAGGGTGAAACCCTGGGCGCGTTTGGACTGACCGAGCCCAACGCCGGTTCGGATGCCGGCGGATTGCAGACCAGGGCTGTAGATATGGGTGACCACTGGCTCCTAAACGGAGCGAAAGTTTTTATTACCAACGGCGGCTATGCGGATATCTTTATCATCATTGCCGTAACCGATAAGAAAAAGTCTACCCGAGGCGGTATTTCCGCCTTTATTGTGGAAAAAGACTTTCCCGGTTTTTCTATCGGGAAGACCGAAGATAAGATGGGTATTTGCGCCTCCTCCACCACTGAGCTGATTTTCCAGAATTGCATCGTCCCTAAAGAAAACCTGCTGGGCGCCGTTGGCGACGGCTTCAAAGTAGCGCTGTCCACTCTGGACGGCGGACGCATCGGAATTGCCGCCCAGGCGCTGGGGATTGCCCAGGGCGCCTTTGATAAGACCGTGGAATACATGAAATCCAGAAAGCAGTTCGGCAAGAAGCTTTCGCAAATGGAGCCGCTGCAATTTGAAATCGCCGATATGAAAACCAGGATCGAAGCCTCCAGGCTGCTGATTTATAAAGCGGCGGACATGAAAGACAGGCATCAGGACTATGGTTCTTATTCCGCCATGGCGAAGCTGTTCGCGGCCGAAACAGCCATGTATGTAACGACCAAAGCGGTGCAGTTGCACGGCGGCTATGGCTACACGAAGGATTATCCGGTGGAGAGAATGATGCGGGACGCGAAGATCACAGAGATTTACGAAGGAACCTCTGAAGTCCAGAAAGTGGTTATTGCCGCGTCCGTATTCGGCAAATAAGGGAGGAGATGAAGAAATGTCATTCAAAATAATTGTTTGCGCCAAACAGGTCCCGGATACTAATGTCATCAAAATTGATCCGGTCAAGAAAACCCTGATCAGGGAAGGCGTGCCCAGCATATTGAATCATGATGACGCCAATGCCCTGGAAGAGGCTCTGAAGATAAAGGATCTGCATCCGGACACCCATATCACGGTGGTGACGATGGGCCCCCCGCAGGCCAAAGATATGCTGCTGGAATGTTTGGCCATGGGCGCGGATGAAGCCGTGCTGGCCTCAGACAGAGCCCTGGGCGGCTCCGATACCTGGGCCACTTCCAACGCTCTGGCGGCGGCTATTCAGAAGGTGGGTCCTTATGACCTTATTTTTGCCGGGCGGCAGGCCATTGACGGCGATACCGCGCAGGTAGGACCCCAGATTGCGGAGAAACTGGGCATTCCGCAGGTCACTTACGTTACTGATTTTGAGATTGACCGGGACATGAAGCAGATTACGGTTAAACGCGCCCTGGAAGACGGCTATGAAATCATCAAAATCCAGACGCCCTGTATGCTGACAGCGATTAAAGAGCTGAATACGCCGCGATACATGCATATTGGCGGAATTTTTGGAGCAACGAAGAAAGAAATCCCCACCTGGGGCGCCAAAGAATTGGAAGTGGATCTCAACAAAGTCGGCCTGGACGCTTCGCCGACCAATGTTTTCCGCTCTTTCACCCCGGCCCCCAAGGGCAAAGGCATGATGATCACGGCAGATACGGAAAAAGAAGCTGCGCAGAAGCTCTTAATTCAATTAAAAGCCAAGCACGCGATTTAAGAGGAAAGAGGGGATTAAAATGGCAATCAAAGTTATTGAGGATAAATGTAAAGGCTGT
>JAVEYA010000122.1:0-6367 GCA_034003745.1 Clostridia bacterium
GGATGCTTTCTCTCTTGCAAGGAAATTGGAATCTTCCGGGGGCCACCTATCTCTGGATGTTTCCGATCTACGGGCTGGCGGTTTTTCTGGAGCCTTTACACGACAGATTGAGCGGTGCATACTGGTTTATCCGGGGGTTCATTTATCTGGCGCTGATATTTGCCACAGAATATGTTACCGGGTGGCTTTTGTCCCAGGCGCTGGGCAGTTGCCCTTGGGATTACAGCTATACGACCCCTTATCATATGGATGGTTATATCCGGATGGATTACGCCCCGGTCTGGTTTATCGTTGGTTTGTTGTTCGAAAGGATACACCGTTTTCTTGACAGAATCCGATTATAATTTTATTATCTGAGAGGGAATATCAAGGTAAGGGCGCCCTTGCCTTAAGCAATATGAGGTGGACTTGATGCGGATGCGGCGTTTGGCCGGTATTGACCGGAAACTGGAGAAACTGGCCGGTCGGATTTATTTTAGGCCTGAGGAGATGAAGGGCCGTTGGGCTGAAGTTTTTGGCAATGACCGGCCTTTACACCTGGAGTTAGGCTCCGGCAAAGGCTCCTTCCTGGGCGGCATGGCGCTGAAATATCCGGATGTAAATTTTCTGGGCCTGGAGCGGGTGCCGGAAATCATCCATAAAGCCGCCAATCACCCGGTTGTCCGGGAACGGCCCAATGCCCGGCTTATTTTGGCGGATGGGGAATACCTGTCCTATTATTTTGCCGAAGGTGAAATTGCCCGAATTTACCTTAATTTTAGCGATCCCTGGCCGAAAAAAAGGCATGAGCAGCGGAGATTGACCCACCCGCGCTTTTTAGAACTCTATCAGAGAATATTGCGGCCCGGCGGTGAGATATTCCTGAAAACCGACAGCCCGGATTTTTTGGGGTTTTCCCTGCAAAGCTTTGTCACATGCGGCTATTCTTTGCAGAAGATTACCCGGGATTTACATAAGAGCGCCTTTTTCGATAATGTGCTGACCGAATACGAACAAAAATTTTCCGGGCACGGCCAGCCCATCTGCCGGCTGGAAGCCATCGCTCCATTTGGGGAGTGACAGGGGGCGTACCTCTTGTCACATTTCTGTTGGTCTTTTGTCATTCTGAGACTGGGAAGAATCTTGCAGTTCTTGCAACTGAAGGATTCTTCACTGAGTTCAGAATGACACAAATGGGAGGCGTGTCCCCCGACTTTAGGAGGTAGGATGATTGCGCATACCCGAAAAATTCAAAACTAAAATGGCTGCGTTGCTGCAGGAGGAGTGGCCCCGGCTTCTGGCGGAGTGGGAGAAGCCGCCCTATCTTGGTCTGCGCGTCAATACCCTGAAAATAAGTGTTGAGGACTTTTTGTCCCGTGTGCCCTTTGAACTCTCCCCCGTGCCCTGGTGCAGGGAAGGCTTTTATCTCACGGGAGAAAACAGGCCGGGCAAACATCCGTATTATCAAGCCGGCCTGTTCTATTTGCAGGAGCCCAGCGCTATGGCGCCGGCCGCCTGTCTGGGCGTGGCGCCCGGGGACAGGGTGCTGGATTTATGCGCCGCCCCCGGCGGCAAGTCGACCCAGCTTGCCACGCTGCTGCAAGGACAGGGCCTGCTCGTTAGCAACGACAATAGCGCGGAAAGAATCAAGACGCTGGTCTGGAACCTGGAGCATTGGGGAGCGCCTAATGTGACGGTAACCAATGAAGAGCCGGGCAAGCTGGCTGCCTGTTTTCCCCAGTACTTTGATAAAATCCTGGTGGACGCTCCCTGCTCCGGCGAAGGAATGTTCCGCCGGGACCCCAATGCCGTAAGAAGCTGGGAAGAGTACAGCCGCATCACCCCGCCGTTGCAGCGGGACATTCTGGAGCAGGCTGCGCTGATGCTGCGGCCGGGGGGCAAGCTGCTATATTCCACCTGCACATTCTCCCCTGAGGAAAATGAAGAAATGATCGCTCTTTTTTTAGAACAGCACCCCCAATTCAGCTTGGCTGAACTGCCCCTGGATTACGGCTGGCAGAGCGGCCGGCCCGATTGGGTGAAGAACGGGGCCAACCCAGCCGGAATGGAGAAAACCAGGCGGCTGTGGCCGCATCTGGTCAGGGGAGAAGGACATTTTCTGGCCCTCCTGGAAAAAGAGGAGCCAGAAAGAGACGATATTCAAAGGAGCAGGCGCGATGCCCCTGCCATAAACACCAACCGTACGGACGTCGGCCTGAAACCTTTTTATGAATTTATGGAAGAGAATCTGACGAAGCCGCTTTCCGGAAAGCATCTCCTGCAGGGGCCCTATCTTTACGCCTGCCCGGAGGAGTTGCCGGCGCTTACGGGATTGCGCGCGGCCCGGCCCGGCTGGTTTGTGGGAATGATTCGAGAGAACAGATTCGAACCGTCCCAGGCGCTGGCCATGGGCCTGAAGCCGGACGACGCTATTCGAAGGGTCGCTTTATCGCCGGAAGAAAGCAAGGTATACTTAAAGGGCGAGACCTTAATGCTGGAGGGAAAGAAGGGCTGGACCCTGGTTTGTCTGGAAGAATTCCCGCTGGGCTGGGGGAAACAGACCGGTGGCTTTATTAAGAATAATTATCCGTCTGCTTGGCGGCTAATGGAGTGATACGGCATGAATGAACTGAAGCGTTTGGATAAGATTTTGGCTCATATGGGTTTGGGTACGAGAAATGAGATTAAAAAAATCATGAAAAAAGGCCTGGTCACGGTAGACGGCGAGACCGTCAGGGACGCCGCCGTCAAGGTAGACCCGGCCTCACAAGTCATCCGATACGGGGGAGAGGCCGTCACCTACCGGGAGTATATTTACCTGATGCTGAATAAACCGGCCGGTTTTGTTTCCGCGACGGAAGACGCCCGGGAGAGGACGGTACTGGAACTTCTGGACGGGGCGGAAGCGGCTTTTGCGCCGTTCCCTATAGGCCGGCTGGATAAGGATACGGAAGGGCTGCTGCTTTTAACCAATGACGGCAAGTTTGCCCATTCTCTTGCCGCGCCCAAAAAGAAAGTCCCCAAGACTTACTATGCGCAAGTCCGGGGACAAGTCGGCGAGAATGATAGGAGGGCCTTCCAACAAGGCGTCACACTGGATGACGGGTATGTGACGAAGCCGTCGGAACTGGAAATCCTGGAAAGCGGAGCGGTTTCGGAAATACTGCTGACAATCTATGAGGGTAAATACCATCAGGTCAAGCGGATGTTCTTAGCCGTGGGTAAAGAGGTTACCTATCTGAAACGGCTGAGCATCGGACATATTAGGCTGGATGAGCGACTGCAGCCGGGCGAATACCGGGAATTGACCCCAGAGGAGATAATCAACGTAATTAAACGTAATTAGATGAGTAGCTGAGTTAAGTGGCCATTGCTCGGTACAGCTAAACTGACTTAATTATCATACTGCCAAATCGATATGCTGGATGGTGCCGGCTGTTCCGTTTTCCCTCAGGAACAGGCCGGTTTTTTGTATTTCCCCCAAAAGGCGGTTATCCTGCCCTTTTAAGGCGAAGGGGCTGGCCGCAGAGCCCAGGCAAATGGCCCCGATGCCTACTTCGCCCAACGCCAGCAGATAATCGTTCCCTGCGGCATCCTTAGTCCAGATGCGCAGCTTGTGGAAAATGGCGTCATTTTCATCGATCCACATATTGCCGTCCTCGTCATATTGCGCCAAATCCGCAAAACCGTCGCCGCTTTGCGGGCCGAATAATTCCCGGCCGTCATTGATCTTGCCGTCCTGATTGAGGTCCAGCGCCAGAAAACCGCTGCCTTGGGCGAGGAAGGAGATTTGTTCAGTTTCCCCATCGGCGTCGAGGTCGAAAGAGAAAGTGGTTTCGGTTAAGGCCGGGAGCGCACCGGCATAATTAATAACCAACGGGTCTATTTTCTGCATGGCGCCTGCGCGGATATGGAGTTCGTTCAGCGACATAAACTCCCGGGTCATATTCAGTTCCAGGTTAATATGGATTTCTCTGCCGTCCTGGGTTTTGACAATACCCTGAGCGGCAAAAGACATGGACTCTTTTTCATACCGGTATTCCCGGTAATCATAGGCCAGACCAAAGCCGGGCATCCCTTGCCCGGATACTGTCAGAGTCTGTAGAGGGGCGTTGCCGGGGGCTTTCTGCAGTTTGAGGTTCGGTGTCCGCAACCGGATCTTTTTGCCGGTCAGTTGTTCTATAAAGGATTCCAGCAGCTGGACTTTCAGCTTATCGTCATCGCTAAGCTCCACCTCTTCATAGGCCGGCGGCTCCGTTTTGGCAACGGCGGCATTTTTCTGCTGGGCGGACAGTAAAAGCCTGTTTCTGGCCTCCGGCGTGAGCTCGACCAGGTCTTTGATTTCCCGGCCCTGGCCATTTATCCAGACCATAAGACTTTCGCTGACTTCCTGTTTTTCGATGGACGTATGGCTGCTGTTCATGTTTAGTGTGGAATTTTCTATTTTCATCATTTTCCCTCCTTGGATAAAGCGGGAACAAGAGAAACCTCCGTGTTTCCCTGCGCATTCCCAAAAGATTAAAATAATCCTTATCTTTTATATCGAAATATGCCCAAGAAAATTTAGCATTCTTTCTGAAATACCCTTGACAAGGGCAATTACGCTGTTTATACTGTATATATCATATATATACAGTATAAACAGTAAGCCGGGAGGTGAGCCTTTGGACATTATTATTGCAAATTCATCGCCGGAGCCTATCTATGAACAGATTGTCAGACAAATCAGGGAACAGATCATCACCGGACAATTGCCGGGAGGCGAGCCTTTGCCCTCGATCCGCAATTTGGCGTACCAACTGCAAATCAGTGTGATTACCACGAAGCGGGCTTATGAGGAATTGGAACGGGAAGGTCTGATCGTTACGGTGGGCGGGAAAGGGTCCTTTGTGCACAGCCACAATACGGCCAGCTTGCGCGCCAAAGGGTACGGCCTTATCGAGGAAAAGATCAAAAGCGTCGTCAGGGAAGCAAAGTCCTTACACATAGACTTGCCGGAACTCGAGAAAATATTGGCGCGGCAGTACAAGGAGGAGTAGTTATGGAAAACATTTTGGAGATTCAAAATCTACGTAAGGAATACAACGGTTTTATCTTAAAAGATATGTGCCTTACCCTGCCTCAAGGTTATATTTTAGGCTTTATCGGGCCTAACGGAGCGGGAAAGACTACCGTCATCAAACTGATTATGAATTTGATTAAAAGAAACGCGGGAGAAATAAAGGTGTTTGGCCTGGATAATCTGGCCTATGAGCGGGAAATCAAGCAAAGAATCGGCTTTGTCTATGATGAAAATTTCTTTTATGAGGAATTAAATTCTCTGGAAATCGGCTTGTTGATGGCCCCGGCCTATACTGATTGGGACAATAAACTGTTCCGGCGCTATCTGGATGATTTTAAACTGCCCCCAAAGAAACCGCTGAAAAAGTTTTCCAAAGGGATGAAAATGAAGCTGTCTTTAGCCTTATGCCTCTCTCATCATCCGCAATTTCTGCTGATGGATGAACCGACCTCCGGACTCGACCCGGTGTTTCGCCGGGAGGTGCTGATGATCCTGCAGGAATTCATGACCGATGAAACGAAAGGAATCCTCCTATCCTCGCATATCACCTCCGACTTGGATAAAATCGCTGATTATGTTTGTTTTATCAATAACGGCGAAATCATGCTGAATTGTTCCAAAGAAGAGGTGCTGGAGAAATACGGGATCGTCAAAGGGGAGCGCAAAACGCTGGACGGCGAACTGCGGAGGGAACTTGTGGGTCTGCAGGAAAGTGAGTTCGGCTTTTCCGGACTGACTGCCGATAAGGAAAAAGTACGCGGCAGGTGGAAGGACGCGGTGTTCATTGAGCGGCCGACGCTTGAGGATATCATGGTTTATGCAGCGGGGAGGGGAGAAGCATGATTAAAGTATTGATTTTAAAGGATTTTCTGCTGCAAAAGAAAACAGCCCTGTTCGGGCTGGCCTATAGTATCTTCCTGATGGCTATCTTCAATAGCACTACTTTTTCGTCGTCAGTATACATCTTATGCACCGTGGCGATATCCTATATGCTCATCATGGGAGCGGTCGCCTATGATGATAAAAATAAAAGCGACACAATACTGAACAGCCTACCGCTTCAACGGAAAACTATCGTTCAGGCCAAGTATGCGAGTGTCTTTGTTTTTGGTCTTGGAGCCATCCTTACGATCGGCTTACTGGGAGCGCTGCTGAAAGCGGCCGGACTTCCTTTCCCCGGGCGATTCTTAAATCCAACCGATGTGATCGCGGCTTTTTTCAGCTTGAGTCTGGTCTCGGCAATGTATCTGCCCTTTTATTACCGCTTCGGCTATATTGCTTCCAGATTGTTCAACGTCGTCTTCTTTATGCTGGCTTTCTTCGCCC
>JAVEYA010000123.1:0-6352 GCA_034003745.1 Clostridia bacterium
TTATTAAAGGAGGTAATGCTTTGCGCAAATTATTGAATATCATAATTGTGGCGATTCTCATAGCCCTCTTAACCCCAGGTACGGCCTTGGCTGCAGTGAAAAATCTGACTATATCGGTTCACCCCCTCACTCCAGGCGCAGCGAGTCAATTTAATATCGGCTTTTATACATCAAACTCCGGCGCATTACGAACTGATGATAGGATAAAAATTGAATTTCCGGAAGGGACGGTGATTCCCGCCGGTATTAGCAGCGGCCAAATTTTTATTAACGGAAAAAGCGTAAATTCATCGAATATTTATGTTTCGAATAATCTTTTGACCCTGAAGCTATCAAGTGACATGAGTATAGCGGACAATGAATATGTCGGGGTGGTTATTCCGCAAACGGCCGGCATCAAGGCTCCCTTTAAAGGAGGCTCCTATTATCTTTTGGTGAGCACTACCCGCGATGGGGAAGCCAAATCTAACCTTTTTACGATATCTGGTTCCAGAATCACCAGATTGGAAGTCATGGTTTCACCTTCAACGGCAGAGGCCAATGCCGATTATGACATAAACTTTACTGTCAGTTCCAAGGGCGCCCTTGCTGCCAAAGATTTTATTTATATAGAATTCGCTCCCGAGGTGAAATTACCTAAATCCATTTCTCGTAGCCACATTGAGGTGAACGGTGATACCGCCAGTGCTGTTGATGTGGACATAACCAACAACATCGTGGCGATAGAAGTGCCTTCCGGATCGAATATCAGGAATAATGACAAGGTCACTGTGACGATTACAGCCGGCGCAGGTATCAGCAACCCTAGGGATGCTGATAAATATGAGCTGGGAGTATATACTTCCAAAGATTCGTTACTTGTTGAAGAAGAGTATCAAATCGGTCTATCTATCGGCTCTCCGGTGGTTTTGGTCAGCCCGATTGATGCAGGAGCCAGCAGCCAGTATTCTATCGGCTTCACCACAAGTTCCCGCGGTTCCCTCTCCAGCGGGTCAGGCTACATTTATTTGTATTTCCCCAGTGGTACCTATGTCCCTGATAGTATTAGTGAAAGCAATGTAACGGTTAACGGATATCCGGCAAGGCTGGTATCCTCATCCAGAGCAGAGCGTGAGATGGCTATTAGAATACCATCTTCTATTGATATCCCAAAAAACTCTTATGTCCAAGTTGTTATAAAAAGCGCTGCGGGTCTTGAAAACCCAAATTCGGCGGGAAATTACCGGCTGGATGTTGCCACTAGTGCCGATACCGGCAGAGCAAAATCCAATGTTTATACGATTGAAGGCGGCTCCGGCAATTCAAACGATATTGAGGCGAATCAGCCCCAGGTGGAGTTAAGCAGCTATGCCCCCGGCAATATTTCTGATTATTGGATTACAGTTTTTGCTGCAAAAAACTGGAGTGTAAGGGACGGTGACCAGCTAATCTTAACCTTCCCAACCGGCACAACGATACCCTCCGGTATTTCTACGGGACATATTACTGTTAATGATGAATTTGCCGAAGATATTGTCGTCAGTGGAAGGAATTTATTTATTGAACTTCCTTGGGATATGCGGGTCAGAGAAGACGATAAGATCGTAGTGCATATTTCTTCCTCAGCCGGCATTAAAAATCCGGAAACTGCAGGAAGCTACATCATTGAAATGAAAACGCCGGAGAATAGCTATGAGGTCGAATCCAAAGCATATACTATCGGCACTACCGGCTCTACCCCGATTACACCGCCTCCGAGCACCGGCGGCCAAATTATCTTCAAGATCGGCAGCACGCTGGCTTCCAACGGCGGGGTGCTGGTTAGCCTGGATGTGGCCCCGACGATTATCAGCGATTTTACTGTAGTGCCCTTGCGGGCGCTGGGCGACGCGTTGGGCGCCGATACATCCTATAACGCTACGGACCAGAGCGTGACAGTGAAATATAACAATAAGACACTGGTTTTCCATATCGGCTCGCGTATCGTGGATATCGATAGCTCCTGGGTGGTTTCTGATATTGCACCCACGCTAATCAAGGATCGCGTAATGATTCCGGTGCGCTTCGTCAGCCAGCATTACGGTGCGACGGTTAACTGGAATGCGACTACGCAGGAAGTAACGATAATTAAGTAATTTTGATTTTGCTTGCGCCTCAGCTCTCTTGAGTTGGGGCAAATTTTTTGACTAATTTCCTTAAGTTCTAAAAAGCTTTGAGCGGATACACTTTTTCTAAGTTTTATCATTTTTTAGTAATGTGTTAAAATATAAACAAAGTATTGTCTCAATTAATGAGGAGGTTTTAACATGAGTATCGCCAAACAGGATAGTACTTTTATTATTAACAGACTTCAGGCCAATAAAGATAAGATAAAGACATTTGGCATACGTACGCTGGGTATTTTCGGTTCATATGCAAGAAATGAACAACATGACAAAAGTGATGTTGATATTTTAATTGACTTTCTTGATGGTAAAAAGAATATCAGAAATTTCATATATTTAGCCGATTATCTGGAAGAAATACTGGATGTCAAAGTAGATTTGATTTTAGAAAAGAATCTCCGACCTGAAATCAAATCTAACGTGATGGAGGATGTGAAGTATGTCCAGATCCAGTAAGCTTTATCTGAATGATATTATTAAAGCGACTGAACTGATTCAAAAGGCTATTGGAGATTTAGATTATACCGCATTTGTTAATGATGACATCAAAGCCAATGCAGTAATAAGATTTATCGAAATAATTGGTGAAGCAGTAAAGAATGTACCGGAAGAACTGAGGAAAAGATATCCTGAAATTGAATGGAGATTAATAGCAGGGACAAGAGATAGATTGATACACACTTATTTTACAGTCGATCTTGAATTGGTTTGGGAAATTGCTATTCGGGATGTTCCAATTCTTAAAGAACAGATTGAGAAAGTCCTTAAAGAAATAGAAGAGTGATACGATATATGTTAAAATTTTTACGGGCCCTTCATCAGGCCCGTAAAATTCTTTTCATGGAGTTGTTTATGAAAAAAATTATTGTTATCTTACTTATACTCTCCCTCATATCTCTGACTGGCTGTTCCGGAGGAAAGCCGGAGCTGGGACCCGACGAAACGGGTGTGCCATCTGCTGACGGGTCTAAGTATCAGCTGATCGTCGTGGGCGGAGAGCCGGAGGGCATCGCTGCGGCTGTGTCGGCAGCCCGAAATGGCGTAAAGACTTTGCTCATCGAGGATGACGCCGCGCTGGGCGGCTTGTTTACGCTGGGCCGGCTGAATTTCCTGGACATGAACTACGGTCCGGAAAAGGAACTCCTGACCCGGGGTATTTTCGAGGAGTTCTACGAGACACTGGGCAACGCTTTCGATGTGGAGGAAGCCAAGGCCTATTTTTTAAATCTGGTGCGGAAAGAAAAAAATATTACGCTTTCATTGGAGACAAAATTCCTCAGCCCGCTCTTGGAAGGGAACCAGGTGGTCGGGATTAAAGTCAGTGAAAGAGGAGAGGAAAAGGAATATTACGCTGAGCGAGTCATCGACGCTACCACAGACGCTGATGTGGCCGCAGCGGCTGGCGTGCCTTACACCATCGGGGCGGAGGATTACGGTCAGAAGGGCAGCCTGATGGGGGTGACCCTGGTATTCCGGGTCAAGGATGTGAACTGGCCCCATGTCTTCTTGTACAATAACTACAGCCGGATCATCAGCAAAATAAAGCCGGCGTGGGGCGACTCCAACGCGGGCGCCACCTTCAAGGTGGCCTGGGGTTATGGCAAGCAGGCATTGGAATATCAGCCGCAGGATCCCCTGATGCGTTTTCGCGGGCCGAATCTGGCCCGGCAGAAGGACAGTACGGTCTTGATTAATGCCCTCTTGATCTTTGGCGTGGATAGCTTGGATGAGTCCTCGAAGCTGGCGGGCATTGAACGCGGCAAGCAGGAACTGCCGCATATCCTGGAATTCATGCAGGTGCGTTTCCCCGGTTTTGCCAAAGTAGCGCTGGTGGACACGGCGGAACAGTTGTATGTGCGGGAAACCCGGCATATCCAGGGCGAATATCGCCTGACCATCACCGATATGCTGGAGAACCGCGACCACTGGGACAGGATCGCCCATGGCAGCTATCCCGTAGATATTCAGCCCGTCGCGCCGGATAACCTGGGCAATGTCATCGGCAAGCCGGCTGTCTACAGCATTCCTTTCCGCTCTCTGGTGCCGCTAAAGATCGACAATCTCTTGGTGGTGGGCAGGAGCGCCTCCTATGATTCGCTGCCCCACGGCAGCGCCCGGGTGGTGCCGGTAGGCATGGCCACCGGCGAGGCGGCCGGGGCGGCTGCGGCCTATTCTTTGGAGAATGCACTGGGCTTTCGGGAAATGACGGCTTCCGGTGAGGCCATCTACGCTTTGCAGGAGAGATTAAAGGCGCAGGGCGCCTATCTGGTGGAATATGCGCCGTCGCGCCCGACGGTGATGGACCACTGGGCCTATCCCGGGGTAAAAGTAATGCGCGAACTGGGCCTGGCCGCCGGCGGCTACAGCAATAACTACCGTCTGGACGAGACCATTCAATACTGGGACGCCGATTACATGCTGGGCCGGGTGCTGGAGCGCATCGGACAGCTTCGGCCGGAGAAAAGCTTTACGCCGGTTTCCTTTGCGGAAGGATTGAACCGTGGCGCTCTCCTGAGTGGCATCGCCCGGGCTTTAAGCGGCGAGGAGCTTACCCCGGAGGAAGCTGCGGCGTGGCTGGAAGAAGAGGGTATGCTAAAGCCGGAGTTGAAGGAGCGGATGAATAACCTGGGCGCTGTGCCGACCTTCGGGGAGCTGTATATGATTCTGGCGGGGGTATATGAGACTTACATTGCTTAGACAGGCCGGATATGAGAAAATAAAATGTAAACTTAAAAAGCTAAAGGAGATAGACATGAAGAATCCACTGGATAGTATTGAAAGAAACGAAACGTGTCCCTGCGGCAGCGGCAGGAAATATAAGAAGTGCTGCCAGGTTGCCGTAGAGGAGCAGGCGGCGCAATGGAAGAATAAATGGCTCTTCGTCAATGAAAAGATGGCGGGCTATTTGGGCCTGATCGGCGGCTTGAGCAAGGGTAACGGCCAACCGGTCAAGTTGGAGAAGCTCGAGGAAATTCTGGAGGGGCTTTCCACGAAAATATTTGATCAGGAAGAGAAGGATATTGCGGAAGAAAATATCGACATCCTGATGGGCAAGCTGGAGACGCTGCTGGTGCGGAACACGCCGCTGCACTTTCTCCTGTTCAGCCAGGAGCAGGTGGATACCTATTTTGACTGGTTCGAGGAGAAAGCCGGCATCCGTGAAGGAACCCGCATGGAAGAGGCCGATTTCGATGTGCTCTTTGAGAAGAAGCTGGGTGTTTGGCTGGATGAGGTCATCGGTGAGGAGAGGACTGTGGATATGGCCGAGCGGCTGGTGGAGGCCATCCGCTTCAAACCCTGGAACGAAGATGATTTGGCGGCTCTGCTGTTAGCGCTGGCTTTTCTGCTGAATCTGCCGCCATCGATGAACCCGGCCTGGAAAACTTTATTTACCGTTTCTTCCGTTATTATCGAAGATAATGAAGGGGAAGAAGGAGAGGTCAATTGATACCGCGGAACAGAGGCCGCGTGGGCTTGCTTTTCGCTCTCGCGGCAATCGTATGCCTTTTGGTCGGTACATATTTTATTCTCCAGCAGAAGAAGCCCGCCCCGGCTCCTGTGATTGAGGGAAAGCCGGGTTATGACGTCATTGTCGTCGGCGGTGAGCCGGAAGGAGTGGCGGCGGCGCTCTCCGCGGCCAGAAACGGGCTGAAGACTTTACTGATCGAAGATGACGCGGCGCTGGGCGGTCTGATGACTTTAGGCGAGCTGAATTTTCTGGACATGAACCACGGCCCCAATAATGAACTGTTGACCCGGGGTATTTTCGAGAACTTCTACAAGGATCTGGGCAATGCCTTTGATATCGAGAAAGCCAAGCAGTGGTTTCTAAAGCAGGTGGAGGGCGAGCCCAATATCGATTTGAAGCTCTCTACCCCCTTCGCAGAGCCGATTATGCGGAACAACCGGGTGGCCGGCGTGACGCTTCTGGAAAATGGGAATAAGGTGGAGTATCTGAGTCTGCGCGTCATCGACGCCACCACCGACGCCGATTTTGCAGCGGCTGCAGGCGTCCCCTATACGGTGGGCGGCGAAGACTATGGCGAGCGGGGCCTGTTGATGGGCGTGACCCTCGTCTTTGAGGTCTCCGGCGTGGACTGGGACCGTGTGGTGCAGTACTTGAAGCGGGAAGACGACGATCCCCACTCCGGGGCGGGCCGGGTGGACGCCTGGGGGTTCAGCAAGGAGGCCCAGGAGTATCAGCCGGT
>JAVEYA010000124.1:0-6348 GCA_034003745.1 Clostridia bacterium
GCAGGGAGATTTCACGCCGGGACGCCGTTATCATTTTTTGAATTCTGATTGACCGGGGCCTTGGTCCCACAGCCGCTCAGCAAGAGTCCGCACGCAAGCAGCACAAAAATTATCCTCTTCATGAATGATTGCTCCTTCCCCAAATGATCCGGCTTTGCACAACGGACCAGGGTATTTTTCCCGCGCCCCAGAACAGTAAAAAGGCGGCGATATTCACCAAAACGACACTTGCGCCCGTCGGCGTCGCATACAGATAAGATATCACCAGGCCGATAAAGAAACAAATCAGTGAAACCGCGGCGGCGCTAATTGTCACGCTTCTAAATGTTTTACACACCCGCATGGAAGTCAGGGCCGGAAAAATAATCAGGCTGGAAATCAATAACGCGCCCATCATCCGCATGCCCAGCGCAATGGTAATGGCCGTTAAAAAAGCGATCAGCATATTATAGACCCCCGCAGGGACGCCGGTAGCTTGCGCGAAGGTTTCGTCAAAGGTAACGGCAAAAATTTTATTATAAAACAAAACGAACAGCGCCAACACAACCACCGCCAGCAGAATACTCAGGGTCACATCATCTTTACTCATGGCCAGAATGCTGCCGAACAAATAATTGCAGACATCCGTATTCATCCCCGTGGTCAGGGAAATCACTACGACGCCGATGGCCAGCGAGCTGGTGGAAATCAGCGCTACTGCCGCATCTCCTTTGATTTTGCCGTTTTCGCTGATGCGCAAAAGCAAAAAGGCCGCTGCTACCACAACGGGAATGGATACCGTCAGCGGAGCAGCGTTCATTGCCGTGGCCACGGCCAGCGAGCCAAAGCCCACATGGGAAAGACCGTCGCCAATCATGGAGTAGCGCTTCAACACCAGGCTCACCCCCAAAAGCGCGGCGCAAAGCGCCACCAACAGCCCCACAACAGCGGCGCGGACAAGGAAAGTGTATGAAAACATCTCCAGCAAGGTATTAATCATTTCTTTTTCCTCCCCAATATCTTTCGCCCACGGCGGATTTCAGATACTCCTCCGTTTTGCCGAAAAACACCTGGGTGTTCTGCAAGTGGAGAATATGACCGGCGTATTGGACAGCGCTTTTAACATCGTGTGAGACCATAATGATCGTAAGGCCCATCTCGCGGTTGATCATCTCAATCAAGCGATACAACTCCCGGGTGATCACCGGATCCAGCCCGGCGAAGGGCTCGTCAAGCAGCAGCGCCTTCTTGGCGGCAGAGAGCGCCCGGGCCAGCAGCACGCGCTGCTGCTGGCCTCCGGACAACTCGCGGTAACACTTGTTCCGCAGCATACCTACATCCAGGCGCCGGATATTTTCCTCCACGATTACTTTGTCCGCCCGGGAATAAAAGGGTCTTAACCCCCGTGCGCCGAGCCTTCCTGAGAGGATGACTTCATAGGCGCTGGCGGGAAAGTCTTTCTGCGCGGCGGTCTGCTGCGGCAAATACCCGATTTCATGGGGTTTCAGCCCGTCACCCATCAGCACTTTTCCGCTTTGAGGCGCTATCAGCCGTAAGAGGCCCTTGATCAGGGTGCTTTTACCGGAACCGTTTTCCCCGACAATACATAAGTAATCGCCGCTTTCAACCGTAAAGTCAAGATTGCTGACGGCCGTATGGCCTTCGTAAGCGAAAGAAGCCTCCTGACAGCTGATCAGTGCCATCTTAAAAAAGCGCCTCCTTGAGGTTCTCCACGTTTTGTTTCATCAAGTCCACATAGCCCACGCCCCGCTCAAAGTCCGCCTTGGTAATGTTATGAACGGCATGGAGCTGCAAGACCTTGGCGCCGGTCGCTTCACTGATGGCGTTGGCCATCTTCTCATTGCCGAGCTCAATATGGAAAACCACCGGGATATTTTCCGCCTTGATTTTATCGATCAAAAAAGCAACCGTACCCGCACTGGCCTCGGTTTCGACGGAGCAGCCGGGAAAGGCGGCGAAATACTCCAGCCCGTAAGCATCGGCAAAATAGCGGAAGGGGAAACGGTCGCCAAAAACGAGGGTTTTGCGCTGAGCCTGACCCACTACATCCAAAAAAGCAGCATCCAGTTTATTCAGTTCGCTTAAAAAGGCCAGGGTATTCTGCTGATAAGCGGAAGCATTTGCTGCATCAATTTCGCTAAGCGTGTCGGCTATTTTCTGAACGATCAATTTTGCATTTCTGGGCGAAGTCCAGACATGCTCGTCATATTCCGGCGTTTCTTCATGCGTATCCTCAGCGGAGTGCGCATCCTCGTCAGCGTGTTCTTCCTCATGTTCGTCTATTTCTTCATGTTCATGTTCGTCTATTTCTTCATGTTCATGTTCATCTTCATCCCCATGCTCATGCGCTTCTTCCTCCATGCCTTCGATGATTTCTTCTGCAACGACCTCGATGCAATCCATCAGGGTAATAATTTTCATTGCGCCGGTATCCATTGATTCCAGCACTTCCTCTACCCAGGCGTCGGACTCGCCACCGACATAGATAAAAATATCGCAATTTTGTATTTTAATAATATCCTGCGGCGTCGGCTCAAAGGAATGGCTTTCGGCGCCCGGCGGCAGCAACATAGTTAGAGCGGCTTTGTCGCCTGTAATCGCGCGTGCGAAGTCATAGGGCGGGAAAATGGTCGTGACAATACTTAATTTATCATCCGGAACATCTTGAACCGTGCTTGCGGCTTTCCCGCAGCCGCTGAGCATCAGGACTAAAAGCGCGGATACAAGGAAAAAAACAGTCCATTTTTTCATTATCTATACCTCCGTTTGTATTTTTGGACATAAAAATACAAAGGAAATACTTAAGCCTGCAGGCGGGACTATCACCCCGCCCTGCAAACAGGCACAGTACTCCCTTGGAGGGTTCTCAATTATTCAATTTTACTTTTAAGGTGACCGGGGTGTAGAAAACAATCGGGGAAAAAACAATCCGGCGTAGCAGAATAAGCCCCGGCAAAGTGCCGATAGCAACCACTGCGACAATTTCTGCGGCGGAAAACAGCTTCAGTATATTGCCCGCTGCGGCAATCTGCACGCAGACGGAGCAGCGCCCGTCTGGACCGTGGTGGTCGTGTTCGTGGTCAAGATGAAGCAGGATGTAGGCCGGTCCCGTCAAGGAGACAAAAATATACGCCAGGCAAAGCGCCAGCGCCAGTATCTTGAACGCCGGGCTTTTTGCGCTTAATTTATTAGATCGTATCGTTTTAGCCGCACGGTACATATTCGCTCCTCTTGAAATATCCAACGTTTTCTTTATTCTGGAAAATAATCAATTATAAGTATATTATACGCTATTTCCAAATGAATAAACACTATCCTTTTTTGGTCTTTAACAAGAGAAGATGTGTTGTCACGGCAAGACCCACCACAAGCAGCAGAACGGCCAGCCAGAGCTTGCGGGTTATGAACGCCGAAAGGGCCAGCGCTCCCCACAGTACGATAATTGCCGCAATCTTTCGGGCGGCGGTCACCCCCTGCCGGGTTCTCCACCCCTCTATATAGGGACCAAATAGATAATTGTTTTCCAGCCGGCGGACCATTTGCGGATTGCCGGCGGAAAAACATACCGTTGCGGCAATCACCAACGGCGTGGTGGGCAGTACCGGTATAAAAACACCGACAGCCGCCAGCGCCAGCAGCAACCAGCCGGCTATTGAACAAAGCAATTTCTTCAAATTGTAATCCCCTTATTTCTTTGGAGTGAATTCTATCACATAAAATAGCATAATGCCATTCAATATCCCAAATAAAATGGGACAAGGCGCCTGTCCCCCTGTCCCATTTTTTCAATCCGTTAATCTGTTCATGCTTTTGAATAGTTACTGGATCTTAAACTGTTTTACCGCCTGCTGCAACTGATCGGCCAGTTGAGCCAGCATATCGCAGGATGCGGCAATTTCTTCTATGGTGGAAGACTGCTCTTCGGTAGCGGCGTAAACTGTCTGCGCCTGGTCCGAGGTCTGCCGGCTGATTTGCTCCACTTTGCCCACTGTGGTGACCATACTCTGGCTGCTTGAGGCCATCCCCTCAATATTGGTGGAAATTTGCCGGATCTGTCCGGATACGGTCTGGGCCAAACTGACGATGCTGGCAAAGGCTTCGCCGGCTTCGTTCACCGCCTCATACCCCTCCTGTACCTTCCGCGTTCCTTCACTCATGGTAGACACTGCCTTACTCGTATCCAATTGAATGGACTGAATCAGCGCGGCGATTTGTTTAGCAGCCAGCTGCGACTGCTCCGCCAGTTTGCGGACTTCCTCCGCAACGACGGCGAATCCTCTTCCTTCTTCGCCGGCCCGGGCTGCTTCGATAGCGGCGTTAAGGGCCAGAAGATTGGTCTGCTCAGCCAATCCGGAGATGGTCGTGACGATCTCGTCAATTTCCGTGGACCTGCTGCTCAATTCAGTCACTACCGCAGCGGAATGCTCCACGCTTTGCTTGATATTCGTCATCTTGTCAATAACTATGTTCACTTTCTTTCCTCCCAGCAAGGCTGCCTGCGCGGCCTTTTCCGCCGTCTCCGTGGCATTGGCGCTGTTGGAGGAGATCTGCTGCACGCCTGTTACCAGCTGCTCTACCGCGGACATCGTTTCAGCCAAGGCGTCCACCTGGGTCTGGGCCCCTTCGGCCGTTGCACCCACCGTCAGGGCCACCTGGCCCACTACTTGGGCGGTGTCTCCCGCGCTGGCGCTCAATTCTTCCGCGGAGGACGCCACCAGCTCGGCTGATTCATGAACCTTTTGGATCAGTTCCCGGACATTGTCAATCATGGCATTAAAGACCAGGCCCAACCGGCCGATTTCATCCTTGCTGCTCCGGTACCTGGCGGGAATCTCACAAGTCAGGTTACCCCCGGCAATCTCGTTGGCCGTAGCGGCCACTGCGGCCAACGGCGTACTGATTAACCTGGCCAGGGTGACGCTCAGCGCAAGGGCTAAGATACCGGCTGCCAGGACAAAGAGCGCTGTCTGCCAGATGGCGGACTCCGCCCGTGCTTCATTGGTTTCCGCCGCCACGTGGCCTGACTGTTCCTTAATTTGGGATAATTTGTCCATCGCTGCGCTAAAGTTTTCCGATAGCTTAGGACCGTCCTGGGATAAGACGGTATAGGCGTAGGCCTTGTTGCCGATACGGCATAATTCAACCACCTGATCACGGTGATAGCCGAAATTTTCCAAGACATTGACCAGATAAATAAATTGCTTGTTTTCTTCCCGGGTCAGCAGGCTCTGGGAAAAGGTTTGCAATGACTGATCGATCTTCTGTTTGTTTTCATCCATGGCCTTTAAATAAGAATCCACCTTGGCCGGATTCTCTTCCAGAATGAGATCCCGCATATAAGAGCGGTTCTCTTCAAAAGCCCCGTGAATCACGCGCAGTTCCAGCAAAGGAAGGGTCTGGTAGACATACAGGTCGTGGTCCATCTGCTGTAAACGAAGAATATTAAAAATACCCAACCCTCCGACCGCAAAAGAAATGGCGACCAGCAGGCTAAAGCTCACCAGCAGCTTGGCGCTGACTTTTAAATCGGAAAAGAATTTCATGATTCTTCAGCCTCCTCCTGCTCATGTTCTTCCGCTTTAGGCTGGGACAGATAAATAACCTCCTGGGAACCGGTATGGGCAGCGGCAAAAGCCTTCTGGGCAAACTCCTTAAAGTCATGGTAGGAAGAGGTGGCTCCGGTAATGCCATCTACTTGTTCCGGATTTTGATAGATCAGCAGATTTTTGGCAAAACGCGGGCAATACTCGCTGGGACCCAGCCCGTTAGCTGCCTTCATTCGTGTATTGTAGGCCTGGTCTTGGGTTTTTAAAATTCCGGCAGCGGAGATATAATCAAAATTCGCCTGGGCAATTTCTCCCGCGCTATTGACTTCCATGGCAAAAAAGGCTTTCCAGCCCCGTTCATCGGGCTCGCTGAATTCCACGCGATATGTACCCGGTTTTAAGGGAGAAACCATAGTTTCCTCAACAGCCGGCTCCGGTTCATGCAGACGAGGATAATAAAAAACAACCGCCGCACCCACTGCAATGATACACACCAATAATAGAACCCACTTCTTCATAACATCCCTCCTATATGTCAGATAATGACGAAAATATAAACTTAAAGCCGAAATAAGGGATAATCGGTATTTTTTTCACATTATAATTTAGTATAATTCAGTCAGCCAATGTCTGTAAATAGTGATACGAAGCCAGGAATAATTAATGATGAATTAGCAATATAAAAAATTTGGTATTTTTCATCGCTATGCTTCGTAATATCTTACAGCATTATTTCTATATTAACAGAGCCTTCTGAACACCTTCTGAACATCAACCGATGGATTATTATAACACTTCTTGC
>JAVEYA010000125.1:0-6199 GCA_034003745.1 Clostridia bacterium
AGCGTTGGGCCACGGCGGCAGTTATCTTGTAATTCAACGCAATCGGCGCCATGATATCGATGACGTCCAAGTCATCTCTGGTAAGCATTTCCTGCCAGTCGGTATAAGTATCTTTTATCGGAGTGAGCTGCAGCAGGCCGGCCCACTTCAAAGCTTTTTCCCGATCGGTATCACACAGAGCCACGATTTTATAACGGTCCGACAATTGCTGAAAAGCCGGATAGTGCAGACGTTCGAAGGCCATTCCTACGCCAATGATACCCACATTTAGCTTTCTCATCTGAATCATCTCCCTTAATAGTTGTTTCTTTACTATTATCCCCATTATAATTTTTGAAAATAAATAAATAATATCCTTAGAAATCAATATTTTATAAGGAGGAATCTTTATGCCAAGAAAACCGGCCGCCAAAAGCAAAGCCGGCCTTACGGAAGTGGTGGAGGGCATCAGCATAACGCCTATTCCCGCTACGGCAGGCGAAACCATAACCATCAGGTATGACGGACTGCTGGCCAAAAGCGGAGCCCAATCGGTCTATGCGCACCTGGGTTACGGTCATAACGACAGCTGGGACAACGTTGAAGATATTGTCATGACCAATGTGCCGCAAGGTTGGACCTGCGATATTTTGCCCAAAGGAGAGCGGGTGAATTTTTGCTTCCATGACGGCGCCGATAATTGGGATAACAACTATGGGTATAACTGGAGCATCATGATTCATAACGGCTAATTTCCGAAAATTAATCGCAGCCATACCTTTATACTGGACAGATACGCCAACTAATCGTAAAATAATGAAATAGAACAAGGAAAAGGTGTGACAGCGAAATTGAATAATCGGCTGAAAATTTTCTTTAAGCTGGCCATATTGATTTTAATTCTGCTCATCTTCCCGGCGCTGCTGTCGGCGATTGAAAATGTTGCTTTAAATTTAGGAGTCCGGTCTTTTTTGATTCTGCTGGCCATCTATATTGTCCTGGATTTATTGAAATATCTCCGGCCTACCGGCGCTGAGAAGAAGAAAGCGGATTACAGCCTGAAAAAAGAAACCGCTTCGGAAGAAAAAACGGAAAATAAATAGCCGCGCAAATCCAAACAAAAACACGTCTGAAGATACTTCAAACGTGTTTTTATATCTGTCTATCGGTCTGCTGTTATTATTTCCGCTTACAGGCCGGGCGCTGATGATTCGCAGGGGACGTTGACCGAACATTTGCCGCAGCCAAAGCGGGGGTCTTCGCGGGATTGTACGTATTCGTGCACCATATGGAAGCAAGGCTGCTGTTCCTTGCCTTTTTCCGAAACGGCTTTCATCGGACAGCGGGGGATACAGGCGCCGCACTTGCTGCAATATGCAAAGGGATCGGTATAGGGGCGGGGCGTGGGCTTGATTAAGGCGCTGGTAATGATACTGCCGTAACGCCCGGCGCAGCCATTTTTGGTAATAAGATGCCGGGTCAGGCTAAAAGTACCCAATCCTGCCGCATAGGCGGCGTGTCTTTCCGACCAATTGCTGTTAAAGCCAAGCCGTTTCCAGTGCGTTTCATCAGAAGGTGCAACGGCTTTTTCTCCTGCGGCAACCAGTGCATCGACAAGATGCTTACGCAGGGCGATATTCACATAGTCGCCTTCAATACGGCCATAAAGCCATTCCTTCGAGGGATAGTCCGGATCGTAATTGCTGGTGCGGACACGGTCGGAATAGTGGAGGAAGAAAGAGATGACCGATTGCGCTTCCGGCAGCCACTCTTTCGGACTGATGTGATGCGGCCCGATAATGTCGGGGTTCTTATACTCCTCAAAGATCGGGTCGTCAGCCGCGGCTACGCCTACCAGGACTTTCGTTTCCCATAATTGCAGATTATCTAGTTCCTTAATCAGATTGAGCGGAGTGTTTTTGACAAAATCCTCCGATAATTTAACGAGTTCCTCCAGCATAAGCACAGCGATTCCCCCTTCAGACAATTCTTCGTCATAGCATAGCGTTTGATTAAATCTAATATTACATAATATACGGACATTTATCAATTCATTTATAGATGATATAATTGTCTCGATATTGTATAAATTTTGGCAGTTACAATAACGAGGTGAAACAGTTGAAAACTTTATTAAAAGCCTTGGACCGCCTGGACAGATTTAACGAATATGTGGCCAAGACTACAGCCTGGTTGCTGTTTCCGGTACTGTTCATCATGACGATAGAAGTAATCAGACGAAAATTCCTGAATAATCCTTCCATCTGGAGCCATGAAATGAGCTATTTCTTATGCAGCGCCATGCTGATGCTGGGGATGGCTTATGTCTTCAAAATTAAAGGCAATGTCACCATTGATATTTTTTACGCTAAGTTTTCGCCACGGGTCAAAGCTGCTTTCGATTGTTTCTTTTTTCTTGTCTTTTTTGTACCCATGTGGTACTTCGCCCTCCAGCTTATGGTTGGATACCTGATCCGGAGCTATCTCATTTCGGAAAGAGATTATTGGGGGATCTGGTTCCCGTTACTGTGGCCCTTAAAGGCGTGGACGCTGGCCGGGTCCATCATGCTGGTCCTGCAGGCGGTGGCGGAATTTATCCGGGACGCGATTTGCCTGGTGAAAGGCGGTGAGCGTCCTTGAGCCGCGAATTGATTACTTTGCTGATGACAGGCTCGTTGGTCCTCTTTATCGTCTGGGGTTATCCGGTTGCATTTGTTATGGGCGGGATCGCCACCATCTTCGGCTTGATTTTTCTTGGCCCCGCCGCGGTGCATGTATTCGTCCTCAATACCTATGAAACGCTGATGGATTTTGTCTTAATCGCGATTCCTTTGTTTACCTTTATGGGTATTATGATTGAAAAATCGGGCATCGCTATGCGCCTTTATGATGCGTTGCATAAACTTATGGGCAGCCTGCGCGGCGGTTTGTTGATTGCCACCATAGCAGCCTGCGCCATTCTGGCTACGGCAACGGGCGTTATCGGCGTCTCCGTAGCGATCATGGGCGTCTTGGCGCTGCCGGCCATGATGAAATATAAGTATGATATCCCCATAGCCACCGGCGCTATTTGCGCAGGCGGCGCCTTAGGGGTATTAATCCCGCCGAGCATTTTGCTGATTGTCTATGACGACACCGCGGGCGGCGTACATCTGCGCAATCTGTTTATGGGCGCAATCGGTCCCGGGCTATTATTGGTGCTGTTTTATCTAATTTACGTCATCATCCGCTGTCACTTTAATCCTTCACTGGGCCCGGCGCTGCCTAAAGAAGAGGCCGACATTCCCTTAAAGCAGAAAATCAGCCTGCTGGTTACCTCGGTTATTCCGGTAACCATCATCGTCTTGGTGGTACTTGGCAGCATTATTATCGGTTTTTGCACGCCTACGGAAGCCGCCGGCTTCGGCGCTTTCGCTTCGATTATTCTGGCTGCAGCTTACCGCAACCTGAATTTTGCCAACCTGAAGGACGCGGTTATCGACACCATGAAGGTCAGCTGTATGGTGTACATGGTCATGTTCGGCGCCAGCTTTTTTTCCGGCGTCTATATTCGCCTCGGCGGCGTAGAAGTGGTCTATAATCTGATTACCGGTCTGAATGTCCCGGAAGCGGGCATCCTGTTTGTTATGTTTCTGTTGGTTTTCTTTATGGGTATGTTTCTGGATTGGCTGGGCACTATAATGGTGGCTGTTCCCATCTTTACGCCCATTGTCGCCCGCATGGGCGTGGACCCTGTGTGGTTTGCAATGATGATGATTGTCGTAATGCAGACAGGTTTTTTAACGCCGCCGTTTGCCTATTCCATCTTTTATCTCAAGGGCGTAGCGCCTCCGGAAGTCAAAACAGCGGATATTTACCGGGGGGTTATTCCTTTTATTTTTCTGCAAATTTTAGTCGTGGCTTTATGCTGGCTGTTCCCGGAGATTATCCTATGGCTGCCGAACCTGCTGTATAATTGACGGCACATTAAGTAATAAGGCGGAGGGCGTGGTTATGCGTCTGTTCATTGCGGTGAATTTCAGTGAGGACATCAAAAACAAGCTCGCGGCAGTCATGGGGGAAGTGAAAAAATATTCCACCGCAGGGAATTTTACCTTAAAGGATAACCTGCACCTGACTGTGGTGTTTATCGGTGAGACCGCTAAACCGGAGCTCGTTAAACAATCCCTGGACAAGCTCATTGCACCTGCATTTCACTTGAAATTAAACGGGTTGGGCGCGTTTTCCCGCGGAAGCTGGGAGATCGTCTGGATAGGCGTTAAAAAGAATGAGACTTTATTGTCAATCTATGAACAATTGAGTTCCGCGCTGACTGCCAACGGCTTTGCAATTGAGAAGAGGACCTATAAGCCCCATCTGACCCTGGGCCGGGAAGTTGTCCTAAAACCCGGCTGCATTATTGAAGCGGTTGCCGGGGAACTCGGCCCCCTCAACATAACCGCCGAAGTAAACAGCATCAGCTTGATGAAATCGGAGAGAATTGCCGGAAAGCTGGTCTATACCGAGATTTATTCAAAAAACTTAATTGACCTCTGATAAGACTCAATGGAATTCCCGTAAGCATTTAGATAAACCTCCGATAAGGCCAAAAGAGCAGATGAAATGCGTCTGCTCTTTTTATATTAATATATTTAATCTAGATATTAATTTTATTAATTTTTATATTGACATTATCAATTTTGAGGAATATATTTAAAGCAAGCAGGAGAGAAGGGGTAAAGAACAAAGGAGGGGGACGTTATCAAGTACAAAGCGCCTGGCGTATGTCCCGTCTGTGGGCACGGTTTATCCGTCAGCAGTTTGAATTGCGGGTATTGCTCCACGAAAATTGAGGGGGAATTTGCGCTCTGTAAGTTCTGCCAGCTTCCCGATGAACAGAGGGATTTTATCGAAGTCTTTATTAAATGCCGCGGCAATATCAAGGATATCGAAAAGGAGCTCGGTATCTCTTATCCAACGGTGCGGAACCGTTTGGACGCGATCATCGAAGCCCTGGGCTACCGGGTAGAAAAACAGGTGAGCCCGGATTGGAAAAGTAAAAAGCAGGAGATCCTCAATGCTTTGGACAGCGGGGAAATCTCCCCGGAAGAGGCGACAAATCAACTGAAACTATTGGGAAATAAATAAAGTGAAAGGAGCAGGAAAAATGATTGAGGAAAAGAAAAGAATTCTGGAAATGATTCAGGAGGGGAAAATCACCTCCAAAGAAGGCCTGGATCTCCTGGAGGCGCTGGAGAGTGGCGAAGATGCGTCTACGGAGGTGGATTCCAATTTAAAAAGAAAATTTCTGAGAATCAAAGTTTATACCGACAAGGCTGTCAAAGTGAATATCAATATTCCGCTGGCCCTGGTTAAAGTCGCTTCCAGATTTGGCGCTATGGGTCTGAAATATATCCCTGAAGAAGCCCGCACTGAAATGGAAAGAAAGGGGATAGACCTTTCTCAAATCGATATTGAAGAACTCGTCGCCGCAATAGAGCAGGGGCTGATCGATGAAAAACTCGTGGATGTCGATGTGGATGATCCCAAAGAAGGAAAAGTACGGGTCGAAGTCTATGTGGACTAACAAGCGCAGTTATCTTTTGCTCATCCGGATCAAGGCCGGCAAATTGGGTTTTCCCCTTCCCCTCTTCCTTTATGTCTTGGAGGATCTGGCAGAATCCTGGGGTGATCTTCTTCTGCTTTTGAAGAACCTGGCCGGCGCTCCTGTCCGTGAGCTATTGGTCGCGGCAATCAACTTCTCCCAAGAGGCCATGGATGAGCTGACCCGCGGGGGGCGCTGGCAAATGGCTGCGATTGAAGCCGATGAAGTCAGGGTCGATATCGACTTTTATTAAAGAAACCTACTAAAAGAAACCTAATATATGGGGGATTATAATGAGGAAGATGCTGCTGAGAATACTGATAAATATGCTGGCCTTTTATACGGTTGGCTGGGTTTTCCCCCAGGTTGAACCGGGATCATGGCAGGTTCTGCTTTTAGCCGCGGTGGTACTGGCGCTGATTAATCTCTTAATCAGGCCCATCGTCTTATTGCTGGCCCTCCCTCTTAATCTGGTGACGCTGGGTTTGTTTACGCTCATCGTTAATACCTGGATGGTTATGCTGACTTCCCTTTTTGTGTCCGGGTTCGGCATAACAGGATTCTGGCATTCCTTAACCGCTGCGGTGATCAGCATCATTTACAGCATCATTTTGAAGCCCTTTTTCAAAAAGAAAA
>JAVEYA010000126.1:0-6180 GCA_034003745.1 Clostridia bacterium
CAAGGCCTTTTCTCCGCCGGATAATAAAGACAGATACTGCGTCTTTTTACCGGGGGGCTGGGCGATGATTTCCACGCCGGCTTCCAGGACATCCTCGGCCTGGGTCAGTACCAGTTGCGCTCTCCCGCCGCCGAACATCTTGACGAACATCTCCTGGAAGGCTTTATCGACCAGATGGTAAGTCTCATTGAATTTTCTGGTCATAATCTGGTTCATTTCCCGGATGACGTCCTGTAAGCGCTCTGAGGCTTCCGTCATGTCGGCGATCTGGACTGTCAGGAATTCCAGCCTTTCCACCAGCTTCTTATGTTCTTCGATCGCTGCGAGATTCACCTCGCCCAAAGAGAGGATTTCCTCTTTCAGCTCCAGGATCCTTTGCTGGGCGGCTTTACGGTCGGTAGTCTCGGGACAGCGTTCCAAAGCCGTCTCATAATCCAGGGCGTATTGCTCCTGCAGGCGCAGAGCCGTTGCTTCCAGCGTGACCTCATATTTGGATTGCTGAATGTCAAATTGGTGCAGTTTATCTTCTTTATCCTTCACCGCGGAAGCGATATCCTTCAGCTCCTGCTGGAGCAGGTTGATACTTTCCTGAAGAGCGTGCCTGCTCCCCTTCATTTCTTCTTTAATTTTCTCAAAGGCCAGGATATTCTTCAGCTCGGTATCTTTCAGTTTCTCCAGTTGAGCATAGTTTTTTTCAAATTCTTTAGTTTTAATTTTTAAATCGTTCAGGTCTCTTTCTTTGTCCTCTTTATATTGGCGCAGCTGCTTAAGCCGCTGGCCGAGGTAAGTGCTTTCCTTCTGAAAGGAGGTCAGCTTTTCTTCAAAAGTAGCCGTCCGAATGCGCATATCGGTGAGTTTTTCGTTTTTCTTAATGCGTTCCAGCTGTTTGGCCTTCAAGGAGGCCGAAAGCTTTTCCATTTCTTCCTGGGCTTGGGACAGGCCGGATTTGAGTTCCAGCGCCGTCTTTTCCTGAAGGACCGCTTCCTGGCGGAGGGCGCCCTCCTCGCTTTCTTGCTCCCTGATCTGCCATAGAATCGTTTCCAGTTCGCTTAAGTGCCGTTCATGCTCCGCGCCCCAACGTTCCCGGGTCTTCATATTTTCCGCCTGTTTGATCTCCAGCGCGCGCAGTTGCTCCCGGAGACTGTCCCCATCGGCCTTAAGCGCAGTCAGAACATGATTTCCGTTGGTGATGTTCTGCGCAGTCAGGGTAATCAGCGCTTCCAGGCGGGTATTTTCCACTTCCAGTTCCTGCAGCGTTCTTTTGCGGCTCAGAATTCCGCCGGGATTCTGCTTGAAACTGCCGCCGGTCATGGAACCGCCGGCGTTAATCAATTGTCCGTCCAGGGTGACCAGGCGGCAGCGGTAGCCTGTTTCCCGCGCCTTGACAATAGCGGTGGAGAGATTCTCCACGACCCAGACGCGGCCGGCCAGATATTCGATCACCTGCCGGTATTTGGCGTCATAGCCGACCAGTTCGCTCAGCCGGCCCAGCACGCCTTGGCCGGACGGCGCGGTTTGCTTCTCGTTGCCGGCGCTGATGGTGGAAAGGGGCAGAAAAGTGACGCGTCCTTTATCGTTGGCTTTCAGCCATTCGATGGCCTTTCGGGCCGTATCTTCATTTTCCGTGATAATATGCTGGAGTGCGCCGCCCAGAGCGACTTCCGCCGCGATTTCGTATTTTTTCGGCACACTGAGTACCTGAGCCACGCTGCCGATGATGCCGGCCAGCTTATTTCCCGAGGATTGCTTCAGGACCTCCCTGACGCCGTGGGCATAGCCCTGGCCTTCCCGTTCCATTTCTTCGAGGACTCTTTGCCGGGCGGATAAACTGTTGCTTTCATCTTCCAGCTTGCGCTGTTGGAGGATGAATTCGGTCTGTTTCTTGGTTTCTTCCTGCAGTTTGGTTTCCGCGCTGAGCAGGTTCCGACGCAGGGAATCCTGCAGGTCCGACAGCGCTGCGGTTTCTTTTTCCAGTGACGACAGGGTTTCCTGCACTTTTTGGACGTCGGCTTCGACAGCGGCCCGCCGGGTTACGCTTTGCTCCTTTTGTCTCTCCAGAAGAACCAGCCTTTGCCGGAGAGCGTTCAATTCATTGTGGAGGCGCGCCTCATCCTGGAGGGCGTCGAAATGTTCGTTCTTCAGATGATCCAGTTGGTGGGCCAGCTGTTGGTCCGCCAGGTTATCCTCAGCCAGGAAATTCTCGTAATCCTGCAGTTTTTGCCGGGCTTCGAGCAAATTCTGCTGCAGCGATTCCCCTGTTTTTTGATGGTCCTGATATTCCCGGCCTAAACTCTCCAATTCTTCCTTCAACTGCTGCAGGTCGTGATGAAAGGTCTTCTTTTGTTTGCTTAAGTCCGCGAGGCGCTCAGTAATGAGCTTCATTTCACTTTCGGTTTTTTCCAGCTTAACGGTTTCTTTATATACTCTCTCCTGCTGGAGGTTGATTTCTTCTTCTTTCTTATGCAGCAGAAGTTTCTGTTCTTCTTCACGCGCCTGGGCGGATAAGAGTTTGGCGCGGGATTCTTCGATTTCCTGCTCCTGATTCAATCTGTTCTTTTCGATATTTTGCAAACGGCGGCGGGCTGAATTTATCTCTTCCAGCAGCAGGCCGATTTCCAGCGCATCCAGTTCGCTTTTTTGCTCCTTATAGATCTTCGCCACCCGGGCCTGTTCCGCCAGGGGCTCCTGCTGGCTCTCCAGCTCCTGGACGATATCGCCCAGCCGGATGAGGCTGGCCTGGGTATCTTCCAGTTTCCTGACGGCCTCTTTCTTGCGGTAACGATATTTGACGATACCCGCGGCTTCCTCGATTAAACCGCGGCGTTCCTCCGGTTTGACGCTTAAGATTTCATCCACCTTGCCCTGGCCGATAATGGAGATGCCCTCCCGGCCTACGCCGGTATCCATGAAAAGTTCATGAATGTCTTTCAGGCGGCAGGGAACCCGGTTAATCAAGTAATCGCTTTCCCCGGAACGGTACAGGCGGCGGGTGACCATCACTTCGTTGAATTCCAGCGGAAAGGCTCCGGAAGTATTGTCAATGGTCAGGGAGACTTCCGCCATACCCAAAGAGCGGCGTTTCTCGCTGCCGGCAAAGATGACGTCCTCCATCTTGCCGCCCCGCAGGGATTTTACGCTTTGTTCCCCCAATACCCAGCGCACCGCGTCGGCAATATTGGATTTCCCGCTGCCGTTCGGCCCTACGACGATGGTAACCCCCGGCTTGAATTCCAGGGTGGTTTTATCGGCAAAGGATTTGAATCCATGAATCTCCAGCTTCTTAAGGTACAAATGTATCTTCCTTTCCTATCCGCAGTCATTAATGGCCTTCCTCTTCTATTCGATATATCTCCAAAAATTCCTGTCGTGACAGTGAAATGGTTTGCTCGGTACTGTTGAGTTTGAGGTCATTTTTTGACATTGTCTGATCCGGCAAAAATCTCATTTCTAAGTATGGATAAAGCTGCTGCAGGGCTATTTGATTTTGCCTGTGCTGCCCGATGACCTTGGAAGTATCCGCCGGATGAAAGCATAGGGTTACACTGTTACCGGAGGAACACAGCCTTTGGAGCAGCGCCTGGGTCTGTCTAAACATCAGCGCGCTCTCCGCCAGTTCCCCAAAAGCCGGATGCCAGGGTCCGGCGGGCGCTTCCCCATCGGTTGCAAGGCTTTCTGTAGCCTGCAGACCCAGCCGAATCACCGGGATGCTGTATAAAGAGAACATACCCAGTAAATCCGCACTTGTCTCCACGGCTTCCTGCAGGGTCCAGGGCCGGTATAAACCCTGCTTATACCATAAGTCTAAAGCGGTTCCGGACAGCACGACGGCAGGATAGATACGCACCCCGTCCGGTTTGGCCAGAATCGTCTTACGGGCGGTGAGTCGCGCTTTGACCGGCGTGTCGCCGGGCAGACCCAACATCAGCTGGTAGATTAAATGAAAGGGATATTTTCGGATTAAAGCGGTTGCCGCCACCGTATCCTGGGCGGTATGCCCCCGCAGGCTTTTGGCCAGCACCTCGTCGTCCAGCGACTGCACCCCTAATTCAATGGTGGTGACACCATGACGCAAGAGACGTTCCAGGATTTCGGCCGAAATATAATCCGGCCGGGTGGAAAGGCGTATACCGGTAAGGAGTCCCTGTTGTTTCAAAAAAAAAGCCTGCTCCAGCCAAAAGAGCTGCTCCGCCTCAGGTAAGCCGGTGAAGCTGCCTCCGTAAAAGGCTGCTTCCACGGTTTCCGGCTGTATCTTAACGGTACGGAGCGCTGTTTTGACTTTTGCGGCAACATCCTGCTCTGCTTGATCCGGGGACCCGGTAATTTTCCATTGGTTGCAAAAGGCGCAACTGAAGGGGCAACCCTGATGCGGGATAAAAAAAGGCACGATCAGAATCCTGTTCATCGGAGCTCTCCGAATTCCTTCAGCGCTTTTTTGGCAGCTCTTTGTTCCGCTTCTTTTTTGGTGCTGCCTTTGCCCTGCGCTACCTCCCGCTCATTCAAAAAAACAGCGGCGTAAAATACTTTGGCGTGGTCGGGACCTTCTTCTTTAATAATTCTATAGGTAACCCGGTTATCCGGTTTCTTTTGGACGAATTCCTGCAGATGGGTTTTAAAGTCATTATACATGCCGTTGGCGGAGGCGCTGATTTTATTTTGCAAAATATCCAGCACGAAGCCCTTCGTCTTTTCCGGATCAATTGTCAAATATAGCGCGCCCACAAAGGCTTCAAAGCAATCCGCCAGATTGGAGAGGCGGTTTTTACCGCCCATTTGCTCTTCTCCTTTGCCCATTAAAAGATATTCGCCCAGGCCGATCCGGCGGGCTGCTTCAGCCAGGGCTGCCTCACAGACGATGGCAGCCCGCATTTTGGTCAGCTCTCCTTCGGGCTTTTTGGGAAAAGTCTCAAATAAATGATGCGCGATAATTAGCCCGACGACGGCGTCGCCCAGAAATTCCAGCCGCTGGTTATGCTCGGATTGGGCGGTATTCCCCTCGTACAGATAAGAGGAATGCACCAGCGCCTGATTGATGTGCGTAAAGTCGGAGACGCTTTCAATTTTCAGCTCTTGTAAGAGCGCAGCCAGCTTTTCCAGACGATTCTCATCCAACTCCATCTTTTCCTCCGTTACGGGGTATACTTACCGACTAGTACGGAGGCGTTTTGTCCCCCGAAGCCAAAGGAATTGCTCAATGCGTATTGGACCGCTTGCTTCCGGGCGGTGTTGGGCACATAGTCCAGATCGCACTCCGGGTCTTTGTCCGCATAATTGATGGTCGGCGGAATCAGGCCGTTTTGCATGGTCAATACGGTGGCTGCCAGTTCTACCCCGCCGGCCGCGCCTAAGAGGTGACCGGTCATGGATTTCGTGGAACTGACGGCTAATTTATAGGCATGCTCTCCAAAAACAGCCTTTATGGCCATCGTCTCATACTTATCATTCAAGTCGGTGGAAGTGCCATGGGCGTTAATATAGTCAATATCTGCAGGCTTTAAGCCTGCGGAAGCGACGGCTTCCCGCATCGCGGCAGCGGCGCCTGTACCGCCGGGGGCGGGCGCAGTGATATGATGCGCATCGGCGGTGGCGCCGAAACCCAGCACTTCCGCATAAATTCTGGCCCCTCTTTCCAGGGCGGAATCAAGGCTTTCCAGCACCAGAATCCCGGCGCCTTCGCCCATAACAAAGCCGTCGCGTTTGGCGTCAAAGGGGGAACTGGCTTTCGTGGGTTCATCATTCCGGGTGGAGAGCGCCCGCATCGAACAGAAACCGGCCAGCGCCAACGGCGTAATCGAGGCTTCCGTCCCCCCGGTAATCAGCACATCCGCTTCCCCATATTTAATCCGGCGGAACGCGTCGCCCACCGCCGTTGTTCCGGAAGCACAGGCCGTAACCACAGCAACGTTCGGTCCGGTTACCCCCAGGCTGATGGCTACCTGACCGGGCGCCATATTACCGATCATCATGGGAACAAAGAAGGGGCTGACCCGTCCCGGGCCTTTTTCATGCAGAACCCGTGCGGATTCTTCCAGAGTTTCAATGCCGCCGATGCCGGAACCCAGGATCACGCCGGTCCGGTCTTTGGGCAGATTCTCTTCGGTAAAACCAGCATCCTGTAAAGCCATGATGGAGCCGGCCACGGCAAACTGGGTGAAGCGGTCCATCCGGCGCACTTCTTTTTTA
>JAVEYA010000127.1:0-6044 GCA_034003745.1 Clostridia bacterium
GGTGGACGCCGACTAATTAATCCTCCACACCGATATAGACGGCCTATATACCGCGGATCCCAGGAAAGACGCCACGGCGCAGCTTATTCCGGTAGTGGGACAGATTACCGCCGAGATAGAAGAGCTGGCCGGCGAACCCGGCTCCAAAATGGCTGTAGGCGGGATGGCTACCAAAATCAAGGCCGCGAAGATATCCACTGATTTCGGGATTCCGATGATTGTTGCCAACGGCGCGGAGCCCGATATCCTGAAAAGAGTGGTAGAGGGGCATAATCCCGGGACACTGTTTGTGCCTCGTGAGCATAAAATAACCAGCAAAAAAGGGTGGATTGCCTACGCTTCCAGAACCCAGGGCGCCGTCTGGCTGGATGCGGGCGCTATCCGGGCGATCGTAGAAATGGGCAAGAGCCTCCTGCCCAGCGGCATTACCAGGATAGAAGGAAATTTTCAGCGCGGCCATGTGGTCAGTGTCAAAGGTGAGTGCGGAACAGTGGCCCGCGGTATTGTCAATTACAGTGCCGACGAGCTGAAGAAGATTCAGGGCAGACAATGCAGCGAAATCAGTCAATGCCTGGGCTACAAAGAAGAAGATGAGGCTATTCACCGGGACAATCTGACCCTAACCGTATAAAACCGGGACAAAGGGACAGGTCCCTTGTCCCAGTGAGCTATCATAAAAATGAGGTGTTAAGAATGAATGAAGAACTGCGCATTAAGGGTGAAAAGGCCAAAGCGGCTGCCCGCATATTATCCAATATCCCCATAGATGTAAAAAACAAAGCGCTGCTGGCTATGGCGGATGCGCTGGAAAAGAATGAAGCAAGCATCGTGGCTGCAAACAGTGAAGATATGGAAGCGGGAAAGGCCCGGGGTATGAGCAAAGCGCTCCTGGACCGCCTTTTGCTGGATGCTGCCAGAATCAAGGATATGGCGCATGGTTTAAGGAAGCTGACCTCTTTAGCCGACCCCGTTGGCGAGGTTGAGGCCATGTGGAAAGGCAGTCAGGATATTGAAATCGGAAAAATGCGGGTGCCCCTAGGTGTTATCGGCATTATTTATGAAGCCCGTCCCAACGTAACGGTGGACGCCGCCGGATTATGCCTGAAAACAGGCAATGCTGTGATCTTAAGAGGGGGTACTGACGCCCTGCGTTCCAATACCGTGATTTCCGCAATTATTGCCGAGGCTGCGGAAGCGGCCGGTATTCCGGCTGGAGCGATTCAGTTGATCGAAACGCCGGGGCGGGAGATTGCCAATGAGATGATGAAAGCCAATCAGTACCTGGACGTCCTGATTCCCCGCGGCGGTGCAGGATTAATTCAGTCCGTCGTGCAAAACGCTACCGTTCCGGTTATTGAGACAGGTATCGGGAACTGCCATATTTACGTAGACAGCTTCGCTAAACTGGATGACGCCGAGAAGATTATTATTAATGCCAAGACCCAGCGTCCGGGGGTCTGCAATGCCGCCGAATCCCTGCTGGTGCATCGGGATGTGGCTCGGGACTTCCTCCCCGGCGCAGGCAGAAAGCTTCTGGAACTGGGCGTGGAGCTGCGGGGCTGCGAGCGGACCAGAGCCTTGCTGCCGGAAGCCAAAGCTGCTACCGAGGAAGATTATGCCGCTGAGTTTCTGGATCTGATTCTTTCAATTAAAGTGGTTGATTCGCTGGAAGAAGCGTTGCGCCATATTCATCAATATGGCACTAAGCACTCCGAGGCCATTATCACCGAGAATTACAGCCACGCGCGGAGATTTCTGCAGGAAGTGGATGCGGCGGCGGTATATGTTAATGCCTCCACTCGCTTCACAGATGGTTTCCAGTTCGGTTTCGGCGCGGAAATCGGTATCAGTACGCAGAAGCTGCACGCCCGCGGCCCGATGGGCCTAAAGGAACTGACCACGATAAAATATATCGTCTATGGCAATGGTCAGGCCCGTAAATAAGAAAGGCTGCCGAAAGGCAGCCTTAACTTTTTCCAAAACCACAATTTGGGTAGGTGCACACCTCGCAATTTAAACACAGTCCGCCGTGGGCAAGCCGGGTTAAATCTTCCCGCTTGATAATCTCACCTGCCAGCACCCGGGGCAGAATGAGGTCGAAGATCGTGCGCCTGGAGTACATGACACAGCCCGGTAAACCCATAACCGGAATATCGTCCCAGTAAGCCATCATAAATTGTGAACCGGGCAGTACGGGAGAGCCGTGAGCGACAATCTTCGCACCCAAGTCCCGGATACTGGAGGGCGTAAGGTCGTCAGGGTCCACAGACATACCGCCGGTAGTCAGGATAAGTTCCGCTCCAAAAGAGCGCATTTCCCGGATAGCCTCTTTAATCATCTCCGGGTCATCGGGAACGATGGTTTGCCTGATAACTTCACAGCCGTAATGGTTCAATTTTTGCTGCAAAGTAGGGCCGAAGGCGTCTTTAATCCTGCCTTTATAAACTTCGCTGCCGGTAGTGACGATACCTACGCGTTTGGATAGCAAAGGCTTCACTTCAATCACCGGAACGCCACCAGCGATTTCCTGCACCTCCCGAATCTTTTCTTCTTCGATAATCAGGGGAACAATCCGGGCGGAAGCCACCATTTGACCGCGCTCCACCGGCCTGTTGTTATGCAGTGTGGACAAGACGATCTGATCCACGGAGTTAATTTGAATTAATCTGTTGACGTCTATTTTCAGGATGCCGTTAAAGGCAGCTTCATAAATTATTTTCCCTTCCCGGGGTTCTGTTAAGTTCACGCCGGCGCCGGCCGTAGCCTTGACGATTGCTTCAACCGCTTCATTTTCATGCAGCCAGCCTTCTTTGTTCTCCCAAATATAGATGTGTTCCTTGCCCAAATCCAGCAGGCTGTTGATATCTTCTTCCCTGATGATATGTCCTTTGCGGAAAGCCGCCCCTTTAAATTCACCCGGCACAATCCGGGTAATATCATGGGCCAGCACCATCCCCACAGCATCTTCAACTCTAACCTTCTGCAATTTACCCTTTCCTCCATCCGTTATTATCACATAAGTATAGCGCGTATAATGTATTCGGCACAAAATAGAAGGAATCCTTCCGGATTATAAAAAAAATTAATCAAACTGGATAGATTTATAATAAAAAATTATAGCACTTATTATTGCAGATAAGGGAATAGTTATAAAGGTAAAATTTGCTTGTTTGTTCAGTTTAGGTAGTGTTATACTAGGAGACACAGCTTTTAAACCGGGAGTGAATAATGCAATTTAATGAAGATTTGCACCTGCAGCGTTCCCATAGGGTAGGCATCATGGGCGGCACGTTTGACCCGATTCATTTGGGTCACTTGGTTACTGCGGAAGCGGCCCGCTCTGAGTTCGCCCTGGAGAAGGTCATTTTTGTACCTTCAGGCCATCCCCCGCATAAGAAAATGACGAAAATTACCGACAAGGAATTCAGATACCAGATGACCTTCTTAGCCACCGCCGCGAATCCTTATTTTGAGGTGTCGCGGACAGAGATTGACCGGGTCGGGGAATCGTTTACCATTGATACGGTGCGCTATATGAAAGAAAAAATGCCGCCCGGCGGTGAATTATATTTTATTACGGGCGCTGACGCTATTTTGGAAATCGTTACCTGGAAAAATGTTCATGAATTGTTGGATGTCGTTACTTTTATCGCGGCTACCCGGCCGGGTTATGATTTAATCGAGCTGAAAGACAGGCTGAGCAAAAAGCTGGGCAGCAGTTCATTGGATAAGATTATTCCGCTGGAAGTACCGGCTATGGCCATTTCTTCTACTGATATCAGAAACCGTATGCGTACAGGGCGTTCGATTAAGTATCTGCTGCCGGATTCGGTGGAGAATTTTATTGATAAAAACAACCTGTACCATCCATAGAATAACTTGGTTCATCCCAACACATAATATAGATAGTTTACGATTCGGGGTGAGCGAGGTGAATCAGGTGTCAAAAACTTTATATGTTGGGAATCTGCCTTGGGCAACCAATCCCCAGGATTTGGCCGACCTTTTCAGCAATTACGGGCAGGTAATCTCCAGCAGGATTATCAGGGATAAAGAAACGAACCGGTCCCGGGGATTTGGTTTTGTTGAAGTTGCTGATGAAGATGTGGAAAATATGCTGGCGTCTGTGGACGGCAAAGAATTTAACGGCCGCATCCTTACCGTCAATGAAGCCAAGGCGCGTGACCAGCAGCCATAGTTCTAAGCTGCACTGCCCCCTGATCAGGGGGTTTTTGTTTGATGTTGTGGAGGATGACCATGGATTATGAGGCGATTATAAAAGAAAAGCTTTCTTCAAAAAGAGCGGCCCATTCTCTAAGCGTAGTGAAAACCGCCCTTGAAATGGCGGAAGGGACCGGCTTGGACCAGGAGAAAGTCTATCTGGCAGCTCTTTTGCATGATTATGCCAAGGAGTTGCCCCCGGAAGAACTGCTGGCTTTGGCGAAAGAAAATGGGCTTTTGACCTGTCTGGCCGAAGAAAGACAGCCGGATTTGCTGCATGGTCCAGTAGCTGCCTGGCTCTGCCGCCAGGAATTAAAGATACAGGATGAAGAAATTCTGAACGCCATCCGCTACCATACCACAGGCCGGCCTGGTATGACCAGGTTCGAGATAATCATTTATCTGGCGGATTTGATTGAGCCGGGACGAAAGTATGATCATGTGGATAAACTACGGAAAAAATGTGCAAAAAACTTGTATAAGGGATTGCTTTATGCTTTTGATTCTACCCTTGTGTATGTATTAGAGAGAAAATTTCTAATTCATCCCCTTACGGTTGAGGCAAGAAATTGGCTATTGGAGGAATGCTATGACAAGCAGGGATTTGGCAATATTGGCGGCTGAGGCCATCAACGAAAAAAAGGGAACGGATATCCATATTCTGCACATCGAAGAAATCTCTCCGATTACAGATTATTTTATCCTGGCCAACGGTTCTTCCCGCGTCCAAACGCAGGCTCTAGCGGAAAATGTGGAGAAGAGAGTAGAAGAAGCCGGCGGCAAACTGGCCCGCCGGGAAGGTTATCCGGAAGGACGCTGGATTCTCTTGGATTTTACCTCTATCATTGTTCATATCTTTCAAAAGGATGAACGGGAATTATACAGCCTGGAGCGCCTTTGGGGAGACGCGCCTCAAATACAGATATGAAAATAAGTGAAAATACGGCGGCGTTGATGGCCTTCTTGGGGTATGCCATTTTTGGCTTTAGTTTCTTATTTTCCAAACGCGCTTTGGATATTGCCACGCCCTTTGTGCTGTTGGCCGCGCGGTTTACCGTGGCTTTTCTGATATTGAACGCCTTATTGCTCTTGGGGAAATTCAGGCTGGATCTCAAGGGAAAACAGCTTAAACTTCTCTTGCTTCTGGGCTTTTTTCAACCGGTTTTGTATTTTATCTGTGAAAACTATGGCGTTAAGCTTCTGGACACTTCGTTTATCGGCACAATTGTCGCCTTGGTTCCTATTATCAGCGCAATATTCGGATTTATCTTATTAAAAGAAAGAGTCGTCTTCTTCCAGGTATTTTGCGCTATTCTGTCCATTTTCGGGGTTGTTATTACGACCTGGGGCCAGCGTATGGGCAGTTTCAGCTGGCTGGGGTTTATCCTGATTCTTCTGGCGGTATGTTCTACTTCGATTTATAACGTTTTAAGCAAGAAGATTTCCGGGCAGTATACTGCTTTTGAAAGGACCTATGTCATGATGGGATTAGGCAGCGCAGTCTTTATTGCCCTGGCCGCCGTGCAGTCCCGGAACAATCTGCAAGAGATGCTGTTTATCCCTTTGGCGAGCGTAGAATTCTGGACGTCGGTTCTCTACCTAGCGGGCATGTCTTCCGTCGTCGCTTTTTTATTGCTCAATCAGGCGATAGCGCACTTGGATGTGGCTAAAGCAGCGATATTCGCAAATATCACAACGGTAGTTACAATTTTGGCCGGGGTCATTATTTTGCGCGAGCACTTTGGCTGGCCTCAAGCAATCGGTTCCGTCATTATTATTGCCAGCGCTTATGGCGTGAATAAATCCGGGAAACCGTCGAAAGA
>JAVEYA010000128.1:0-5935 GCA_034003745.1 Clostridia bacterium
AAAGGCAGTTGGATCTTCACCAGTGCGCTGGCAACATTAAAAATAGTCATACGCCGCTGCTCGATACTTCTGATCAGACAATGGGTCTGATGCAGATTGTTTTCTACGAAATTACGCGTAGTGTCGTCGGTATTGCTGCTTTTTTTCAGAATGGAACTGTACGCTTTATTAATGGTCAGATGCGGGATATGGTTATCATTTAAATAAATGATATAATCGTCTTCAATCCGTTCCACTGTCACATCCGGGATAATATAGCGTATTTCACCGCCGCCAAAGGAGGCCCCGGGCTTGGGATTCAGCGTTTTAATCAGGTCCGCCATTTCCTGCACCCGCGCCACCGGTACATTGAGGATTTGCGCGGCCCGGTTCAGCTTGCCTGCGGCAATCAGTTCCAGATGCTGGTCAATCAGTTCGTACAGCACCGGATCCGTAATCCCTTTTTGCATCAGCTGCAGGCCCAGGCATTCGCTTAAATTGGAGGCGCCGATACCGGCCGGATCAAATGATTGGATTCTTCTGATAATTCTTTCGACCTGGGCGAGCGGAACCTGCAAATCGGCCGCCGCCTGTTCATAAGCAACCGACAAATACCCGCTGGGGTCAATGTTGCCGATCAAGTAAAGCGCGGTGCGGTAATCGTCTTTATTCAAAGAAAGATAGCCCAACTGGGTCAAAAGATGTTCCTGCAGACTGACGCCTCTTTTGAGGTAGTTCTCAAAAGGCACTTCTGCTTTCACTTCGCGGGAACGGTCATATTCCTGGGATTCAAAATTATCATCGAGGTAATAATCCCAGTCAATTTCATTCTCTTTTTCTTTTTTAACCGGCTCGTCCCGATCCTTGTCTCTGGGGGCGGCGTATTCTTCTTCCTTAATCTCAATCAGCGGATTCTCGGTAACCATCTCATTGACATACTCGGATAATTCCGAATAGGAAAGCTGCAGGATCTTGATAGCCTGTCTCAGTTCAGGCGTCATAATCAGCTTTTGCGTTTGTTCGAGACGCAATCCATAATTAAGATTCATGGTAGTTGCCCCCTTTCCCAACAAATCGGGCTGCTATACAATATTCAATATAAATCGCATTGTTATGATTTCGTTATTTTTCTGAAAAATCCTGCTGATTTAATGTTAATATTTTTCCCTACTTATTTATATACAAAAACTTATCCAAACATGCCAATTATCACCGCAAATTACCAGTGATACCGTGAGAAAAACGGCGCATGACCGGACGGCCATACGCCGTTTTTATTTTTATTGCCTTACTCGGAAATCGCGCTGACCGGACATACGTCTTCACAAGCGCCGCAGTCAGTACAAGTGGCAGCATCAATCTCATATTTGTTGGCGCCTTCACTAATCGCTTCTACCGGGCATTGAGCAGCGCACGCACCGCAGGAAATGCACTCATCACTAATTTTATGAGCCATGTTTTCACCTCCAACCCCTCTATCAAACTATACATATCTTCTTAAGATTATACTAGATTTAGACTCCTTACGCAAGTTATTCAAGGCTTTTAGCCAACCGCCGCTTCAATTCTTCGCCCATTTCCTCTATTTTTCGCATCCTGTGATTGACGCCGGATTTGCCGATAGGGGGGTGCATCAATTCACCCAGTACTTTTAAGGATACATCCGGGTTCTCCAAGCGCCCCCGGGCAATTTTCTGCAGAGGGGGAGAAAGCTTATCCAGCCCCAGCGTTTCATCGATCAGCCGGATATATTCCACCTGCTTTAATGAAGCATTGACGGTTTTATTGAGATTGGCGGTCTCGCAGTTAACCAGCCGGTTAACCTGGTTGCGCATGCCCTTGACGATGCGGATATTCTCAAAATTCAACAACGCCTGATGGGCGCCGATAATATTCAAAAAGGCCACGATTTGCTCGCTTTCCTTCAAATAGACGAAATGCAGTTTTTTACGGCTCGAGACTTTCGCCTGAATGCCTTCAAACTTATTCATCAAACCGGACAGGGCATGGGCATACCCCAGGCTGGAGGTGATGATTTCCAAATGGTAATTTCCTTCCGGCCGGTTGACGGAACCCGCTCCCAAAAAGGCGCCGCGCAAATAACTCCGGCGGCAGCACTGGGTTTTGACCAGGCTTTTTTTGATTGTCTGGGAGATGGCGCCGTCTTCGTCTAACAGCCCCAGCATGATTAAATAGCTATCCATCCCCTGCTGCTGGGGAAAATGGATGCTGTAAATATTGTTCTTTTTTAAGCGCCGGCGCTTTTGCGCCTTGATTTCCACACTGAAGTTGAAAATCTGTTTGGCCAGCTTAAAGATTTTCCGGGCTACCGCAGCATTTTCTGTTTTGACGCCTAAACTTAAACCGGATTCCGGATTGATCTTAATGGTCCCGTCCATCCGGACCAAGGCGGCCAGTTCCGCCAGCGCGCAGCAGGGCTTGACCGGAAGGAGGCGGGCCAGTTCATCTTTGGTTTGGGTGGAAAAAGACATACTTACCCTCCGCTGTTTTCTTAACGATTAATTGCGCCAGTTTGTCGGGATGATGGCGAATATACGCCTGCTCCTGAAAAAGTTTTTCCGCAATGATTTTCACTTTGAGCCGCTCCAGCTTATCCGTATCCACAGTTACGGCCTGGGCGCCTTCAGCACTGTACTTCTGCAGCAGCTCCGGCGGAATTTCCTCCGCATTGACAATAATGTAATCGACCAGACCTTTTTTGGTATGCTGATAAATAGCCTGCAAATGCCCGGCGGCTGAATAGCCCAATGTCTCGCCCGGCTGGGTCATGATATTGCAGACATAAATCTTTTTGGCGGATGATTGCTCGATGGCCTCTACGATGCCCGGCACCAGGAGATTCGGGATCACGCTGGTATAGAGGCTGCCCGGTCCCAGGACGACCGTGTCCGCTTCGAGAATGGCTTCCACTGCTTCCTGGACAGGACGTGGATTGGGCGGAATGGTGAAAACCCGCTTAATCTGCCCCCGGCTCCGGGGAATATTGGATTCGCCTTTGACAACGGTATTATCCCGCAGTTCCGCAGCCAAAACGATACTGTCCAAGGTCGAGGGAAGCACCCGTCCCCGGATGGCCAAAACTTTGCCGACCTCATGAATGGCTGTTTCGAAGCTGCCGGAGATGTCCGCCAAGGCGGTAATGAGCAGATTACCCAGATTATGGCCGGACATTTCCCCTTTGGCAAAACGATAGTTGAAGAGCGCCTCCATAGCCGGCTCCGTATCGGCCAAAGCAACCAGGCAGTTGCGCAGGTCTCCCGGCGGCAGAATACCGAATTCGCCGCGCAGCCGGCCGGAACTGCCCCCGTCGTCGGCCGCCGAGACGATGGCTGTGAGATTGGAAGTGTATTCTTTCAAGCCCCGCAAGAGCACGGCCAGGCCGGTTCCCCCGCCGATGACCACGATGCGGGGACCTCTCTTCAGATAATATTTTTGGTAAACGTCTTTCAGCCGGCGCCTCCTGCGGAAGCCGAAAATCAACGCCATGCCCAGTCCCGTCAAGAGGACGGCCAGGGATAAAATCATCAGACATTGAAAGTTCATCGTTCTTCCCCGGCTTCTTTCTTCAGCATATCCCGGTGCCTTACCACCACATTATAGCTCGAGCCGGTAAGCATTTCGGCCATTTTGTTGGCGAGGACGACGGAACGGTGCTGCCCCCCCGTACAACCGATGGCGATAACGAGGTGGGTCTTCCCTTCCCGGATATAGTGGGGCAAGAGAAACATCAGCAAATCACTATATTTTTGCAAAAACTCCGCCGTAATCGGCGAAACCAGCACATACTCCTTGACTTCCGTATCGTAGCCGGTCTGCATCTTAAGATGTTCTTCATAAAAGGGATTAGGGATGAAACGAACGTCCACCACCAGGTCGGCATCCAGGGGAATACCGTATTTGTAGCCGAAAGACATTACTGTGACGCTCATGCGGATTTTCTCATTCTGTGGTCCATACAGCTCGTTGATCTGGGTCTTCAGCTGCGTAGTGCTCATCTGGGAGGTGTCGATAATCTTATGGGCAATGCCCCGGATTTCTTCGAGCCGCTTCCTTTCCAGCAGAATATCCTCCAGAAGGCGTCCGTGTGCGGAGAGGGGATGGCGTCTTCTCGTTTCCTTGAAGCGTTTGACCAGGACCTCCGTACTGGCCTCCAGATAGAGGATTTCATAGGGATAGTCCTCTTCTTTCATTTCTTCTAAAGATTGAAACAAATCATCGAAGAAACCGCCGCCCCGCACATCGATGACCAGCGCAATGCGGTCGATTTGACTGTTGGATTCCAGGCAAAGCTTGACAAAACGGGATAACAACGCCGGAGGAAGGTTATCGACACAAAAGAAGCCCAAGTCTTCCAACGCCCGGGCTACATGGGTCTTGCCTGCGCCGGATAAGCCGGTGATAATCAGACAGGTAAAATCCTTTTTTTCCTTCATCAAACCTCACTCCTTTATTCATCCACCGCATTCACTACCCGCATCGCGGGAACGCCTGCCCTATGCAGAACTTCGGCCCCATAGTCTAGGCGGCCCACCGTCTCCGGGAAGTGGGCGTCGCTCGAGACGATAAAATCCACTCCGCAGCGGGCTGCCCGCAGCACTTCCCGGTACGAAGGGAAACGGTGACCGCTATTGATTTCCCAGGCTACGCCACACTTCAGGCAGGCCCGGGCTGTTTCACCGATGTCGATAGGCATCATCAATCCCGGATGGGTGATGGCCTTGACCTTATACTTATGCACAGCCTCCACCAGGGCTTTGGTATTGGCGTTGATTATCCGGGATCTCAGTCCGGGAAAAACCTTGCCGGCCTGATTGCCCGCCAGCCATCCTGCCGAGGTGATATTCTTCGGACGAACATAGGGGTGCAGGCCCACCAGCAGATAATCCAGCTGATCAATCATCTTGCGGCTGATGTCCAGTTCTCCGTCCGGGCTAACAGGATCCGCTTCCGCCCCCAGAAATATCTTCAGTTCCGGCAGGGCGGGCTGCAGTTCCTCAATTTCTCTTCTGATCTGTAAAAAAACATCCTCATTTTTCACACCGGTACCGATATTGGCCGGTCCATGGTCGGTAATACCGATCTCTTTAAGACCGCGCCTAGCGGCAGCCGCAACCATTTCCGCCACCGTACCCCGCCCGTCGCTGAAGACGGAATGGGTATGATAGTCCCCGTAGAATTTCACTGATCCGCCCCCGTCATTCTGTCAGATACTATTAACAGTATGCTGCGCCGGGACAGCTTTATACTTTTTCCTTTGACGGTTCCATTATATCATATGCAGGCTATTAGAAAACTTGGCTTCGCCAAGCCTTTATGGCGCAAGCGGAAGCCTTAGCTGCACTTATGTCTGTCAGAAAGCGGATATGCTTTCTGATAGACTAAAAAAATCGGGCCGCAGGTCTTGCGACCTGCAACCCGAGCCTCATGGGGTCAGTTTTAGGGGGGTCAGTTTTCAATGCCTTTTCTGGCTTCCACGCCTTGGGTATAGTAATGCTTGATCTCGCGCATTTCCGTGACCAGATCGGCTTTGGCCAAGAGCTCCGGCGGCGCTCCCCGGCCCGTCAGGACCAGTTCCACACCCGGCGCCCTGTGGTCAATCAACGCTTCCACCTCAGCCCAGGAAACCAGGCCGAAATGCAAAGCCACATTCAATTCGTCCAGTACCACCAAGTCGTATTCCCCGCTGGTGGCAGCTTCCCGCGCCGCGGCCATTCCACCCGCAATTAATTCCAGGTATTCGCTGGGCGGTTGGCCGGGCGGGAAGAATACCGCTACATCCCGCCATTTAGCCTCTTCTTCCGGGGACATGGCGCCCTCCTTGACGATGAAAAACGGCTTGCCCACAGTCTTTAAAGTCAGACCGGGCATTTTCGGCAGGATATTGTGCTCACTGTAAACCTTGCTTTCATAAACTGGAGGAACATCACCTTTTTCC
>JAVEYA010000129.1:0-5874 GCA_034003745.1 Clostridia bacterium
ACAAAGCTATCCTCAACCAGCGGATAGTCTTTGGGTGGGCAGGTCCGGGACAGTGGATACAGAAATCAGTAAAGAAGAGAAAAAAACGAATCAAACAGACCTCCAAAAGAATTATCAATGCCTTCCTGTTTTTCTGACACGTAAAGAAATCGACCGGTATTACAATGGATTCTGCAATAATACCATTTGGCCCTTATTTCATTATTTTACCAGCAAAACAGAATATGAGGCCGAGACCTGGGAAGCCTATCAGCGGGTGAATGAAAAATTCTTCCGGACAGTTAAGACGGCAATCGGCGAAAACGACATTATTTGGGTCCACGATTATCAATTAATGCTTTTGCCGAAAATGATTAAAGAACACTATCCCGATACCCAGGTGGGATTTTTCCTCCATATTCCTTTTCCTTCTTTTGAAATTTTCCGTTTGCTTATCTGGCGCACCGAGATTCTGCAGGGACTTTTGGGCGCGGATTTAATTGGATTTCACACCTACGAATATGTCCGGCATTTTTTAAGCAGCACCCGCCACTTGCTGGGCCTGGAAAACAACATGAACCGGATAAACTATGAAGACCGCTACGTTCAAGTCGATGCCTTTCCCATGGGGATCGATTATCCGTTCTTTTCCAGGGAACACACCGACGATTCTTTTCAGGAAGAGGCCCGGGAGATTATTGAAAACACCAACGGCATCAAGATGATTTTATCGATAGACCGCCTGGATTATACCAAAGGCATTCCGGAACGGCTCAAAGCTTTTTCCCACTTCCTTACCCAATATCCGGAATATCGGGAAAAAGTCAGGTTCAATTTAATCGTCGCTCCCTCCAGGGTAGAGGTCGATAGCTACGATGAATTAAGAAGAGAAATTAAAGAATTGGTCAGTCAAATTAATGGAAAATTCGGAACGTTTTCTTGGATGCCGGTCTGGTTTTTTTTCCGTTCGTTTTCCCAGGAAAGCTTAATCGCCCTTTACCGGCATTCGGACGTGTTATTGGTCACCCCTTTAAGAGACGGCATGAACCTGGTCTGCAAAGAATATATCGCCGCCAGAACAGATTATGAAGGGATGGTGGTGATTAGTGAAACCATCGGCGCGGCCAGCGAATTGGGCGAGGCTGTTATTGTGAATCCCAATGATTACGACGCCATTGCCCGCGGCCTGAAGACGGCGCTGGCGATGCCCCGCGCTGAGAAAATCGCCAGAAATAAGCTGATGCATCGCCGGATACGACGCTATAATGTGGAATTCTGGGCTGGAAAGTTTTTGAATACGCTGCAGCGTATCGTTATGGAATCAACGCAGAACATCGCCCAAAGAAGTATTGAGAAAGACAGCCACCTCATCGAAAACGCCTACCGGAATGCCCAAAAACGCGTTCTTTTCTTGGATTATGACGGTACCTTAGTCGGTTTTAGCGCGATACCGGACCAGGCCAAACCGGACGAAGAGCTGAAGGGGTTATTGCTCCGGCTAATCGATGATCCTAAAAATACCATTGTGCTGATCTCCGGCAGGGAAAGGCATACCCTGGAAGAATGGTTCAGCGATTTTAACCTGTCTATCATCGCTTCCCATGGCTTATGGCTCCATCATCCCGGGCAGGAGTGGCTCATGACCGTATCCCTGGATAATGACTGGAAAGAGCCTATCCGTCATGTCCTGGAATTATATACCGACCGGATCCCGGGGTCCTTGATTGAAGAGAAAGACTATTCCCTGGCCTGGCACTACCGGCAATGCAATCCGGATATGATCGCTGTAAAGTTGAACGAAGTGAGGGAAACCCTTCGCTCGATGATTGAATCCCAAACCCTTGGCCTCCAGGAAGGCGACAAAGTTCTGGAAATCAAGGATAACCGGGTCAATAAAGGATTTGGCGCTTCGGCCTTTATTCAGAATCAGGATTATGACTTTATTTTCGCCGTGGGAGACGATTATACCGACGAAGATTTATTCTCTGCCCTGCCGCCGGAGGCCTTCACGGTCAAAATCGGCTTGGGAAATACCAATGCCGCTTACTTCCTGAAATCCTGGCAGTCCATGCGTTTGATTCTGAAAAAATTTGCGGATATCGGTACTTAACCTGGAGGGAGGGCATTATGTCCAATCAAAAAGCGATTTATGAAGTCCAGGATTTAAAGCTGGACCCCTACCATTTGTCCTTAAATGAAACCCTTTTCCATAACGCCAACGGTTATATCGGCTTCCGTTACGACTTTGAAGAAGGATATCCGGAAGAATATCCTCTGGTACGCAGCCAGTATATTAACGGTTTTTATGATTACACGCCCATGAAGCAGGCTGAAGAATTATACGGACTGGTCAAAGAAAAACAAACCATGTTAAACATCGCCGACACCCAATCCGTCAGAATCGTGATCGGCAATGAACCCTTCAGCATGTTCAGCGGCGCCATCCTTAGAAGCAGGTTATGGCTGGACATGGACAAAGGGATTACCGTCAGGAATGTAGTCTGGCGTTCCCCCCAAGGCAAAGAGCTGGAGATAACCGTTACCCGGATGGCTTCGTTTTATCAGCTGTCTTTATTCACCATTGCTTATGAAATCCTGCCCCTGAACTTTTCCGGCGAGGTTCTGATTGAGTCGGGCCATAACGGCGAGGTGTTAAACTATGCGGACCCGAATGATCCCCGGATGCCGCAGGAACGCATTCAATACTTAATCCCCGTAAGCTGTGAAATTAAGGGCGGGGCTTCCTTTATTACCTCCGCCGCTTCCCGCTCCGGCCTGGAGGTCTGCAGTTGCGTCCAAAACATTCTATACCAGGAACACCGGCAGGAATTTATCATCAATGGGCATCACGTCATCTGCCAATTTGAAACAGAGGCAACCCAGGGAAAAAGAATCAAGCTCGTCAAATATGCCGTTTTCTGCGATACGCTGCGCTGCGCCAATTCCCAGAAGCAGGCCGAGTTGGAAATAAAGCAGGCCCTGGCCCTTTCCTTGACGGACCTATATCAGAAACAGGAAGAATATCTGGCCGAGTATTGGAGTCATTCCCGGATTGAAATTGAAGGCGATCCCGCAGCGAATACGGCCATACGATACAGCCTCTATCAATTAATTCAAGCCGCCGGCAAAGACGCCTTCTGTAATGTGGCGCCGAAAGGATTGAGCGGGGACGGCTATGAGGGACACTACTTCTGGGATTCCGAAATGTATATCCAGCCTTTTTTCACGATTACCAATCCTTCTCTGAGCAGGACCCTCCTGGAATACCGTTACGCCACCCTGGACCTGGCCAGGGAGAATGCCCGGATTTTAGGGCACCGCAAAGGCGCGCTTTATCCCTGGCGGACAATTATGGGCCGGGAATGCTCCGGCTATTTCCCCTCCGGTTCCGCCCAGTACCATATTAACGGGGACATTGCCTATGCGATTGTCGCTTATTATCTGGCGACAAAAGATCTGGCTTTCCTGCAAGAAAAAGGCGCGGAAATGATCTGGGAAACAGCGCGCTTATGGATGGAAACCGGAAATTTTTATGCGGGCAAATTCCACATTCAGGATGTGACCGGCCCGGACGAATATACCTGTATTGTGAATAACAACTATTATACCAACGTTGTAGCCCAATACAACCTGCGCTGGGCCGTAAAAATATATCAACTGCTCAAACCTTCCGCCGGTTTCCAGGCTTTAAAAGAAAAACTGGCTTTAAAAGAAGAGGAAATTGCCGGTTTCCAAAAGGCGGCTGAAAATATGTATTTGCCTTATGACGAAGCCTTAAAAATTAATCCTCAGGACGACTCCTTTCTGCAAAAAAGAAAATGGGACCTGGCTGCGATTCCGAAAGATAAATTTCCGCTGCTCTTCCATTATCATCCTTTACACTTATACCGTCACCAGATATGTAAACAAGCGGACACGGTCATGGCCCATTTCATCTTGGAAGACGCCCAGACGGAAGAGACCATGCGTCATTCCTTTCAGTATTATGAAAAGATCACGACCCATGATTCTTCTCTTTCCTACTGCATATTCAGCATCATGGCCGCCCGGCTGGGTCTGGAAGACAAGGCCCTGGCCTATTATGAGCGTACCGCGCAATTGGATCTGACGGATGCGCATCATAACACCGACGACGGTATCCATGTTGCCAATATGGGCGGTAATTATATGGCGGTGGTCTACGGGTTCGGCGGGTTCCGGCTCAAGGAACAGGGCATCTCCTTAGCGCCGATCCTGCCCCAAAAATGGAGTGGGTACAGCTTTAAGCTATCCTTTGAAGGCAGCGGAATCGTGGTCCGCATTGGCGAAGACCGGTGTATGCTCCGCCTGGAGAGCGGCAGCGCCAAAAAGATAACTGTCTATGGGAAAGAATATTTATTGGAAGATACGCTTACCATCGACAGGCCGCCGGAGGCAGACAGCCGCCAGTCTTTCCGCGAAGAATAAACCGGGAGGTTATGCCCATGAAATATCAAGCCGTTATTTTTGACTTGGACGGGGTGATTTGCCATACGGACCGTTACCACTATTTGGCCTGGAAAAAAATTGCCGAGGAAATCGGCGTGGATTTTGATGAAACGGCGAACAACCGTCTGCGCGGCATCGGCCGGAGAGAAAGCCTGGAAATCCTGCTGGGGTCCCGGAGCGGGGAATTTTCGGAAGAAGCCAAAAAGGAATACGCTGAACGAAAAAACACGCTGTATCGCAGCCTGCTGCAAAACATGTCCCCCCAAGACCTTGATCCGGACGTCAAAAAAACCCTGGACCGGATTAGAGTCCAAGGTATAAAAATCGCTATAGGTTCTTCCAGTAAAAATGCCTCTTTGATTTTACAACGGATCGGCCTGGAAAATTACTTTGACGCCGTCTCGGACGGCGCCAACATTACCCGCTCCAAGCCGGACCCGGAAGTGTTTTTAAAAGCCGGCGCTTATCTGGGCATCGAGCCGCGGCGCTGCTTGGTGGTGGAGGACGCCAAAGCCGGTCTGGAAGCGGCTTTGGCCGCCAACATGGACTGTGCCGCCATCGGCGATGCGGCCAGGTACGGGCTGGCCACATATCATCTGAACCGTTTCACGGACCTGCTGCTCTATGTCTGAACACCCCGTTGGGCAAAATGACCGCTATTATTTGCCCTCTAAAGGGTCTGTTTCTTCCTGTAAACCAGGCCGGTGAACTTGGCCACCGGTGTGCCCAGCTCGTCGACCACATCCACGTCATAACCGGCAAGCTTGGCGTTCTTGTGCAGCTCCCTGGCCGTAGCCGTAAGAATTTTTCCTTTAGGCGCCTCAAAGTAGCAGATGCTCACGTTGATGCCCACCGAGGCCCGGCCGTGTGAATTAGCGGCCGCGGCAAAGGCTAAATCCGCTAAAGTGAACGTCAGGCCGCCCTGGACATGATCGAAACCATTAAGGTGATGCTCCTGAATCTCCACCTGCGTCACCGCGTAGCCCGGCTTTACTTCCAGAAGTTTCAGGCCGATAAACTGCGCAAATCTGTCCTTATTTAAGAATTCTTTCAACTCCTGTTCTGTCAGGTCCATTTTACTTCTCCTCTCTTCTTAAACAATCAGCCGCTTTTTCAGCCTTTTTATTGCAAAATAAATCATCACTGCGCTGAAGACCAGCACATACAGCAAATCATAGCCCAACGCCGCTGAAATTCCCCCCGGCAGGCAAACGGCCCGGGACATCCTGACCACATGGGTCAGCGGCAATACTTCCCCCAGATAAATAATGGCGGTTGGCATGTTGTCCAGGGGAAAGACCGCCCCGGAAAAGAAGAACATGGGGGAAAGGATGCCGGTAAAATAGAAATTAAAATGGTTCATGTTCTTGACAAAAGAAGTAATCAGCAGGGAGAGGGAGGCGAACATCACCCCGCACAGGAAGCCTG
>JAVEYA010000130.1:0-5604 GCA_034003745.1 Clostridia bacterium
TAAGCTTTACCCACCCTGTCCCAGCGATTATCCCGGTCCATCGCATAGTAGCGCCCCATGACGGTGGCGATTTTTCCTATGCCCAGGTCCTGCCGTTTCGCTTCCAGCGCGATGATATATTCCTTGGCGTTGGCGGGCGGTACATCCCGCCCATCCAGGAGAATATGCAGATATACCTTGGAGAGCTTGCGTTCGGCAGCCATTTCCAGCAACGCAAAAAGATGTTCTATATGGCTGTGGACGCCGCCGTCGGAGAGCAATCCCAGAAGATGTAAAGCCTTATCCGGCGCAGCCGCCCGCTCAAAAGCCTCCAGCAAAACAGGGTTTTTCCGGAACTCCCCGTCTTTAATGGCTTTATGGATACGCGTCAGTTCCTGATAAACAATTCTCCCTGCGCCGATATTCAGATGGCCCACTTCCGAATTGCCCATCTGCCCCGCGGGCAGGCCTACCTCTTCTCCGGAAGCCTGCAATTGGGTATGCGGGTATTGCTTCATGAGCCTGTCATAGCACGGTTTATTGGCCTGTGCGATGGCATTGCCGAGCGTGCTCGCGGAGATTCCCCAACCGTCCAGGATAACCAATACGACCGGCCGATACGGCATGTTTGTTCCTCCTCGTGAATCAGTGCAGCTTAACTATATTATTCTATCAGGTAACGGATCTCTTGTCAGCGTTTTTTATAATGGTATACAGAGAATCTATCTCCAGACCGGCGCCGCCGATCAAGCCTCCGTCGATATCGGCCTGGTCGAAATATTCGCCTGCATTGTCCGGTTTGACACTGCCGCCGTACTGTATCCTGACGGCTTCAGCCGCTCTTCTGCCATATTCCTCACTGACCAGCTTCCGGATATAGGCAATCGTCTCCTGTGCATCCTGTACAGTAGCATTGACTCCCGTGCCGATGGCCCAGACCGGCTCGTAGGCAATAACCAACTGACGGATGTCTTTTTCCGCCACATCTTTCAAAGAACCCAACAGTTGCTCTTTACAGACGCTTTCCGTACGGCCGCTTTGTTTTTCTTCCAGCGTCTCGCCGATGCACAGAAAAGGAATTAATCCATGGGCAAAGGCTGCTTTCACTTTCTGGTTGATAAACTCGTTACTCTCTTTAAAAATATGCCGCCGCTCCGAATGTCCCAAAATAACATGGCTGCAACCCGCATCCAGAAGCATGGCCGGGGATACTTCCCCGGTAAAAGCGCCTTTGGGTTGCGGATGCATATTTTGAGCGCCCAGCTTCAAGCCCTTCCCGCGCAGAAAGCCGCTAACGGCAGCCAGCGCGGTAAAGGCAGGAAAGATAACGACTTCCACCCTTCTATAAAGCGCATTGTTCGCAGGAAAATCCGCCGCAAAAGCCGTGGCTTCCCCAATGGTTTTATGCATTTTCCAATTAGCGCCGATGATTGGGATACGCATAATTCCCCCTCCTCTTCATTCTTCCGGTTAACTTTTATCCTGCAGAGCCGCTATGCCCGGCAAAATCCGTCCTTCCAGAAATTCCAAAGACGCGCCGCCGCCGGTGGAGATATGATAAATTCTTTCGCTCAAACCGGCTTTTTCCACTGCGGCCACTACATCGCCGCCGCCGATGACCGTTCTCGCCCCGGAATTGGCCGCCGCCGCGGCAATCCGGTTCGTGCCTTGTGCGAATTGCTCTATTTCGTAGACGCCCAGGGGGCCGTTCCACAACACAGTGGCCGCCTGCGCAATGATTTCACTGAATTCTTCCACAGTTTTCGGCCCGATATCCAAGGCCATCCAGCCCGGGGGAATGCTATCCACCGCTACCGTTTTTGTCTCTGCGTCTTCCTTTAGTTCCTGAGCCGCCACCACATCCTGCGGCAGAATAATCCCCCGGTCGGCGCCGCTATTCTTTAGCAGTGCCCGCGCTTCTTCCAGTACCTCATTTTCAACCAGGGACTTGGCCATATCGTAGCCGGCCGCTTTTAAGAGCGTGTTGGCCATCCCCCCGCCCACCAGGAGCGCGTCTACTTTCGGCAGCAGATTTTTGATGACCGGCAGCTTATCACTGACTTTGGCGCCGCCCAATACCGCAATGAAAGGTTTCCGCGGCTGCGTAACGGCTTCGGACAAAACGTTTATTTCCCTTTCCATTAACAGTCCGGCCACAGCCGGCAGATAATGGGCCACCCCTTCCGTGGAAGCGTGGGCGCGATGAGCCGCGCCGAAAGCGTCGTTGACATAAAGGTCAGCCAGTTGGGCTAAGCTTTGGCTCATCGCTGCGTCGTTTTTTTCTTCCCCGGGATAAAAGCGGGTATTCTCCAGGAGAATCGCCTGACCGGGCTTCATCCCGGCGATCCGGCGGACGGATTCTTCACCGCCGCAGTCCGGGGCAAAAAGGACTTCCCGTCCGAGCAGGCCGCTTAAATAGCGGGCTACGGGCTCCACACTGTATTCCGGAACCGGTTTTCCTGGGGGCCGGCCTAAATGCGTAAGCAAAATCACTTTGGCCCCGTTTTCCGTCAAATACTTGATGGTAGGCAAAGACTTGACGATGCGTGTATCATCGGTAATACGGCCGTTTTCCATGGGGACGTTAAAGTCGACCCGGACTAAAACCTTCCTGCCGGCCACCGTGACATCCCGAACGCTTTTTTTCTTCAAAAGAACAACCTCCTTTGGGACGCTTCAGACGGTTACAGGCGCTCGGCGATATAGCCGGCCAGGTCGACGACCCGGTTGGAATAGCCCCATTCATTATCATACCAGGCTACCACTTTGACCATAGTGCCGTCGAGAACCATGGTCGATAAGGCGTCCACAATAGAGGAATAGGGGTTGCCGTTATAGTCGTGGGAGACCAGGGGCAGGTCGGAATAATCCAAAATTCCTTTTAAGGACCCCGCCGCCGCCTCTTTCAGGGCCGCGTTTACTTCTTCCGCGGTAACGTTTTTGCCCAGGTCGGCCACAAAATCCACCACTGAGACATTGGGGGTAGGCACGCGCATGGCAAAACCGTTCAATTTTCCTTTCAGTTCAGGCAGCACCAGTGTAACCGCCTTCGCCGCCCCGGTGGTGGTCGGGATGATGGAAACCGCCGCCGCCCTGGCCCGGCGCAGGTCCGAATGGGGCAGGTCCAGGATTTTCTGATCATTGGTGTAGGAATGGACCGTCGTCATCAGTCCGCGCTGCACGGTGTATTTGTCGTGGAGTACCTTGACCACCGGAGCAAGACAGTTGGTGGTGCAGGAAGCATTGGAAATGATATGATGGTTGGCTGCGTCATATTTATCATGGTTGACGCCCATGACAATGGTAATATCTTCGCCCTTGGCCGGCGCGGAAATGATTACTTTCTTCGCCCCCGCCGCCAAATGAGCGGCAGCCCTGTCCGCATCGGTGAAAAAGCCGGTGGATTCCACGGCAATATCCACCCCGAGTTCTTTCCAGGGGAGTTTTGCCGGGTCACGTTCGGCAATAACTTGGATTTCCTTGCCGTTGACAATCAACGAATTGCCTTTCGCTTCCACCGTGCCGTCAAAAATACCATGTACGGAATCATACTTCAGAAGATGCGCTAAAGTTTTGGCGTCGGTCAAATCATTGACCGCCACGAAATCCAGGTTCGTATTTTTCTTCATCGCCGCCCGGAAGACGTTTCTGCCAATCCGTCCAAATCCGTTAATCCCTACTTTTTTCATTACTCTTAACCCCTTTCGTCTGTACAATATATATTTTTCATTTTATTACCGCAGTAAATCACGGATCCGTTCCGCCGCCCCCTGGTCCGTAAAAAGGATATCGACGAAACCGTGTTTTAAAACTGCCAGGATAGCCTCCGCCTTGCCGGTCCCTCCGGCTGCCGCCGCTACCAGATCCAGTTTGGCCAATTCCTCCAACGGCGGGCCGACGGTAGGTATGGTTTTCACCACCGAACCGTCCGCAGCGAAAAAGTTGCCGAAGACTTCTCCGGCCGGTTGTTTTGCCGTTCCGGCGAAAAGCTTTTCCCAGCTTAGGTCGCGCCGCCGGACAATTTCCGCAGGAATTCCGATTCCGTGCAGCAGGATATCGGCGTGCCGGGACAAGGTGACCACTTCCTGTACTTTGCTTTCCTTCATCAAGCGGTCCAGCATTTCTTCCGGGAGACCGTCGGGCACGTGCAGCAGGCGGTAGGAAGCGCCCAGCCGATGGGCCGTCTCGGCCGCGATGGTATTGGCCTGAATCTCCACATCCTCGCCCAGGCCGCCGCGGGCCGGTACCACCAAGACATTCTTTTTGCCCGCACCGGCAGGCAAATGCCGCGCCATTTCCGCCATCGTCGTCCCGCCGGTTACGGCAATGACCCAATCGTCTTGGACGCTTTCGCGGACAAAGCGCGCAGTGAGCTTGCCCAGTTCCTGAAATACAGCCGGGTCGGCGTCGGTATCACCCGGTACAATATGAACCCCTTTCAGTCCGGTTTGGGCCGTCAGCTCTTTTTCCAAAGCATGCAAACCCAATAATTCATGCACAAACAGACCCAGTTTAGGGAAAAGCGCTTCGCAGGCCGGGGTCAACGAAACACCGGCGGAATTGGCGGTAATCAATTGCCTGTTTTTTAAGAAGTCCAGCTCCCCGCGTACCACCCTTTCGCCCAGGCCCAATTGCTCGGCCAGCGCCCGTCGACCCAGCGGCTGGTTATTCTTGATGGTTCGCAGTATATTATGCCGCCGTTCGAGCAAATCTATTATTTCCGGCGTAAACTCCCGCAACAGACGGACCGAATCAGACATTTGCGTCCTCCCCTGGCCATTTTTTGTCCCACTAAATTTATAAAAATAGGCGCAACAAAGTCTCTTCTATAAATGTATCAAACCTGCCGGCAACTTACAAGGTACTCTTGTTAAATTTAAGTAAATAAACTTCGGGGATCATGCATTCATAAAAAGACGAAAAAAGAGGGACAATGCACCTGTCCCTCTGTCCTACTCATTGATAGCGCTTGCGAAAGCCCGTATTGGGGATGTTCATTTCTTCGCGGTACTTGGTAACCGTACGGCGCGCTATGCTGATACCGCGCTCCTGCAGAATATTGGTGATCTTCTGATCACTGTACGGCTTGGTCGGCTCTTCTTCCTTGATGATTTCCTGGAGCAGGCGCTTGATGCTTTCGGAGGAGGCTGATTCGCCGCTTTCCGTCTGCAGTCCGGAGTTAAAGAAGAATTTAAAATCAAAGATACCGTGGGGCGTCTGAATATATTTATTATCGGTAGCCCGGCTGACTGTCGATTCATGCACACTGATCTCATCAGCGATCTGCTTTAAGGTCAGCGGCTTCAAAACCTTTAGTCCGTGGTCGAAGAAAGGCCGTTGGATCTTCACCAGTGCGCTGGCAACCTTAAAAATAGTCATACGCCGCTGCTCGATACTTCTGATCAGCCAAAGGGCCTGATGCAGCTTGTTTTCTACGAAATTACGCGTAGAGTCGTCGGTATTGCTGCTTTTTTTCAGAATGGAACTGTACGCTTTATTAATGGTCAGATGCGGGATATGGTTATCATTTAAATAAATGATATAATCGTCTTCAATCCGTTCCACTGTCACATCAGGGATAATATAGCGTATTTCACCGCCGCCAAAGGAGGCCCCGGGCTTGGG
>JAVEYA010000131.1:0-5586 GCA_034003745.1 Clostridia bacterium
TTTCCCCCAGGCGGCGCGTTCCCCCTTAGATACTTTGGCGTATCCGTAACCGGGCAAATCCACAAAGTACCAGGATGCGTTAATATGATAAAAATTCAGAGCCCGGGTTTTGCCCGGCTGGCTGCTGGTCCGGGCTAGATTTTTGCGGTTAAGAAATTTATTGATCAAAGAGGACTTCCCGACATTGGAACGTCCGAGTAAAGCGATTTCAGGCTCATTGGCGTCCGGGTATTGGGCGGGAGATACCGCGCTGATACAGTATTCGGCGGAAGTAATTTTCATACGGGGGTACCTTTTTCCAGGGCAATATTCAATACTTCATCCATATGGTCCACCAACACAAATTCCAAATCTTTTTTGATATTGGCCGCGACATCTTCGAGGTCTTTTTTATTTTCCGCCGGCAGGATAATGATTCTGCAGCCGGCCCGGTGGGCGGCCATGACTTTTTCCTTGATCCCGCCTACCGGTAGCACCCTGCCCCTTAAAGTGATTTCCCCGGTCATTGCTACTTCCCGCCGCACCTTACGCCCGCTCAGAGCCGAGGCCAGCGTAGTGGCCATGGTGATCCCCGCCGACGGCCCATCCTTGGGAATGGCGCCTTCGGGTACATGGATATGAATATCATATTTTTCGTGGAAGCCTTCTTCGATGCCTAAGTCCTGGGTACGGGAGCGAATATAGGTATAGCCGGCCTGGGCCGATTCCTTCATGACATCGCCGAGTTTGCCGGTTAGAAGAAGCGTTCCTTTGCCTTTCATCAGGGTTACCTCAATATGCAAAACATCGCCGCCCACCTCGGTCCAGGCCAGGCCGGTAGAAACCCCGACCATATTTTCCTTTTCCGAGATGCCGAAACGGTAACGCGGTATCCCCAGATATTTTTCGAGATTGCGTGCGGAAATAATGACTTTTTTCTGGGAACCCTCGGCGATGATCTTGGCGGCCTTACGGCATAAGCCGGCCAGTTCCCGTTCCAGGCTGCGCACCCCGGCTTCCCGGGTGTAGCCGCGAATGACTTTTAAGAGGGTATCCCCTCTTAATTCCAGCTGAGTTTTCTTCAGCCCATGCTCGATTAGCTGTTTAGGCAATAGGTACCGGGAGGCGATATTCAATTTTTCATCTTCCGTATAGCCCGAGATAGGGATGAGCTCCATCCTGTCCAACAGGGGCCGGGGAATATTATAGGCCACATTGGCCGTGGTGATAAACAAAACCTGGGACAAATCGAAAGGCACTTCCAGGTAGTGATCGCTGAAACTGTTGTTCTGCTCCGGGTCCAATACTTCCAAGAGCGCTGCGGAAGGATCTCCCCGAAAATCCATACTCATCTTATCGACTTCATCCAGGAGGAAGACCGGATTCTTGGTACCGGCGTTTTTCAGCCCCTGCACGATCCGGCCGGGCATGGCGCCGACATAAGTACGCCGGTGTCCCCGTATTTCCGCTTCATCACGGACGCCGCCCAGGGACATCCGCACAAATTTACGTCCCAAAGCCCGGGCAATGGATTTACCCAGGGAGGTCTTCCCTACGCCGGGAGGTCCGACAAAGCAAATGATGGGACCTTTGATTTTCTCGGTGAGCTTCCGGACTGCCAAATACTCCAGGATTCTTTCTTTGGCTTTCTTTAAGCCGTAATGGTCTTCGTTCAGGATGCCTTCGGCATTTTTGATATCGATTATGTCTTCGGTTTGCTTATTCCAGGGCATGGCCAAGAGCCAGTCCAGATAATTCCTGATTACCGCGGATTCCGCCACCATCGGCGGCATTTTCTCCAGGCGCTCGAGCTCTTTGACGGCTTTCTCGTTGACTTCTTCCGGCAGACCCGCATCCTTAATTTTTTGACGGTACTCGTCAATCTCCGCGCCCTTGTCGTCCCGGTCCCCCAATTCTTTTTGAATGGCTTTCATCTGTTCTCTGAGATAATATTCTTTCTGCGTCTTTTCCATCTGCTTGCGGACCCGCATATTGATTTTCCGTTCAATCTCCAGAATCTCAATTTCCCCTGCGATAATGCCGGCCAGTTTTTCCAGCCTGAGCTTGATATCCACCGCTTCCAACAGCGCCTGCTTCTCGGGTATTTTTAAATTCAGATGGGCAGCAATTAAATCCGTCAGACGGTTCGGTTCCTCAATGGTTACAATGCTGACCACTGTTTCCGGCGCCAGTTTCTTGCCCAATTTCACATACTGCTCGAACTGGTAGATCAAATTTCTCACCAGAGCGGAAATCTCCGGCGTCTTTTCGGCGTCTCCGGGATATTCCTCTATCTCTACCTTATAAAAAGGCTCCGCTTCCACATATTCGACAATTTTACCCCGGTGCAGCCCTTCCACCAGGACGCGGATCGTGCCCCCCGGCAGTTTTAAAAGCTGTTTTACTTCCACCACTGTGCCGATTTCATAAATATCGCCGGCTTCCGGCTCGTCCATCTGGGCGTCTTTTTGTGTCGCTAAAAATATTTCCCGATCGTGAAGCATCGCGTTTTCCAGCGCGCTGATGGATTTTTCCCGGCCTACATCCAGGTGAATAACCATATAGGGGAATACTAAAACACCGCGCAGCGGCAGCAGCGGTAGAGATTTTTTGAATTTCTTGATTTGTTTCATATTTTTGTCTGCCTCCTCTGTCCTGCTATTTCTCCTAAACTAGATTTTACCATATATTCATCAAAAAAAGGGAAGGTACGAGCGCAAATTTAGGACAATCTTCGACATCGTGATTGCGCCCCTACCTTGATTTCGCGGCTCTCTTCCGACGATTTCCCTTAGGATATCTTGGGGCAAGCCGTATCTACCGGCGGGGCGTCTCTAATGATGGCCTGTTCAATAGCGTCTTCCAGATAAGCAATCGGGGTAATTTTAATCCCTTTAATCTCGGCCAGCACGGACTGCCAGTTCTCCTGAGGAATCAGGACCCGGTTGGCTCCCGCCAGTTTGGCGGCTTCAATTTTGGCCAAAATTCCTCCCACAGGTTTGATGTAGCCGCGGATGGAAACCTCTCCGGTCATAGCAATCTTATTGTCAATGGGTAGTCCATGCACCGCCGAATAAATCGCTACCGCGATGGTGACCCCGGCGGAAGGCCCGTCTGTGGGAATACCCCCGGGGAAATTAACATGGATATCGTAATTGCTGCAATCCAGATTCATTCTGTGCCGTAAAACGGTCATCACGTTTTCCACCGAGCTGCGGGCCATGCTTTTTCTTCTTTTGGTCTGCCCGTTGCCCATACTATGCATTTCCTCTTCTTCCACAATCCCGGTGATAACGATTTTACCGGAATGCTCACTAGCGGGAATAACGCATACTTCAATCTCTAAAAGCATACCCAGATTGGGCCCGTACACAGCCAGGCCGTTGACCTGCCCTATCTGTGGCGCCAGCGGCACCTTCTTATCCGGCCGCGGCGAATATTGTCCGCAGTTGATTACCCATTCGATGTTGGCGCTTTTGATTTCTTTTTCGCCTTTCATAAAGACGACGCCGGCGGCGATTTGGATGATGTTGACGGCTTCCCGCCCGTTTGTGGCATATTTGACCAATACATTCAGGGCTTCCTCACTAATAGAAGCGCCGATTTTTCGGGCGGCTTTTTCTCCGATAATATAGATTTCCTGGGGCAGGAGGCTGCGGAAATAAATTTCCACGCAACGCGAACGCACCGCCGCCGGAATTTCCTGGGGCTGCCGGGTAGTCGCCGCAATCAGGCGAAAATCGGCAGGCAGGCCGTGCTGAAAGATATCGTGAATATGCCCGGGAATGTTGGCGTCCTCCGCGTTATAATAAGCGCTCTCCAATAAAACCTTGCGGTCTTCAAGCACCTTCAGCAGCTTATTGATTTGAATCGGATGCAGCTCCCCGATTTCGTCGATGAACAAAATCCCGCCATGGGCCTTGGTGACCGCGCCGGGCTTAGGCTGCGGGATGCCGGCTATGCCCATGGCCCCTGCGCCCTGATAAATGGGGTCATGTACTGAGCCGATCAGCGGGTCGGCGATACCGCGCTCGTCAAAGCGGGAGGTAGCGCCGTCCACTTCCAGGAACTTGGATTCTTCGTTAAAAGGAGACAGCGTATTCTTTTTGGCTTTTTCCAGGACCAGACGGGCGGCCGCTGTCTTGCCCACGCCGGGGGGGCCGTAAATAATCACATGCTGGGGATTCGGTCCGCATAGGGCGGCCTGCAGCGCCTGAATGCCTTCTTCCTGTCCGACAATATCTTCAAATGTCGTGGGGCGTGTTCTTTCGGCCAGGGGATCGGAGAGCTTAACCCGGCGCATTTTTTCCAGCTTCTCCAGCTCTTTCTTGGATTCTTTGCTAACTGCTGTCTTATTCCCTTGCTGGCCTTTCAACAAGTTCAAAAAATATAACCCAATGACCACAGAAAAGAAAATCTGGATCATCATAAAAAAACCCCCAAAGCCCATGTCTCCCACAATGCTTACTCCTTTTTGCTCACGGTTTGTTACTAGCTTTCCCGTTATCATTTCTTTTATCCCGCCAAAGAGGCCGGTAAAAAAGTAAAAATTTGACCTCATGCTTTCAGCAACAACGGGAATACTAACGATGAGCAAAAAATAAGGGGGAAAATAAAATGGCTAAGATTATGTCGCCCGCTTTAAAAACGGCAATCGCCAAAGAGCTGGGTGTTTTCAGCCCTCAGGTGGCCGGCGGTGATTTCGGAGAGGTTTCTTCCCGGGATTGCGGCAATATGATCAAAACCGCCGTTCAAATGGCGGAAAGCCGTATCGGCCGAAAGTAACTGCAGGCTGATTATCCCCTAAATACGCTCAGAAGGCCGGGCAATTTGCCCGGCCTTTCTAATTTCATTATGCGGTTTCTTCTTTTTTCTTCTTACGCTCGCTAGTCGTAACCAGGAGCGGTTCTTCACTGTTCTTAACGCATTCCTTGGTAACAATACATTTATTGATATCCCCACGGGAGGGGATTTCATACATGACGTCCTTCATCAGGTTCTCTACGATGGCCCTGAGACCCCGCGCCCCGGTGTTTCTTTTGATTGCCTCAGTGGCAATTTCCTGCAGCGCGTCGGGTTTGAATTCCAGGCTGACATTATCCAGTTCCAGGAATTTCTGATATTGCTTCACCAGAGCGTTTTTGGGCTCGGTGAGAATGCGGACCAGCGCTTCTTCGTTTAAGGCGTCCAGCGTCACAACCACTGGCAGGCGTCCCACAAATTCAGGAATCAGTCCGTATTTAATCAAGTCAATCGGCAGGATTTTATCCAATATCTCGCCGATTTTGACCTCTTGTTTCCCTTTGATATCGGCGCCAAAGCCCAAGACTTTTTTACCGACGCGGTTATGGATAATCTTGTCGATGCCTTCAAAAGCGCCGCCGCAGATAAAGAGAATATTGGTCGTATCCAGCTGGATGAACTCCTGGTGGGGATGCTTACGTCCGCCCTGGGGCGGTACGGAGGCTACCGTCCCTTCCAGAATTTTCAGCAGGGCCTGCTGGACGCCTTCGCCGGAAACATCCCTGGTAATCGAGGGATTCTCCGATTTCCGGGCGATTTTATCGATTTCATCAATATAGACAATGCCTTTCTCGGCCTTTTCCA
>JAVEYA010000132.1:0-5532 GCA_034003745.1 Clostridia bacterium
AGAATAGAAATAAATTGTAAATATTAGGATGATAAATATGGAAAGAACGCTTTGGGGATTAAGAAGATCTGTTGAAAAGATAATCAAAAACAGTCTGGATTACCTGCATGAGGAAATGTGGGTAAAAGGCTTTGGCCAGGAAGAACAAAAGCGACTGGATGAAAACCAATTTTCTCTCTGTGAGTTGGTTGAATTAGCGCGCCGCGATTGGGAGCATGCGCGTAAAATCTTTGAAGAGTCCAGGGATCCCGACATGGTGGATCATGCGATTTTTGCCATGGAAGCGGCGGAGAGAAAATATATGTACCTCTTAAAAAAGGCCCGGGAAGAAAAGATCGTGGACTCAAGCTTTGATGGACTGAGACAGATCGGAGGAAGCGAAAACGCCTCCATGCAGCGTACCGGAGTTAAATCTTAAACGGTTCTCCTTTAGAATAACGGCCAGAATATTGGCCGTTATTTTTTTGCTCCGTGCTTTTGGCATAATTATTGCAACTATAATATAATGAACATGCTCGGCGTTCCACTTTGAAATAGACAAAGCGGTTCTAAAAAGGGGAGGTGGACAATAAGAATAGTACAAAATGATTCTGTTGGAGGAAGCAGATATGGAAATCGGCGTTATTCTGGCTACTCTGTTGCTTTTGGTAATCCTTTTTGTCATTGTCAGGGTGCTCTTAGGGCCCCTGAAAGTAATTACCCGGCTTTTTATCAATTGCGGCATCGCGCTTTTGGTGCTGATTGCGGTGAACTATGCAGGGCTGTATTTCAATTTTCATATCCCCATCAATCCGGTCAGTATTGTCGGGATTGGGCTGTTGGGGGCGCCTGGTTTTGTGCTGGTGAGCTTTCTGAGTTATCTGTTTATTTAAGAGTACTTGTTATTTAAGAATACTTGTAGATACTTGTGTAATTAACTATAATTGTTACTATACGTTGCTTTTGGTTAGTGTGTGACGATTAATGGATGTTAGGAGTGTAGTGAATGGCGAAAAAAATGAAAACAATGGATGGTAATACCGCAGCGTCCCATGTGGCTTATGCTTTTACCGATGTTGCGGCCATTTATCCCATTACGCCGTCCTCGACCATGGCGGAAGTAGTGGATGAGTGGAGCGCTTACGGTCTGAAAAATATTTTCGGACAAACTGTCAGCGTGGCGGAACTGCAATCTGAGGCCGGCGCTGCCGGCGCGGTGCACGGTTCTCTTTCGGCCGGTGCTTTGACGACGACCTTTACCGCCTCTCAGGGGCTTTTGCTGATGATTCCGAATATGTATAAAATTGCGGGAGAATTGTTACCCGGTGTGTTCCATGTCAGCGCGCGCGCTGTAGCGGGACATGCCCTCTCTATTTTCGGTGACCATTCGGACGTAATGGCCTGCCGTCAGACCGGGTTTGCCCTCTTGGCTTCGGGCAGCGTCCAGGAAGTCATGGATTTGGGCTCGGTGGCGCATCTGGCCGCCATCAAGGCCCGGGTACCTTTCCTGCATTTCTTTGACGGCTTCAGAACCTCCCATGAGGTGCAAAAAATTGAAACAGTGGATTATAAGGACCTGGCCAGACTGGTGGATTGGGAGGCGATTAACGCTTTCCGCAGCCGGGCCCTGTCCCCGGAACACCCTTATACCAAGGGGACCGCGCAAAATCCGGATATTTTCTTCCAGGCCAAGGAAGCTGCCAATAAGTATTATGAAGCGGTGCCGGATATTGTGGCAAATTACCTGGCTCAGATCAGCAAACTCACCGGACGGGAGTATCTGCCTTTCAATTATTATGGGGATCCGGAAGCGGAGAATATTATCATAGCGATGGGTTCTGTTTGTGAAACTATTGAAGAGACCATCGATTATTTACGGGCCAAAGGCCAAAAAGTGGGCGTAATTAAAGTCCATCTGTATCGTCCCTTCTCCGCCAAATATTTCTTTAATGTCCTGCCCAAAACAGTCAAGAGAATTGCTGTCCTTGACCGGACCAAAGAAGCCGGCAGCCTCGGCGAGCCGCTTTATCAGGATATCTGTACCGTCTTCTTCGGCCAAAAAGACGCCCCGCTGATTGTAGGCGGCCGATACGGTCTGGGCTCCAAGGATACCACTCCCACGCAAATCAAAGCGGTCTTTGACAATCTGGCCGCTCAGGAACCGAGAAACGGCTTCACTCTCGGCATTATAGATGATGTAACCTCTTTGAACCTGCCGCTGGGCACGGCGATCAACGCTGCTCCGGAAGGCACCACCCGCTGTAAATTTTGGGGAATGGGTTCGGACGGCACGGTGGGCGCCAATAAGGACGCCATCAAAATTATCGGAGACAAGACCAATCTATATGCGCAAGGGTATTTTGTTTACGATTCCAAAAAATCCGGCGGCGTCACCATTTCACACCTCAGATTCGGCAAAAAACCCATTAAGTCTACTTACTTGATTGATGAAGCAGACTTTATCGCCTGCCATAAACAATCCTATATCGACCAGTTTAAACTCTTGGAAGGCTTGAAGCCGGGCGGTATCTTCCTGCTGAACTGCAACTGGCAGTTGGGGGAACTCTCGGAGAAACTGCCGGCGGAAATCAAGAAATATCTGGCGGATAATCAGATACACTTCTATATTATAGACGCCGTGAAAATTGCCACGGAGGTCGGCCTGGGCGGCAGAATCAACATGGTCATGCAGACGGCTTTCTTCAAGCTGGCCAATGTTATCCCCATTGATGACGCCATTTTGTACCTGAAAGAAGCCATTGAAAAGACCTACGGCAAAAAAGGCGGCAAAATCGTCACCATGAACCAGGCCGCAGTGGATAAAGCTATCGAAGCATTGGTCAAAGTAGCCGTGCCGGCTGACTGGTCCGCTCCGGCTGTGGATGAAGCGGCTGCCGCCAAGGAAGCGCCGGAATTCATCAAGAACGTTGTCTTTCCCATGAACGCGCAGCAGGGCGACAAACTGCCGGTCAGCGCCTTTGTCGGACGTGAAGACGGCTCCTTCCCCCATGGAACGGCGGCTTATGAAAAGCGCTGCATCGCCATCGATGTACCGGAATGGCAGATTGATAACTGTATTCAATGCAATCAGTGCTCCTATGTCTGCCCGCACGCGGCCATTCGGCCCGTACTGCTGGACGAGAAGGAACAGGCCCAAGCGCCGGAAGGCTTTGTTGCCAAGAAAGCCATCGGCAAGCAGCTCGAAGGCCTGACCTACCGCATTCAGGTCAGCCCGCTGGATTGTACGGGCTGTGGCAGTTGCGTCAGCGTTTGCCCCGCCAAGCAAAAGGCCCTCGTCTTAAAGCCGGTGGCGGAACAAGTGACCGCGGAAGGCGCCAATTGGGAATACGCCCTGACCGTGAAGATAAAAGATAACCTTTGGAACCTGAACAGCGTAAAAGGCAGCCAGTTTGCCCAGCCTTTACTGGAATTCTCCGGCGCCTGCGCCGGTTGCGGCGAAACGCCCTATGCCAAACTGATTACCCAATTGTTCGGGGACAGAATGATTATCGCCAACGCCACCGGCTGCTCTTCCATCTGGGGGGCTTCGGCGCCCAGTACGCCCTATTGCCAAAACGCGCAGGGGCAAGGACCGGCCTGGGCCAATTCCCTTTTTGAGGATAACGCCGAATATGGGTACGGCATGGTGCTGGCTTATAAACAAATTCGTCATAAATTGGCCGACCTGATGACCGCAGCCTTAAAAGCGGATATTAAGGATGATTTGAAGGACGCTCTGCAGGAATGGCTGGCCGGGAAAGACGACGCAGCCGCCAGCAAGGCAGCCAAAGCGAAGCTTCTGCCGCTCCTGGAACAAAACGCCTCCATATCTCAGATCGCGGAAATCCTTAAGCTGAAGGATTATTTGGTCAAACCGTCCCATTGGATTCTCGGCGGGGACGGCTGGGCCTATGATATCGGCTACGGCGGTCTGGACCATGTCCTGGCCTCGGGTGAAGATCTGAACGTGCTGGTCTTTGATACGGAAGTCTATTCCAATACCGGCGGGCAGTCTTCCAAATCGACGCCCACCGGCGCGATTGCCAAGTTCGCCGCCTCCGGGAAAAAGGTCAGCAAAAAAGACCTGGGCTTAATGGCCACCACCTATGGCTATGTCTATGTAGCGCAGGTCGCTATGGGCGCGGACCAGAACCAGTTGATCAAAGCCATCCAGGAAGCGGAAAGCTATAAAGGGCCGTCTTTGATCATCGCTTATGCGCCCTGCATCAACCACGGCATCAAAATCGGCATGGGCGCTTCCCAGGAAGAAGAAAAGAAAGCCGTGCAGGCCGGTTACTGGCATCTCTATCGCCACAATCCCGAGCTGGCTAAAGAGGGCAAGAATCCTTTTATACTGGATTCCAAGGAGCCGTCCGCATCCTTCCGTGACTTCCTCTTGGGCGAAGTACGCTATTCCTCACTGGTAAGCCAGTTCCCCGAAGCTGCGGAAGAACTGTTTGCCAAAGCGGAAGAAGCCGCACAGGCCAGACTGGCCAGGTACAAGAAGCTGGCGAATTAAGCAACCATAAAATAGGTATTGAAATCTTAAATGGCTGCCGGGGTCTTCGGCAGCCATTTACTTATCGAATGGCAAGTTTTATCGTATAATAAGGAAAGTCACCATTTTTAGTTAGAAGGGTTGGGATGGATATTTCTCGTGTTGTGGAAGCCTATGTAGGTGAATATGCCAGCGGCAAAAGCGAAGTCGCTTTGAACCGGGCGCTTGCTTTATTAAAGGAAGGACGCCGGCCGGTTACGCTGGTTGACTTTGATTTGGTCGAACCTTTTTATACCCTGCGTCCGATTAAAGAAGAACTAAAACAAAAGGGCCTCGAGGTAATCGCCTGGGATACCCGAGAGACTGTGGGCTTAGGGGAAGCGGGGTCGCTGATTAAGCCGGAAATGCGCTGGGTGATGAAAAGAGAAGGCGATGTTATTCTGGACGTCGGCTATGGGATTGCCGGCGCGCGTAAGCTTGGCTTAGTCGAAGGCGCGCTGGAAGGCAATGAATTGCAGATTTATGTGGTGGTTAATATTGCCCGCCCCATTACCGGAAGCATGCAGGATATTGTGGAGTATGTAAATTCATTGGGCCCGGTGCATGGATTAATTAATAATTCGCATTTGGGGGATGATACTGATATCGAGGTTATCGAAGAAGGCGCCAAAGTAATCAGCGAAGCGGCTCATCGTTTAAATCTTCCCGTCATGTGGACCTCTGCCGAAACCAAATTCAGAACAAATCTGGGTGAGCGAGACAGTGTGGGAAACCCGGTCAGATATGTAGAACGATATATGCACCGCACCTTCTGGTGATTGAAAAATTAAGATTCTTTATGCATAAAAAAATAATAAAGTTACAGCCCTAAAATAGATTGACACTCAAAAGTGTCTATGATAATATAACACATGTCGCTGTTTTAAGCGGAAAAGCGCTGAACGCCTATGAAGAGCCGGACGGGGAGTTTCCAGAAACAACCTGATTGACACCGAATAGGAAGCGTGGTAAGATATGATTCCGCGCTAAGAAGCGGCCTGGTCTTTGAAAACTGA
>JAVEYA010000133.1:0-5156 GCA_034003745.1 Clostridia bacterium
TTGCCTTATTTTCTGCCGGAAGTTGCATTGATGGTTGGCTTCGAGCAAAACAGTCCCCATCATCATAAAGATGTCTTCGGGCATACTTTGCTGGTTCTGGACAATGTTTCCAACCAACTGATTCTGCGGCTGGCCGCTTTGCTGCACGATATCGGCAAACCGCCGACCTATTCGGAAGACGAAAAGGGGCGTGGACATTTCTACAATCATCATGTCATCGGCGCACAAATTACCCAATTGGTCTTAAGCCGGTTGAAGTACGATGCGGATACTGTCCGCAGGGTTTCTATCCTGGTGCGGGAGCATATGAGCAGGTTTTATTTCTTAAGGGATAAGAGTACTAAAAGATTTATCAACCGTGTCGGAGTAGATAATCTGGACTCCCTTTTTGAATTGCAGGAGGCTGATATCAAGGGTTCCAAGCCCCCCTGCGACTTTGGCAGGCTTGCGGCGCTTAAAAACGAAGTCACGAAAATTCTTATAGAAAAGCAGCCGTTAACGTTGAAGGATTTGGCTGTGAACGGTCATGACCTGAGGCAGGCCGGCGTCGAGCCGGGAGAGAGAATGGGGCTGATTTTAAACGCGCTGTTGGAAAAGGTTCTGGAAACTCCGGAACTGAATACCAAAGAAGAACTCTTGAAACTGATTAAGTATATTTAATTAACAGATAAAAGACAGGGCTATGGCCCTGTTTTTTTAAAAAAAAGAAATATTTATAATCATTTATCATTTTTTAAAGGAAAAACATACAGTTTTGTCGAAAAAATTAAGGGACAGTATGTGGACGATTGCTTTGGAGGTGAGCCCAAAGTTATGAAAAAAATAAAAGTGTTGATTGTGGATGACTCTATCTTTTCACGCACTTTGCTGAAGGACGCTCTGCAGTCCGGTGGCTGTGAGGTTGTCGGCGAGGTGGAGTCCATTGATAATATGATGGAGACTTACCGGGAAAATAAGCCCGATGTGGTGACAATGGACCTTGCTATGCCCGGCGCGGATGGTTTTGAGTGCAGCAAGACGCTTCTTGCGTATGACCCCGGCGCGAAAATCATTCTGGTTAGCTCCATGAAAGATGAAGATACCGAGGCTGAAGCCCGTTTATTGGGGCTGGCCGGGTATCTCCAAAAGCCGATTGAGCAGGATACGCTGCTGCGGGTAATTGATAATGTGCTCTCTCCGGACAAGTTATACCAAAAGTTGGATGCCTATGCCCCAGACGCTTTCCGGGATGCGCTTAATCAGACGATTGCCCGGATGACCAGAACGACGGTTGTTTTTGTGGATAAAGAGCAACCGGATAAGAACTTATCTAACGGCATTGCCGTTGTTATCGGGATTACCGGACGGTGCCCGGGTTCGCTGATTTTTGACCTTTCCGCCCTAGCGGCGGAGGATTTGATGCAGACTGTACTGAAAAGGGAGCCTCAAAGCCGTGAGGAGGTTATCCCTGTAGTCGCAGAAATAGCGAATGTAGTAGCAGGATTGGGCTGTTCGATGCTGAATAAGAAGGAAAAATTATTTGGGTTGCGCGTGACCCCCCCCAACGTGTTTTACGGCGCCTCAACGGAAATTGTTTCGCCCGCCGTTAAGCTGGAGCATGTTTATGCCAAGACGAGCTTCGGTGAAATCCGTTTGAGTTTTGGCTTCAAGAAAGGGACGATAATGTGGATGTAAACTTAATCAATCCAGTACTGGAAGCTTTTTTCGATATAATTCCGCAAATAGGATTCCAATCGGTGGAGAAGAAATCGCTGCGGCTGAAGGAATCTTATCTTTTGAACCCTGGAGTAATGATCAGCGTAGGCGTAATGGGTAATTTTAAAGGCGCGGTACTGATTGGCATGGGTATTGATGCGGCGAAGCAGTTTGCCTCGAAAATGATGATGGGTGCGCCGGTGCCGGAGCTGGACGCTATGGCGCAAAGCGCGATCGCCGAAATGGGAAATATGGTCTGTGCTAATTCCTGCATGAAATTCAACCAGGCCGGCATACAGGGACTGGATATTTCCCCGCCGATACTTCTTTTAGGTGAAGGCAGCAAAGTAACCTTGTCCGTGCCTAAAGTGGTGCAGGTTACTTTCTTGGTGGATGATATTAGTATCGATATGTTCGTAGGATTAAACGGACTTGGCAAAAAATAGCTTACAATATCAGCATCAGAATCGGAATAAACAAGAAAATACATAGAATCATGCTGGCTAACCAGATGGAATTGGCCAGCGTCAGGTCGTATTTATATAAGACGGGCGCCAGCAGAGCGGTATAGCCTACCGGCATAAAGTTAACGATAATCAGTACCTGAAAGACCAGCGGGGAAAGCAGGCCGTTCATTACCAGAAGCCAGGCCGCCGGCAGGACCACAAGCGGGTTTACAATATGTTTGGCCGCCAGGACCAGCATAACCTCTGTGCGGTAGTTTCTAAGGGAACTCCATTGCAGGGTCATACCGATAGCCAGACAGGTCAACAGGGCGCAGCCCGGGATGGACCAGGCGGAAATACTGTCCATAAGGCCGGGATGACGGACATGGGCGGTATTAAGGATGACGCCAACAAGGACAGCCAGGAGCGGAAGCAAAGACTGTGGCTGCTCCTTTAAGGTGGAGAGCCTGAAGTGGAGCAGTTTCGTGGAGCCTTGGCTGATACCGTAAGATACCGGGAAACCTACCACATAATATAAAATTAACTCCAGCAATAAGACGAGCTGGAGATAAAAATATCCTTGGTCCCCCAATACCAGAAACGTAATCAGACCTCCCATAACGCCTTGATTCGTGCACATGCCGCAGATATACATGGAAGCGGCCTTAGCGGGCACGATTTTATATTTTCTGCTTAAATAAAATGAAACGGCGCTTCCCAGGAGCAACGGCAGCAGACCCACTGCCGGAATAATCAGCAGGCGGACGTCGGCAATCGCCAGTTTCCAAAAGGAATTGATTATGGCGATGGGGTAAATATACAAGAGGGCAATGGTTTTAAGCCGACCGGAGAGAAGGTTCAGCCTTTCAAAACTTATAAATCCGGTATGGCCGCAAAATACTTTGCACAGATACCCGGCTGCCAAGCCGCCCAGGCTTACAGCCAGGATAACAAGAAGTGTTGTCATGAGCGTGGGCGCCATCCTTTTTTGAGCAATTAACTACGTTATATCAAAATAAGGGTTGGTCTGTCTACGCTTTTTTTGTTTCTTAAAACATACAATCTATTGCAGACCCGAACAGATGGCGTATGTGCTGAAACAAGAAGGAATCGAATTGATTAAACTACCCGGTCATTTCGCCGGCGTTTTTCATATTTTAGAGAACCCGTGATAAATGGAAGGGTGCATAAAAAATCCGTCTTGCACTTCAATTTGGCAAGACGGATTTTTTTAGTTCTATTTATTTAGTTCCTCAATCAGTTCTTCCACTTCTTCAGCGCCCTCCTCATAGAATTTTTCTTCATCGGGCGCCAGAACTTTCAGAAGCTTCAAGAATTCGCCGGCATGCACTCTTTCCTCATCGGCAATATCAATCAGGACGGTCTGGGCGAGCTTATCATCGATGGATTCGGCCAGCTGCATATAGAGCTGTACGGCTTCATATTCGGCAGCGATCATGAAACGGATAGAGCGAATCAATTCCGCTTTGGTAAGTTTGCGGTCCTTGGCTTGTCCGGCAAATGGATTACTGAACTCGGGCATAATTATCAGCCTCCTTATCTTCTCTTAATTGTATTTTGCCAAATTCAGCTAAAGGATGCAAGATTATTTTCTTTGTCATCAACGTCAATAATAATTATTGGCATATGCCCAAAATAAACTTAGAATAAATTATAAACATATGTCCAATAACACATCGTGTTGTTCCATGTTTTTAGAGAGCGGCTTAAGGGGTACGGTGGTGGCGGTCTCCGTAATAGGGAAAATCCCTTTTGACTCGGCCATCGTAAAAGCGCTGCAAAAATTCAAGACATCGGTGGAAGCAAAAAACAAAAAAGTAACTTCGGAGATAAAAAAATCTGGATGAGGCTGATCAACGAAATGAAAAAGGGGAAAAAAAACGAATGCAGCTTTGCAGAAGGAGGTGAAACATAATGCCGGGAGGAGACAGAAGCGGCCCGCTGGGAATGAGGCCGATGACAGGCGGAGGCGCAGGCTTTTGTACGGGTCTTATGAGCCCGGGAATGGCTTATGGAATGGGCTTTGGCCGGGGCGGACGGGGATTCAGAAGGATGTACGGCTTCGGAGCCTATGCGCCTATGGCGACTGCAGCGGATGAGAAAGCATTTCTGAGCAGCCAGGCGGAGTTTCTGGAAAACCAGCTTCAACAGGTGAAGAAAGGTTTAAAGGCGCTGGCCGGGGATAATGAATGACGCATTATCCTCCGTATGACGCACTAAGAAGGTAGACTATAGCTCCTGCCTTCTTTTTTAAATGAATATTTATATATTTAAATGTTTTTATATTGACATATGACCATAATATGCATTAATATTTTTTTAGATTGAGATTTCATTAAGATAAAAAAAGTATTAAAAGGAAAGGTGTACAGGATGAAAAAATTTGATATCGTTGTAATAGGCGGAAGCGCGGCCGGCATTACGGCTGCGGTTACAGCACGCAGGCATTATCCGGGGAAAAGCATTTTATTAATCCGAAAAGAAGAGAAAGTCTCCATACCCTGCGGGATCCCTTATGTTTTTGGGACCGTCGGCGACCCCTTAAAAAATCTAATCCCTGTGGACAATATGTTGACCGGAAATAAAATTGAAGGGATAGTAGATGAAGCTGTCGATGTAGAGAGAGAGTCTAACATAATCACCACGCTTGGGGGTGAAAAGGTCGCCTATGAACGCCTGGTGCTGGCTACCGGTTCCCTCCCTTTAATACCCTCGATACCGGGAGCGGGGCTTAAGAATGTTTTTGCTGTAAAAAAAGAGGTACCCTATTTGCAGGCCCTTAAAGAAAAACTTCACCAAAGTAAGAATATCTGCATAATCGGCTGCGGTTTTATTGGGGTGGAGATTGCGGAAGAATGCAGAAAAGCTTGCCCCGATGTGAACATCTCTATTGTGGAAATGCAGAGAAACTGCCTGCAGCTTGTTTTTGATGAAGAGTTTAGTCTTCTGGTGGAAAAGAAATTAAACGAACAGAATATCAACCTTCTGCTTGAG
>JAVEYA010000134.1:0-4987 GCA_034003745.1 Clostridia bacterium
CGCCGGTAGACAGGTAATAAATGGCTTCTAGTAAATTTGTTTTTCCTTGGGCGTTGGCGCCTGTTAACAGATTAAAGTGCGGGGAAAAACTTTCGTTAACCAAATCATAATTACGATAATTGGTTATCTTTAAATCTTCTAAATACAAGCTTCTTTTAAGCCTCCCTCAAGTCCTTACCGGCAATAACAGGCACAGAAAATTATCACTTTCCGCCGGTCTGATGATACAAGGACTCAGCGGACCGGTAAATTCCAGCGAAATAATTTCCGCATCCATCACTTTAAAAGCATCCAGAAGATATTTGGCATTGAAAGCGATATGAACGGCTTCGCCTTCGCTTTCAATATTGAGCTGCTCATAACCGTTGCCGATCTCCGACTGAGAAGAAACCAGCATAGTACTCTCTTCGATTTTTATATGCAGCGTGTTACTGTTATCATTTAAAGCCGTAAATAAAGAAATCCTTTCCACAGCGTCCTGGAATCTCCGGCTTTTGGCTTTAATCTTCGAATTATATTTTTCCGGAATAACCTGACGATAATTAGGAAACTGCCCTTCTAACAGGCGAGAGATAATTAAAATATTGGTTACTTTAAAAGAAATTAAATTCCTGGTTACCCGAATCTGACAAATTTCTTCTTCCTCCTGAATTAATCTGGCCAATTCATTTAAAATTTTTGCCGGAATAATACAGGAACCTCCCTGCTCTGCCTTATTCTCCATTTCGCCCTCCCGTAAGGCCAGGCGATGGGTATCCGTAGAAATCAATCGGATCTTTTCTTTTTCATATTCGCATAACACCCCGGTAAAGAGTGGTCTGCCCTCATCCGCACCTGCAGCGAACGTGGTTTGCCTGATCATTTGTTTAAATACTTCCGCCTTAACCTGCAGTTCCTGTCCTTCCAGAACTTCCGGCATTTCCGGAAAATCATTGGCCACCGCCTTGATGGAGAGCTGCGAATCCTCGTATTTAATCAATACTTCATTATCGGTGGACAATTGTATTTCAATAGGTGTATCCGGCAAGCGGCGGACCAGTTCCGAAAAATGTCTGGCCGGGACAATAGCAATTCCTTCTTGCAGCACTTCCACCGGAATATAGCATTGAATTCCGATTTCCAGATCCGTTGCGGTAAAATATAATAAGTTTCCTCTGGCTTCAATTTTGATGCAGCTTAAGATGGGCAGCGTGGATTTTGCGGCTACTGCTTTTTGGACCGCCGATACTCCGAAGAGAAGATTATCTTTCGTTGCTGTTATTCTCATATGTGTCCCCCCCGCTATTATTAATTTATATATAAACCGTAACCGTAATAATAGGCCTTGTGGAAATGTGGAATAAGGGTAAAAATCCATTAAGCAGAAGTAAAAAGCAGTTTAATAAAATGTGGACAAGGACCCCTGCTTGTCCACAGATTTAATAAATAAAAAAATAATTCATTTCAATTCACAGCCAATACACAAATTAAACACAAACTTTTCCACAATCAATCATTTTTGATTTTTTCAATCAACAGTTGTATCGTCAAATCTATTTGTTCATCTGTTTTAATATTTCCGGAAATTTTTTCATGGGCGTGCATTACCGTGGTATGATCCCGGCCGCCGAAATCTTCGCCGATTTTGGGCAGGGAAAGATCCGTCAGTTCCCGGGATAAATACATAGCAACCTGACGGGGAAAAGCCACATTTCTGGTTTTACGCTTGGATTTGAATTCGTCCAGCCGTAAGCCAAAATGGTCGGCTACTTTGGCTTGGATCAAGGGAATGGTTATCAGTTTGGGTTTATTATTGGGCAGGATATCTTTCAGCGCTTCAATACATAAATCCATGGAAATTTCTTTATTGCTCAGGGAAGAATAGGCAATCACCCTGATTAAGGCGCCTTCCAGTTCGCGGATGTTGGATTGAATTTTATTCGCTATGTACATCATGACTTCATTGGGAATATCGAAATTTTCTTGTTCCGACTTTTTCCTTAAGATGGCAATCCTGGTTTCCAAATCCGGCGGCTGGATATCGGTGATCAAGCCCCATTCGAAGCGTGAACGCAAACGGTCTTCCAGCGTCGGAATATCTTTGGGGGGCCGGTCGCTGGAAATAATAATCTGTTTATTGGCTTCGTGCAGTGCATTGAAGGTGTGGAAAAATTCTTCCTGGGTTCTTTCTTTTCCGGCCAGAAACTGAATATCGTCAATCAAGAGAATATCGATATTTCTGTATTTGTTGCGAAATTCTACAGTTTTATCATCCCGGATGGCATTGATCAACTCATTAGTAAATTTTTCGGAAGATACATACATCAGACGGGAATGGGGATGATGCTCCAGGGCATAATGACCGATAGCGTGCATCAGATGGGTTTTGCCTAAGCCTACGCCGCCATAAATAAACAGCGGATTATACGCTTTGGCGATGGCTTCGGCTACGGCTAAGGAGGCGGCGTGAGCAAAACGGTTGCTGTTGCCGACCACAAAAGTTTCAAAAATGTATTTGGGGTTTAAAGTGCTGGCGCCATATTCGCCGTTTTTGCTTTTTTTGTTGTTTTTGCCGGGCAGATCTTCCTGTCCAGCAATTACAAATTTTAAAGCGATATCTTTATTTAAAACATTGCAAGCATGCTTTTTGATGATATCGTAGTAACGTGTTTCCAGCCAATCTTTAGCAAATTCATTCGGAACAATGACGGTTAAATAGTAGCCGTCATAGGAATACAGATTGGTGGACTTCAGCCAGGTATCGAAGCTGGGTTTGGAAAGTTCTTTTTCAAGTTGATCCAGAATGATCTGCCATATTTCCGTGAGCTGACTTTTTAACATAAAAGAGCCTCCATACACAGGTTATACACAAGATTATCCACAAGTGTGGATAAAGTAAAGGACGAAAAAAAAAGAAACTACCACTTTTAGTAAATATGATACCAAAACAAGCTAAAGTTATCAACAGACTTTTCTGGAGAAGCCCCTTGCCCCAGACATCGTACGTGTGGATAAAACCTTGACATTATGCTCGGGCTGATTTATAATTTTCATTGTCTGTTTTATCGATGTAACGGTGTTTTCAGGAGGTGTAAGATAGTGAAAAGAACTTTTCAGCCGAAGAATCGCAGACATAAAAGAGTTCATGGATTCTTGGCCCGCATGGCCAGTGATGGCGGCAGAGACGTTTTAAAGAGAAGAAGACAAAAAGGAAGAAAAAGATTATCAGCATAAGGCCACCTGAGTGGCCTTATAATACTATTATAGGTGAGGTAAGTTGTTAAGAAAGGCCTATCGTCTTAAAAATAAAAATAAATTTAAAAAGACGTATAATAACGGCAAAACCGTAGTCTGCCCGTATTTTATTCTTTATTACCTGGGGAACAAAGAACCGGGCAATAGTAAAGTTGCTATAGCATGCGGTAAAAAAATTGGCAAAGCTATAGTAAGGAATCGGATTAAACGGGTGCTGCGGGAAGCCTGCCGTCAAAATTTATCTCAGATCAAGGACGGGTACAATATAATTTTTATTGCCCGGGCAAAAATAAAAGGAATTTCTTATCATGATGTGGAAAAAAACATGGCAGTCCTGTTAAAAAAAGCGGGCTTGCTTAAGCAGGAATGAGGCAGAATGAAGAGCGTTCTGTTAGGAATGATAAAAATTTATCGAAAATATATTTCGCCGCTCAAAGGCAGAACTTGCAGATTCTATCCCACCTGCTCGCAGTATGCCTTGGAAGCGATAGATAAATATGGGCCTATTACAGGCGGATATTTATCTTTAAAGAGAATAATCAAATGCCATCCTTTTCATCCGGGTGGATATGACCCTGTAAAGTAAGCATATTAAGGAGGCGGAGAAGTTTTGAATATATGGGGAGCCCTTGTTAATGCAGTAGCGTCGGTATTATCTTTTTTGTATGATCTTACGGTCTCGTTCGGTCTGCCCAGCTATGCCATTGCCATAATCTTGCTGACACTGTTAATTAAGGTAATTACCTATCCTTTGACCTATAAACAAATGTATTCCATGAAGAAAATGCAGGAAATCCAGCCGAAAGTTGCGGAGGTCCAGAAGAAATATAAAAGCAATCCGGAAAAAGCCAATAAAGCGGTAATGGATTTGTATAAGGAACATAATGCCAATCCTTTGTCCGGCTGTCTGCCGCTCTTGATTCAAATGCCGATCCTCATTGCGCTGTTTCAGGCCTTGCAAGGTTTTCAATATCAGGACTTGGGGTCAAGCCTCTTCTGGGTGCAGCATCTGAAAGACCCGGATCCCTACTATATTATACCGGTACTCGTTGGAGCCGCTACTTTTCTGCAGACCAAGCTCTCTTCGCCGGGGACCAATCCCGACGCGGCCGGAGCGCAGACCCAGAAAATCATGTTATATATGATGCCGCTCTTTATCGGCTATATCAGCATTAAATTCCCGGCCGGCCTGGGCTTGTACTGGATTTGCTTCAGCGTCTTCGGCACTTTGCAGCAGATGTTTATTAACCGTCAGTCCAGCGCGCCAAAGGGGGAAGTTGGTAGCAAATGAAAAGTATAGAAATAACGGCCCGCAGTGTCGAGGAAGCGATTAAGCAGGCGGCCGGAGAATTAGGCGTACCGGGCGAGGAAATTGATGTGGAAATCCTGGAGGAATCCAGTAAAGGTTTTTTGGGTTTTGGCGGCAAAATGGCCAGAATCCGGGCTTCTGTTAAAGATGATTGCGCCAACAGGGCGAAGGGGTATTTGGAGAATGTTACGGCCAAGATGGGTATCCAGGCCAGTATCGCTGCCGAGGAAAACAGCGAATATATTAAATTAAGGATCGAAGGGGACAGCATGGGGGTTATTATCGGACGCCGCGGCGAAACCCTGGACGCCTTACAGTACCTGACGAATTTGGTTGCCAACCGGAGAGGCCAGGAAAGAAGAAGAATTATTCTTGATACGGAAGGATACCGGTAAAGAAGAGAAGCGACGCTGGAGAAGCTGGCCAGGCGCTTATCCGAAAAAG
>JAVEYA010000135.1:0-4860 GCA_034003745.1 Clostridia bacterium
TCCTCTTGTTATTTTTTTACTTCGGTTACACCAACCTTCTTTCTTCAGGCGAATTCTTCTGCGCTTAAAAGGTGTCCAAAAAAGTTGCTCTGCGCCCGGCAGCGAAACCCTTCTACGGAGAAAAGCCCCACCCCCCTTTTTACGCGTTTCCGGCCTCTCTTCAACACGTTTTTGTCAGAGTAACTCGATTATTCTGTTAATTTTTCCTGGAGGCCCCTGTGGAGCCCCTGTAATGGTATTATACCACAAAACTCATCCGAATACATGCATAAAATCCAGATGCTTCCATGCCTGATAAAAAGAAGCCGAATTTAAACTGTAATAAAACGTCCTTTTTTATCAATGCGGTGCTCCGCTTCAATAAACCGGACCGTGCCGGAAGCCTTGCGCATCACGATGGTATGGGTGGTGGCGGTGTTGCCGTAATAGCGGACGCCTTTTAAAAATTCCCCGTCGGTGACGCCGGTGGCGGCGAAAATAACGTCTTCGCCTTTAATCAAATCGTCCATGGTCAGAATTTTATTGATATCGGTGATACCGAGCTTCTGCGCTCTTTTTTCATCTTCTTCATTTTCCGGCCAGAGCCGTCCCTGGAATTCCCCGCCCAGACAACTCAAGGCCGCGGCAGCAAGGACCCCCTCCGGAGCGCCGCCTACGCCCAGAAGCAAATCAATGCCCGAGCCCGGAATAGCCGCAGCCACAGCCGGGGAGACGTCGCCATCGGTAATGAGCTTGATGCGCGTACCGATTTGGCGTAGTTCCTTGATGATGTGGGCATGCCGCGGGCGGTCCAGGACAACGACGGTGACGTCGGCAAGGCCCTTATGCAAAGCTTCGGCCAAGGCCTTGACATTATCGGCGATACTGGCTTCCAGACTGATTCTGCCCACCCCGGCGGGACCCGAGGCAATTTTATCCATATACATGTCCGGGGCGTGCAGAAGACACCCTTGAGGCGCCACGGCCAATACGGTAATGGCTCCGGTCATCCCCTTGGCCACCAGATTGGTGCCCTCCAGCGGGTCCACGGCGATATCCAGCGGCAGCTTGCCCCGGCCGACTTTTTCCCCGATATAGAGCATGGGGGCCTCGTCCATTTCCCCTTCTCCGATAACAACGGTCCCCTCAATATTGACCGTGTCGAACATTTTCCGCATGGCCTGGGTGGCTGCATCATCCGCGGCAATCTTATCCCCGCGTCCCCAGCAGCGGCCCGAGGCAATGGCGGCAGCTTCCGTGACCCGTACGAATTCGAGTGTGAGTTCTCGTTCAATGACTGATACTAATCTGGACATCGCTATCCCCTCCTAATATCTTAAAGTATTTTTTAAATGTTTTTCTTCCCGACCTGCGCCCAATCGGCCAAGAAGCGCTCTATCCCGATCTTAGTCAGCGGGTGCTCCAGCATCTGCAAGACGATCTTATAAGGGATAGTCGCGATATGCGCGCCGGCTTGCGCAGCCTGGGCAGCGTGCAGCGGATGGCGGATACTGGCCGCAATGACCCGGGTTTCCAGGGCATGCCGCTGGAAGACTTCGACGATCTCCCGGACCAGGGCGATCCCGTCGTGGCCCACATCATCAAGCCGCCCCACAAAGGGACTGACATAAGACGCTCCGGCGCGGGCCGCCAAGATTGCCTGGTTGACGGAAAAGATCAGGGTTACATTGGTGGGGATGCTTAAATAGCTCAAAGCCCGCACCGCTTTTAATCCTTCCGCCGTCATGGGAATCTTGATCACCACATTTTCCCCGATGGCCGCCAAAATCTTGGCTTCCTCCACCATTCCCGCGGCGTCTGTGGCAATTACCTCAGCGCTGACGGGCCCGGGTACGATATCCGCGATTTCTTTCACCAGAGTCACAAAGTCTTTATCTTGTTCCTTGGCCACCAGACTGGGATTGGTGGTCACCCCGGCGACGATTCCTAAGCTTACGCCCGCTTTGATTTCCTCAAAATTAGCCGTATCCAAAAAAATCTGCATAGGTTCACCTGCTTTCTGTTATTTAGTATATCCATCTAATTTTATGCCGGGGACAAGAAAAAAAGGCCTGCCTTTTGCTTATACAGCCAACACAGCCCCTTTTTATGTCCTGTTTTATGTATTTCTTTTGCGAGAGCGACCCCGCTTGCTGCATTTATGGTCAAGGCGGCAGTATTTTCGGGCTTCGAGAACAAATTCACTTACTCTGTTTACCCAGTTCCAGTCCTCTGTGGTTTCCGCAGGAATGACCCCGACGGCTTCGCAGCCGGTACAGTATATTTCCACCCGGTCCTGGTAAGCTTCCACTTCCAGGTCATTGGCTCCGCAGCTGCAGAACACTTTCCCTTCTTCCGTCATTTTCTTCAGCCATTCCAGTATTTTATACATGATTTCCGGATTTAAAAAGTATTTATCATATCCCATGTCTTCCGACAATTCCCGCATGGAGCGGTCCAAACGCTGCACCGCTTCTCTGACTTCTTCACGCGGGCCGATAAACCCCGTTTCCATGGCTGATTCTTCGCAAACAACGGGTTTGACCTGCCCGTTCCAGAAAAAGGCGTTCTTATAGGCTGTCAAATGCCTGCGCTCACAGAGCATACATTCCACCTGTAAATAGACGCTTTGGGAGCCTTTTGTCCCTATTGCGGCCAAAGCTGCGCCGCATTCACAAGTCAGGCGGATTTGTTTTCCCCGGCCCAGGGCGAACCTGGAGACGCTGTGAAAACCCAACTTGCCGCAGTTTGGACATCTTAAGGCCAGCGTGGTCTGTGCAGGAATAAGCATGTCTGTCCTCCTTTGGTCCGGTGATCCATTAGACGAATGAGCCGTCAGACTAAAGAAGTATTCTGCGCGGACTATTAAAATCCTGCCATTTATTAGATTTTTTCATTAAGCTTCCTGTAAAGCGGACGCGCCATCGAGAAAATTTCTGATTTCCTCAATGTCGAAAGGTTTGCGGATAATGCTGCAACCGGCCTGGGGAAGAGAGTCTTCCATCAGGTACATTTCTCCGTAGCCCGTCATTAAGGCTACTTTGATGGCAGCGTCCACGGCGTGAATACGCTGCATTGTTTCGATGCCGTTCAACCCCGGCATCTTCATATCAATCAGCGCGGCGTTAAATTTGTTTGTTTCCGTTGCTTGGATGGCTTCCATCCCGGAAGGAACCGCCACCACATTGAAGCCCAGCATGGAACAGGTTTCTTCCAGCAGCTTACGGATGCCCTCCTGATCATCCACCACCAGCACAGTTCCCAGAGCGCCCACTTTTTCCCAGCCCCCATTCGCATTAAAATGCTCTATCTTTGTAACCTGATACACGGATTATTCCGGATTATCAGCTCGGCTTATCCCGTCGCCGGTCCGGGGGGAATTCCCCCGAAGATACAGGCGTGGCACGGCCGGACTAACCGCCGTACGCCGGATGGGCGCCTGAACAAGCGTGCCTATTTCTATACCGGGAATCCCGGTTACGTCCACCATGGTCAGCTGCATCCCGATTTTCCCGACAATGCGCGCTGTCCGGGACCGGCCCTCTGCCGGTATGGTAACCGCAGGCGTAACCAGCGGATGATTCAGATAATACAGAATCTGTTTGGCGATTCCTTTGGCCAGGTCCACGAAGCCTGCCGGTTTGAACAGCGGCTCCATCTGCAGGCCGTCCGTGAAGCCGACCGGAATAACGGCAATCCTGGACGGGCGGGTTGTTTTGTAAGTGCGGCCATAGCCGATACTGTGCCCGGCCGGCAAATCATGCAGGTAAATAATACGTGATCTGAACTGCCAGGTATTTTGCAAGGAAAGACTCTTCTCCTGGCGGGGGCTGGGGAACTGGCCATAGAGCAACGTCCCTGTCCGGACCATATCCAGCTGCATCCCGGGCAAATCGATGATGGCGGCGGAATTGGCGATATGCCGGATCAGGCCGCTGACGCCGGCTTGTTCCAAAGCCTGCAGCGCGGTTTGAAAACGTTCATACTGCTTATAGGTATAGGTCTTATCCGGTCCCATGGCCGCAGCGAAGTGGGAATAGACGCCTTCGGGAATCATTCCGGGAACGCTTAAGATTTCCAGCGCCGCGGCGGCCGCTTCTTCCGGCAAAAGGCCCGTGCGGCCCATACCGGTCTCAATCTTCAAATGCACCTTGATTGTTCTGTTACGCTCCGAGAGCGCCTGCCGCAGCCAGCCAATCTGATTATGCGCCGCAATGGACGGCGTCAGGTCATACTCGACAATCAACGCGGCTTCTTCCGGCAAAAAAGGCCCGAAAACAAGAATGGGGATAGTGATCCCGTTCTCCCGCAAAGATTTCCCTTCCGCGACGGAAGTGACTCCCAGCATATCGGCGCCCAGAGCCTCCAGCGTCCGGGCGGTCTCGGAAGCGCCATGTCCGTAGGCATCCGCCTTGACCACAGCGAGGATCCTGGTGGTGGCGTCAAGCAGTTGGCGGACCTGATAGAAATTGTGCGCAATCGCCGCCAAATCAATTTCGACCCATTTTTCTGCGGGAAATTCGTTCATGACAGCTCCTTAAAAGATTCTTCGCAGGGGAAGATTCTTCACTTCGTTCAGAATGACAGAGGGCGAGATCCTTCACGGAGTTTACCCTGAGCTTGCGAAGGGCTCAGAATGACCAAAATCCGGACTCCGTCATCTTTTGGTCAGTTTTTTCTTCAGGTTAATCAAGCGACGTATGTTCTTCTGATAAAAAGGCTCGAAGTTGGTCCACAGCCGGTAAAACACAGGAGAAAAAACCAGGTCATATTCTCCGACAAATTCCGTATACACGCCGTTAAAGCCCTTCTTAAAGCGGTAGAGGCCATATAGGGGGTTCTCTTCGGTCAGATGCCCGGGCACGCCCCGGAAGTCATACA
>JAVEYA010000136.1:0-4831 GCA_034003745.1 Clostridia bacterium
AAGTGTGACGGTGAATCGGGCAAGGCCCGAATTCAAGCAAAGCCTCCAAATGCCTCGATGTACCGTAGCCCTTATGCTCCTTAAAGCCATAAGCAGGATAAAGAACGTCCATCATTTCCATCAACCCGTCCCGATACGTCTTGGCAATAATCGAAGCCGCCGCAATAGAAGCCGAAAGAGCATCCCCATGAATAACGGCCTGCTGCGGGATGGCGCAAGAAAGCTCCAGCGCGTCAATCAGCAGATAGTCCGGCGGATGGCTGAGCTTTTCCACAGCATCCAGCATCGCCTTTTTCGTAGCCTGCAGGATATTGATCCGGTCAATTTCCTGGTGGTCGCACACGCCCACGCTCCAGGCCACTGCTTTTTCCTTGATAACTTCGGCCAAGACGGCGCGCTCCTTTGCGGAAACTTGCTTGGAATCGTTCAGGCCTACCAATTCCGTCTCCAGGGGAAGTATCACACAGGCTGCCACAACCGGCCCGGCCAAAGGGCCCCGGCCCGCTTCATCAATACCGCCGATAAACCGATAGCCTGCCTGAGCCAACTCCCGTTCATACTGCCATAACTGACGCAGCCGCTCTCTTTCCGCTTGCTCTCTGTCCAGGCGCTTCTGATACTGCGTTACGAGCTGCCGTACTCCTTTGCGGGTGTCTCCGGCCAGCTGCCGAAGGAGCATGGCGGCTTCCTCCTCAGTAGAAGCATATAACATCCTGTTTATTTCATCCAGTGTCAGATTTGACCAGTTCAGCTCTATTTTTATTGCTCTCTCCACTTATGTACTCTCCTCAACCTTCATTACCACGTCATCCCGGAGACAGTATCTTTTTCGAAAGTGTATTAACTTGTCGGCTCATCCATAGTAATCCTGCCTAACTTACCGCCACGAAATTCATCCAAGAGCATAATAGCGACTTTTAGCGTATCTACTTCCGCCCCGCTCCTTAAGAAGCCCCTTCTTTTACCGATGGCCTCCAGAATCTCATGGGCCGGTCCGCTTTCCGGGACGCCGTAGCGGGCGGTCAACCGTCCGGGAGTATTTTGGACCAGCCAACCGATCAGCCAAGTGGCCAGATCTTTTTTGTCCACCGCGTCGTCGCTGACGGCGCCGCTGGCCGCCAGCTTGTATCCCGCTTCCGGGTCGTCAAACTTGGGCCACAGGATACCGGGCATATCCAATAGTTCCACATCATTATCCAAGCGAATCCACTGTTTTCCCCGGGTGACGCCGGGCTTATCCCCGGTGGCGGCGACGCCTTTTTGGGCCAAAAAATTAATCAAGGTCGACTTGCCGACGTTGGGGATGCCGACCACCATGGTACGCATCGTTTTATTGATAATGCCTTTGGATTGTCTCTTATTTAATATAGACGCAGTTTGGGCCCGAATTGCTCCCAAAACTTTTTCCCTGATTTGCCGTTTTCCGCCTATGGCGTTGAGGGATAAGGCTTTCAGGCCTGAAGCGGCATATCTCTTCAACCATTGGTCCGTAGCGGAGGCGTCAGCCAAGTCTTCCTTGCATAATACCAGTACTTGCGGCTTTTCTCCGATCAATTCCGCCAATAACGGGTTGCGGCTGCTCTGAGGAAGCCGCGCGTCCGCCAATTCGATGACTACATCGACCAGCTTCAGATTTTCGGCGATCAGGCGCCTTGTTTTCGCCATATGTCCGGGAAACCATTGAATCACAGGCATGTCCTCTTTTCTTCGTATATTACCATACTAATCAAAACTAACGTATACCGCAAGTGTGGACCAGGGGGCCGCGTGGGACAAGGGACCTGTCCCTTGTCCCACTTGACTAGCACAAAGGGACTGAATTTTTTCAGTCCCTTGTTGTTATGGATTATTCGCTTTGTTATTTCGCGGTAGGCTTCTCGGCTCTTTCTTTGATTCTGGTGGCCGCTTTACCGGTACGCTGCCGCAGGTAATACAGCTTGGCGCGTCTGGCGCGTCCTTTACGCAATACCGTAATGCTTTCCAGTCTGGGCGAATGAACGGGGAAACATCTTTCCACACCCACGCCGTAAGAGATGCGGCGCACGGTAAAAGTCTCGCTTAAGCCGCTGCCTTTTCTCTTGATGACAATGCCCTCGAAAGCCTGCACTCTTTCCCGGGCCCCTTCCACTACCTTTACATTCAGACGTACGGTATCGCCGGGGCGAAAATCGGGAATATCTTTACGCAGCTGTTCTGCTTCCAATGTTTTAATCAAATCCATGTTTGTTACCTCCCTCCCGCTTAGATGTTCATACCCGGCTCTCTTCTCCGGACAGCGGACCATCCTGGTAAAACGCGCTGTAACAACGCACGTGAAGTATTATAGCAAAATTATACGGATAAAGCAACTCAAATCCACCATTTTTCGCCTAAAAGACGGTCCAGAATAATGGAAACCGCGCTTCTCACCGAAAGGTGGTTATATTCTCCGCGGCCGCGGATCGGTTCCAGAACATAATCGGCCTCCAGCATCATTTCTTGGGTCATGCCATAACCCGTACCGAACAGCAAAAGATAATTGGCCGGCGCATCTTCAGCCAGAAGGGCGCGCATCCGCTGATAACTGATGGTGTGAGGATATTCCCGGGCATCGGTAGTAATCAGATAAACCGGCCCGCCGAATTTTTCCCGGATCTCTGCTTTGACTTCAACCAGTGAATTTTTTAATTCAACCAGATCGAGGGCGGTTTTCCGGTCCGGGTTATAGACGGCGCCGTATCCGCTCTGCCAATGTCCGATGATTTCCTTAATCAGCTGATGCTGCGACAAGGCAGGATGAATGATATAATAGCGTTCCGCTGCATAGGTTGTAGCGCAGCGGGCGATATCATGAATATCCAGATTTGTCACCGACGTGGTGATTACTTCCATATGTTTGTTGTAGACGGGATGGTGCACCAGGCCGATAAATAATCGATTCATTTAAAACTCCTGCTCCTCTTGTTCGATTTCAGCCAAAAGCTTCCCGTCTTCTTTCGTCAATTCCACCCGCGCCAGCAGATCGGGCCGCCGCCGGAGCGTACGCCGGAGCGATTCTTTACGCCGCCAGCGGTTGATTTCCTTGTGGTTGCCGGATATAAGGGTTTCCGGTACCGTCATCCCCCGGAAATCCCGGGGCCGGGTGTACTGCGGATATTCCAAGAGGCCATGATAAAAGGAATCATCCCGCGCCGATTCTTCTTCACCTAAGACGCCGGGCAGAAGACGTCCCACGGCGTCGATGACCGTCATGGCCGGCAGTTCTCCGCCGGTCAACACATAATCGCCTATGGAAATTTCCTCATCGGCCAGCTTCCGGATGCGCTCGTCAAATCCTTCGTAGTGCCCGCAGATAATGGCCAAAGATTTCTCCTGCGCCAGTTCCACCGCCAGCTGCTGGTCAAAGACCTTGCCCTGGGGGGACATCAATAAAATCTTGCCGTCTTGGGAATAATTCTCTTCCACGGCCCGGTAAATCGGCTCCGGTTTCAGCACCATGCCGGCGCCGCCGCCGAAAGGCGCGTCGTCGACATTCTTATGTTTATCTAAAGAATAATCGCGGTAATTAATCAGGCGCACATTGATCAGGCCCTTTTCCCGGGCCTTTTTTAAGATGCTCGTATCCAAGGGACCCGCAAACATCTCCGGAAAGATAGTGAAAACATAGATCTCCATTAATCTTCCAACCCCTCCGGTAATACGACTTCCATCCGGCCTGCCGCCAGGTCGATCTCTTTAACCACTTCTTTTAAGGCGGGGATCAGCAGGGCTTTTTTCCGCTCTGTCCCTTCCAGCATATAGACGTCGTTGCTGCCCGTCTTAACGACATCCGTAATTTTGCCCAGGAAGCGTTCCTGCTCATAGACATTCAGCCCCACGAGCTGATAAATATAATAATGTCCCGCGGGCAGATCTTTTAATTCCGTCTCCGGAAGCTCCAGGTACAAGGTCTTCAACTTTTCCGCAGCATTCATATCGGGGACCTCGTCCAAGGTCATTAAGACCAGCTCCTTATAGAAACGCACGCCTTTTACCTGATACTCCCGGTATACCCCCTGATGATGGATAAAGACATGCCCCAATTCCTCAAAGCGGCTGAGACCGTCCGTCAACGGATAAATTTTCAGTTCGCCTTTATTCCCGTGGGTATTAATGATTTGTCCGATTTTAATATACATCGCAATATTCACCCCGGATACACTTAGAGAGGCCCACGCCCCTCTACTGTGTGATATCCACTATAACCTTTTTGCTGCCTTCGCGGGCGGCTGCGGCTTTGACCACAGCGCGTATCGCCTTGGCAATTCTGCCTTGTTTGCCGATAACTTTGCCCATATCATCCGGCGCAACTTTGAGTTCAATAAATATCAGATAATCATCTTCACGCTCGGTCACGACGACCTCTTCCGGATGATCAACCAGGGCTCCTACCAGGACTTCCACCAATTCTTTCATCTGTACGACCCCCGTTATTCACTCAACTTCGCGATGACGCCGGCCTTGTTCAATAACGACTTGGCCGTTTCCGAAGGTTGCGCCCCGGTCTTCAGCCAGTATAAGGCTCTTTCTTCGTTCACCTTAATAACGGTAGGATTCTTGGTGGGGTCATAGTATCCGATTTCTTCTATAAAACGCCCGTCACGCGGGGTACGGGAATCAGCTACTATCAAGCGATAAAAAGGAGCCTTCTTCGCGCCCATCCTTCTAAGTCTAATCCGTGTTGCCATGATTTCACCTCCTTTAATAAACTCTTGATTTCTCCGTAATGCTTGTATTTTCTTAGGATTTCACTTTAATTATCTTAAGCCTACTCTCTGGATATCCTTAAACCCTGGCAGCTTTTGTGTTTTCC
>JAVEYA010000137.1:0-4745 GCA_034003745.1 Clostridia bacterium
AGGCAAGAGATTGTAAAATATCCCCCGTACCTCAACGTGCCGGATGTTCCAGTCCCAGTAATATATAAAGCCGGAACGCGCCAGCGACGGCAGCTGGATCAACAAGATGCCGGCCATGCCGCACAAAGTGCCCAGGGCCAAATAATCAATACCCCATCCGCCCAAAAAGATGACGAAGAAAATGATCACCAGATTGGAGAAGCCGGGGGCGAAAGCAGCCACGGCAAAACGCTTGTCCGCATTGAGGAGGCCGGTGATCAGCATGCCCGCGCCCATGAAAATCAGGGAGGGGAACATGATAACGGTCAGCCGGGTGGAAAGCTGCGCCGTATCCTCCGTAAACCCGGGAGTGATCAGGCTGACGATCGCGCCGGACGCAAGCATGCCCAATACAGTCAAAACCGCCATGAAGAGAACGGTCCAGTTTAAGGTAATGCTGGCGATGCGGTAGCCTTCCTCCCGCTCTCCCTTTAAAACATATTTGGTTACCACCGGCACAATGGATGTCACCAGGGCCATGCCCAACACCATCTGCAGAAAATAAGGAATCGTATAGGCGGCGTTATAGGCGTCGGTGGCGAAGGTAGCGCCATATTTATTGGCAATGACCGTTTCCCGGACGAACCCCAGTACCTTGCTGGCCAGGTTCATCGCGATAATTACCAGGGTGGCTTTCGCCAGGGTATTTCTGCTCAAGGTCTACTTCCTCCATCACTGCATCTCCAACAGTCCCACCGCCAGCCGGGCAGCCTGCCAGGCTTTCTGCCGCAGGCGGCCCATTCTTACGGTCATATCCTTAGCAATTTCCGCGCGGTTTTCATCGACCCACTTGACCAGCGCTACCAAAGTTTCCGCATTCAGTTCCTCTACCGTGTTCAGCGACTGCTGACCGATCTGCTGCAGGAAGCGCTCCACCTTGGGGTCGTAGGAAATGCCCACCAGCGGCACCCCCGCCACCGCTCCGTTAATCAATGCGTGCAAGCGCATGCCGATCAATAAATCAAAATTCTTCGTTAAGGAGAGCATTTCTTCCGGAGAACCCATCTCTTTAATACAGACGGAATTCGCCGTCATTTGTTTCGCCGCCTGCTTAGCAATCGTAATATCCTGCGGAAAATGCATCGGCACGAAGACGATCTGCCAGCCGGCCGCAGACAATGTATCACAGGCTTTGACCAGGGCAGGCAAAAATTTATCCTCTTGCCAGGAACGGACAAAGACGCCCAAGAGACGCTTTTCTGCATTGAAAACAACGCCGCTCCGCTCCAGCAGAGCCCGGCCCGCCTCCGGCCGCACCGCCTGTTCCGGAAAACCCAGCACCGGGTCGGCGGTAACGATGATTTCCCGCTTCACGCCTAAAGAAATCAGTTCCGTCTTGGAGCCTTCATCCCGTACCGTGACGATATCCAGCCGGTGGAACAGCCAAGAGGCCAGACGCCGGTTATTTTTCTTCTTAAAAGGGCCTACGCCCTGGGAATAGGCCATGGTCTTCTTGCCCAGGAGCTTGGCCAGGAAGAGGACGCTCCAGTAATACAGCGGGCTGTTGGAACTGGTGATATCCTGAAAGAGCGAGCCGCCGCCGCTGATCAACAAATCGCACCCGGCCACCGCCTTCAGTATGCCAAAAACACTCCAGCGGTTGACGGCCTGCACATCGTACTGCTTGGCCGTTTTTTCCGGTTGCTGGGAAAGCACGGTGATTTCCAGATCCGGCCTGATCTCTCGGAGCGTCCGCACCATCGCGTATAAAACCAGCTCATCGCCGGCATTGTTAAAGCCGTAATACCCGGAAAGGACGACCCTACTCACTGAAAAATTGCTCCCTTCGCAGATACTTCAGGATCAGATTCAGACAGAGAATCGCGATTACGCCTATTATTATGCCCAGCCACAGCCCATGGAAAGTGCGTGTCAGGGAAACGAGCCAGGGGGTGTGGATATGCGCGTAAGTGTTAACCAGGGATATCTGGCCGATGACGGCCAATAAGAGTACCGCCAGCTTGGAACGGCTCCAGCCGTAGTATAGGAGAATCAGCATGGCCGGATGCCCCAGGAGAAATTCCTTGGTGCGCGGGCGCACGCCCAGTACCCGGTCCAGCAGCTCCCGCAAGGAAGTCTCCCAGGAACTGACCAACTGGGGCGCGTCATTCCCTGTGCGGATGAGATAAAGACCCAGTGCGGCCACCACCACCAAGCCCACCAAAAGATGCTTGTTCCGCACCTGCAGATTCAGTATCTGCTTTACCCGGTCCAGGATAGGCCGCGCCCGGAAACCTGTGTCATACAGCAAAAACCAGGCTGTCACCAGAACGAGCGGCAGGGCATGGGCCAGTTTCACCCCGCTGAAAAGGTCCAGCGTCAGCATGAAGGACTTATCCGCCAGAAGCCCCGTCATCAGTGCCGCGCCGATGAAACTTAGCCCCGACATCTTCAAGAGCGCCAGGATTGCCCGGGGCAGCGTACGGCTCTCTTCCCGCAGGAAGAGGAGAATGCTGAAAACAGGGTAGATGATCACGCCGGACAAGGCAAAGGCTTTGCGAGCCAGCATCGGCTCCACGAACAGGAGCCCGCCCCAGCCCAGCAGGGCGAGCACGCCCAGCAGGAGGGTCCAGCGTTCGGGCAAGAACAGGTTCAAAAGCAAAAGCCCCCCGCCGATGACGCCCAGGCCGATCAATAAGACAAGAACGCGCGCGTAAGGAATACCTTCCAATGGGGCGGGAGTCCCCGTAGTAAAGCCTTCTTGGGCAATGTCAGTATTAATCAGTTTAATAAAGTCCAAAGAACGCTCCAACGAGGTGGAAGGGTGTTCCAGGCCAAACAGGCGCACGTAGAGGGAGCGGATGTTTCTTTCCGCCACCGCCAGCCGGAAGCGCTCCGCCGCCGTTTTCTCGTAATAGTTGGCCATATCCGTCTCGCTGATGGAGTGCACACGGATAACATTTTTGTCGATTTGCCGCGCCAGTGTGTTCAAGCCCGCCTGGTTATAAAACTCGAACATACCCACGGGTACGCCGATGTCCTTTAATTTTTCGGCCAGATAGGGAATATTGCCGGCCCCCGCAATGACGGGGTCATTGAAAGTGAGCATCAGTAAGCCCGGTATTTTGGGGAGGTCCGCCCCAATGAGGTCAATCGCGTCATCCGACGCTTTGGCATAGTCGCGATAGCGCGGCACGATGCCGAGGCCCCCGCGGTGAATGGCCTCCAGGTCCTCATAGGCGAAGCCGAGGCCCAGCTTCTCCCTTTCTTTCTCGTTGAAGTGGGCGGCAATGATATACAGATTGCCAAAAGGCAGTCCGTCAAATTCTTTTTCAATGGCGCTAAGGGTCGCCGTCATCGTCTCATAGAGCGCCCGGTTCTCCGTCAGGATATATGTATAGTCTTTATGCCGCTCCAGTAAAGTGCGCCCCAGCGCCACCGCCGGGCCGTCGTTCATCTGCAGCAGGACCCTGGCTTCCCCGCCGGTGAGAAGCGCGATATCGCCGCTTCTTACCAAATCCTCCAGCGTCCGCTCCCGGACCAGCACGCCGGTAGCTCCGGCTGCTTTAAACTGCGCGGAAAGGTCCTCCAGGCTCAGGCCCTGGGAAAAGGCCAGCGAAACCAACTCATCGTAATCCAGCAGCACCTGCACGGTATGGTTATTCTGCTCAGCCTGCAGCCGGAAAGTGTTCACATAAACGGAAAAAAGAAGAGCTATTACAATCAAAACAATGGCTGCGATCTGAACACGCCTGGACATATCCTCTGTTCCCCTTCCCTATCAATGCATGCTTATCCGCCCCTATTGTAACAGGGGGGATTTATTGGAACAAGTTAAAATATTGTTACTATACCGTTATTATTACCGTCCAAGCAGATACTCAAACATATTGGCCGACAGGGCCAGCATTTCCGCGAATTGCGGGACCCTTTTCCAATCGGGAATGTGCGCTTCTATTTCCGCAGTTATAATGCCTTCCTTACGCAGCAACTCCAGCGCCTCATCAAAGGGCAGCTTCCGCCCGGAAAGTCCCTCGGCTGCGGCCCTGACCAAATCCTCCCCGGTCACTGTTTCCGGCAGCTCCACGCTACGCAATGCCACCTCAGGATTCCGCTCATGGGCCACACGCAGCACCTTATTGAATTTGTTCTGGATGCTCCACTTGGTAGCCTCGCGCTCCAGGCGATAGTCATTATTGTACCCGCCCTCGATCAGTCCCAGCTCACGTGTAATCTTCACCGCCGGATAGGCCCAGTGCTCCATGACGGCGACTTTCGGCGGCGTATATTCCACCAGGTACGCCCCCTGCTTGACCAATCTTTTCTGTACCCAGGAAATGGCTTCCTCCGACTTCGTCATCTCCCGGAAAGAACGCTCATTGTTAATCGAGTAGGCGCTGGCTACCCCGGCCGCTTCTCCGGTGGCCATCCCTATGGGGATGACGCGGGCGCTGCCGTGGGGCAGGGAATCATAAGAGGCGCTGCGGCCCACCACCAGGAGATTCTCGATCTCCAGGGGGACGAGACAGCGGAAGGGGATGCTGTAAATATCCGGCGACCCGATAATATTGCCGAAATTAGACGGAGACGTAGGCTGCACGTCCACCGGATAGCTGCCGTGGGCTATCCTGTCCCAATGGTCGCGGTTCTCCAGGACGTCGGTAATGGTCAGCCGGTATTCCCCCTGGATGTGCCGGGTCTCCCGGACATACAGTTGCTCCGCCGTGCCGGCAAACTCCGCTTCGGCGAAGCCGGGGAACTTCTCG
>JAVEYA010000138.1:0-4666 GCA_034003745.1 Clostridia bacterium
GCGCTTATGGAGCGCGGAAGCGGATAAAATCGATTTTGAATTCCATACTTTTTCCAGAGGGGAGTATGCCTGGGCTTTCCATGAAAAGATCCGCCAGGAAGCCGTTTCGCAGGTGCTCTATCCGGATGACAGCAGCATGGATGGAAAGCTTTTGCGTCTAAGGCAGCAATATTTTTTTGTCTCCGCCGGGCTGCAAAGCATCCTGCGCCGCCTGAAAAAAACGGGCAAACCCGTTACCGGGCTGCCGCAGTATGTCGCCGTGCATATTAATGATACCCATCCCGCCTTGGCGGTGGCCGAATTAATGCGTCTGTTGCTGGATGAGGAAAACTTAAGCTGGAAGGAAGCCTGGTCCCTTACCGTGCGAACCCTTTCCTATACGAATCATACGCTGCTGCCGGAAGCCTTGGAAAAATGGCCGGTGGAGCTCTTTAAAGGACTGCTGCCCCGTATTTATATGATTGTGGAAGAAATCAACAACCGCTTCTGTCTGGATGTCTTAAACAACGAGCCCCGTTTCCGGGAACGCTTAAGGGAAATAGCCGTCATCAGCGACGGCGCCGTTAAAATGGCCAATCTGGCCATTGTGGGAAGCCACAGTGTGAATGGGGTGGCCCAACTCCATACGGACATTATGAAGAACCGGGTCATGAATAATTTTCATGCGCTTTACCCCCGGAAATTCAATAATAAGACCAACGGCATCTCCCAGCGGCGCTGGCTGTTGATTGCCAATCCCGCCTTGAGCGATTTATTGACCCGGACGCTGGGGAGCGGCTGGATTGAAGATCCCACACAGCTGGAAAAGCTGGCTGCTTTCGCGCAGGATGCGGACATGCAGGAAAAAATCGCCCGCATCAAGCGGCAGAATAAAGAAAGACTGGCGGCCTTTATTTATGAAAGGCTGGACTTAAGAGTGGACCCGGAGTCTATTTTTGATATTCAGATTAAAAGAATCCATTTGTATAAACGCCAGCTCTTAAACGCCTTTCATATTATGGCCCTGTACAACCGTCTGCGGGAGAACCCGGACCTGGATGTAACCCCGCGCACCTTTATTTTCGGGGGCAAGGCCGCGCCGGCCTATTACCTGGCCAAACAGGTCATCAAGCTTATCAATACCCTTGCACAGACCATCAATAATGACAAGAAAATCCGCGGTAAAATCAAAGTTGTCTTTATGCCCAACTACAATGTATCCCTGGCGGAACGGCTCTTCCCCGCCGCCGATGTAAGCGAGCAGATTTCTACTGCCAGCAAGGAAGCCTCCGGCACGGGCAATATGAAATTTGTCATGAACGGCGCGGTGACCATCGGCACGCTGGACGGCGCCAATGTAGAAATCCGGGAAAAAGTCGGGCGGGATAATTTCATTCTCTTCGGCCTGTCCGCCGAAGAAGTACTGAACTACCATGAGCACGGGGGCTATAACGCCTGGGAGTACTATCAAAAAGACTCCCGGATCAAGACCGTCTGCGACCAGCTGAATCATGGCTGGTATGGCCATACGGCCTTTCCGGCCCTGTGTAATCACCTTTTGGCCAATAACGACGAATTTTTTGTTTTGCGTGATTTCGACGCTTATGTAGAAGCGCAGAAGGAACTGGAGAAAAAATTCCGCGATAAAAGTTTGTGGCGGAGCATGTGCCTCCGCAATATCGCTTATTCCGGCTCATTTTCCAGCGACAGGAGCATTTGGGAGTACGCGCGGGAGATCTGGGGAATCCAGCCGGTAGCACACACTTTACTGAAGGAGACAAAAAAGAGATGACCTACGGCTTGCGGCAGAAAAAAAACTGTATTGCCATGCTCCTGGCGGGGGGTCAGGGCAGCCGGTTGCGGATGCTGACCAAAAGCAAGGCCAAACCGGCCGTCCCTTTTGGCGGGCAGTATAGAATCATTGATTTCAGTTTGAGCAATTGCGTCCATTCCGGGATCGATACGGTCGGCGTCCTGACCCAGTATAAACCCCAGCTCTTGAACGCCCATGTCGGCGTCGGCAATACCTGGGACCTCCATTGCCATAACGGCGGAGCGGCCATCCTGCCTCCCTTTATCGGTGAAGACGGCGGGGACTGGTACAAAGGAACGGCCCACGCCATCTATAAGAATCTAGATTTTATCGATCAGTATGATCCGGAGGATGTCCTGATTCTTTCCGGCGACCATATTTACAAAATGGATTACACGGATTTACTGAAATATCACCAGGATAAACAGGCCGATATTACCATTGCCGTGATTGAAGTACCCTGGGATGACGCCGGCAGATTCGGCCTGATGGGCGTTAATGAAAAAGGCGAAGTTACGGAATTCCAGGAGAAACCGCAAGCGCCCCGCAGCAATCTGGCTTCTATGGGCGTCTATGTGTTCAAAACCGGCGTCTTGAAAAGCTGTCTGGCGGCGGACGCGCTCGACCCCGCCTCGGAGAATGACTTTGGGAAAAATGTGATCCCCCGTCTGCTTAAAGAGAAGCAGCGCCTCTTTGCTTATCCTTTCGCCGGATATTGGAAAGATGTCGGCACGATTGAAAGCTATTGGCAGGCCAGTATGGATATCCTGCACGACAATGCGCCGCTGGATATTTTCGATCACGATTGGGCCATCTATTCGCTGCTGCCGCCGCATCCGCCGCAATATCTCTCAGCCGGCGCGCGCGTCAGAAATTCGATGATCTCGGAGGGCTGCCTGATTTACGGTGAAGTGGAAGATTCCATCATCTTTCCCGGCGTAATCGTAGACAAAGGCGCCAAAATCAAGGATTCTGTGATTATGGCCAATGTCCGGGTGGAGACGGGCGCCCGTATAGAAAAAAGCATTATCGGCGAAAATACGCTGGTGGGAGAAAGCTCGCTGATCGGGGGGGACTTCCGGAATGAGGAGGAAGTGGAGAAGGACATCTATCCGAAAATCACCGTAGTAGAAGAAAATCTGATTTTGGCGCCCCAGACCCGTATCGGCGTCGTGCTTAGAATGAAAAGAAACGCCAATAAACTTTCGGAAGTGGCGGGCGTATGAAGAATGTCCTGGGAATCATCCATCACAGCAAAAATAAAGACGCGCTGGGGGAAATCAGCAAAAACCGCTGCCCGGCTTCCGTTCCTTTCGGGGGAAAATACCGCCTGATCGATTTCGCCTTATCCAATCTGGTGAATGCCGGCGTCGGCAATATTGGAGTCATTGCGCCCGTAGAAACGCGTTCGCTCTTAGACCACCTGGGCAGCGGCAAGGCCTGGGGGCTGGATAAACGCCATGACGGGCTGTTCCTGCTCCCGGCTGCCGGCGGCAAGGGGGGCAACAATCGCCTGGTTGACTTAGAAGATCTGCAGGCCAATCTCCGCTATCTGCAAAAAAGCCGGCAGGACTATGTCCTCCTCACAGGGACCCGGATGATCTGCAATCTGGATTACAACGAAGTTTTCCGCTTTCACGAAGAATGGGGGAGCGATGTGACCCTGGTCTGTCATGATAATTATACTTTAGGCAAAGCAGAACTCCGGGGCAACAGCCTGATAGAAACCTCTTTAGAGTCCAGGGTTACGGCGATTCTGCCCCAGCCGCGTTTTCAGGCGGGGCATCCGCTTTCGCTGGATATGTATTTTTTAAAGAAAGACTTGCTTTGCCAAATCCTGCGGGAAGGAGAAAAAAACAGGAAGTGGGACCTCATCCGGGATTTTCTGGCCAAAAATACGGCCAGTCTGAAAATATACGCTTATAAATACCGGGGATATCTGGCGGTGATCAATACCCTGGAGAATTTTTACCGCCGCCATTTTGACCTCTTGGAGCCTGAAATATGGCGGGAATTGTTTTATGGGCACGGGGCGGTCTATACCAAGTATAAGGACAGCCCGCCCAGCAAGTACGCGGAAGGGTCCTGCGTGGCCAATGCCTTGGTCGCCAACGGCTGCCGCATTGAAGGCAGGGTGGAAAACAGCGTGCTCTACCGCCAAGTCAGGATTGGCAAAGGGGCCCTGGTGAGAAACTGCGTCATCCTGCCCAAGGCGGAGATAGAAGAAGATGTTCTTTTGGATCATGTCATCCTGGATAAAGAGGTATTTATCAGAAAGGGCACGCGGCTGGCCGGGGAAAAGGATAGGCCGCTGGTGATCGGCAAAGGCAGGCGCTTATGAAAGTTTTATTGGTGGCCTCGGAAGCGGTTCCTTTCGCTAAAACGGGAGGGCTGGGGGATGTAGCCGGCAGTCTGCCCCGGGCCTTAAGGCAGCGGGGCGTGGACGCACGGGTTCTGGTACCCAAATATCAAGGGATTGCGCCGGAATACCGGCGGGAAATGCTCCATCTGGGCTCCTGCAGCGTGCCGGTCAGCTGGCGCAGGCAGTATGGCGGCGTTGATTATCTGCAGTATCAAGGCGTCCCTTTTTATTTTCTGGATAATGAATACTATTTTAAAAGAGACGGCTATTACGGCTATTTTGACGATGCGGAGAGATTCGCTTTCTTTTCCCGCGCAGTTCCGGAAGTTTTGGGCGCCCTGGAGTTTTATCCCGATATCATTCACTGCCATGACTGGCAGACAGCTCTTGTGCTCTTATATCTGAAAGAGTTTTATCCGCACATCCCGGCCAAGACCGTCTTTACCGTACATAACCTCAAATACCAGGGAAGATTCACCCATTGGATTCTCCATAACATTCTGGGTTTGGGC
>JAVEYA010000139.1:0-4632 GCA_034003745.1 Clostridia bacterium
TATAATTTAATAAACAGATAACAAAATAGCTTGCCATTGGTTATAATGAATTGGGTATACAAAATATACCCAAACTATAAACAGGAGGTTTTCACCGTTGGCGCAGCGCATGCTTTTTTTATCAACAAAGTATACCGGTCACGGGCACCAAAGCATCACCGATTCCGTTAATAAGCAGATTGCCCAGTTAAATCCGGAGGCCAGGGTTGATGTTGTAGAAAGTTTTGACCTGGGCGGCAAATCCGGCAAGTACATCGGCCGCCTTTATGGTCCGGTTACCCATTACGCCAAGCCGGTCTGGGCTTCCTCCTACCAGACCGCCCATCGTCTTCCCGGATTGGCCAACAATATGGCCCGGCGGATTATCAACAAAGATAAATTGCTGGCTATTATTAACGAAACCAAACCGGAGCTGATTGTGACCGTGCATCCCGCCTTCGTCGGTTCCGTCATTACTCTTTTGCAAAAACAACGGCTGGATATTCCGGTGGTGACCCTTGTCGCCGATCTGATTTCTATCAACCGGCTATGGGCGGATAAGCGTGCGCTCTATACCATCTGCCCTTCGGAAGAAGCCAAAGAAAGAGTGATCCGCTACGGCGTACCGGCAGAACGGGCTAAAGTTTTTGGCTTTCCGGTCAGAGAAAAGTTCTATGAAATTGCCGCCCCGATCACAGAAGAAGCGCTGGCGGAAGAAACCGCCTCCGGCAAAAATATCATCGACTTTCTGATCGTCAGTGGCGCGGAAGGCTCCGGCAATCTGGTGCGTACCGCCCATATTCTGCTGCAAAACTTCGACTGCCGGGTCACCATCATCACCGGCCGCAATCAAAAATTAAAAAGCATGCTGGAGAATTCCCTGGGCCGGAACTATCCCCAGCGGGCTGTTATCCTCGGCTTTGTCCATAACATCGAAGAGTATCTGATGGCAGCGGATATCCTCATTACCCGGGCCAGTCCCAACACCCTGATGGAAGCGGTAACCTGCTGCGTCCCGCTCATCGTCACCGACGCCGTACCCGGACAGGAAAAAGAAAATCCTGATTTCGTCCAAAAGCATAATCTGGGCGTTATTTGCCGGGATTTAACCAATCTTCCGCGGGAAATCAGGAACCTCCTGGCCGATAATGGCAGGCGTCTCCTGGAGATCCGCCGCGCCCAGTTCCGCTTCCGCGACCTGGAAACCAATCAGAAAATCGCCCGCTTTCTCTTAAGCATTTAGCCACAGGACCTATTGCCTGAAAATGAGGCTTAGGACAAGCAGGATGATGGGCTGATGCAGCAAATAAACCCACAGGGTCCTGCGCCCGGCCATCAGGAAAAGATTATCCGGCGGCGACAGAGTAAAGAGACTTTTTTTCTCCCGGTAAAAATGTTTCCCGGCGGCCAGGCCGTATAAAAAAACGCCGTACCACGGAATCAACGGGTAAAAATCCGAAGAGATAAAGCTTGTTGTAGTTAAACCAAACATAAAGAAAAAATTATGCGTTACCTGAATTTCCGTAAGATATGTTGCGGAGACAATCACCAAGGTTCCCAATAAGAGCAGCCTGTGCGGCCGCAATTTACCCGCATAAGGCGCCGTCAGCATACAGACGGCCAAGAAATGCAGGATGCCGAACTTAATGCCCATGGCGGGATTATACAGGTGCGTGGCCAAAGTAATCAAGAGCGCGATAGCCAGGAGCTTCAGCGCTCTTTTTGTATTGCTCCGGGTTAGAAAAGAACTGATGCCCGCGACAAAAATAAACAGACTGCCGGACAGCTTCCCTAAGTAATAATTGATTCCGCTCTGATAGCTTGCATTATACTGATAAAGCTCCTTTAAGTCATAGACGACATGAAAGTAAATCATCAAAACCAAAGCGATTCCCCTTATTAAATCAAGTTCCCAGATGCGCGCGGCTTTCTGCTTCATACGTCACCCTAACATGCTTATTTACTACACTATAACACAGGTTGATATTTTTACGATATACTGAAGCTGTTCTTAAGCATACGAGGAAGTGGTTATATGCTGACTTCAACCCATTTGCTGTTCGCTTTCCTGACCCTGGCGGCCGTTACAGCTATCGGGATATACTCGATGAAACATATCCATTCCGCCGCCGACTTCGCGCTGGGCGGGCGCTCAGCCGGCACAGCCTTACTGATAGGCGCCATTGCCGGCACCATCGCCGGCGGCGCCGCCACCATCGGCACAGCTCAGATGGCTTTCCAATACGGTCTTTCCGCTTGGTGGTTCACCCTGGGCGCCGGCATATCCTGTATTATACTGGGGCTGTTTTTGGCCAAGCCCCTGCGGGAATCCGGCATGACCACCGGTCCCGCTTTCCTGGGACAAGTCTATGGCGGACAGGCGCAAGCTTTTGCCAGTATTTTTTCTTCTGTAGGCATGTTCCTGAACATCATCGGCAACGTCTTATCCGGGGTAGCGCTCTTAACCTCCATTTTCGGTCTGCCGCCTTTCACGGCGGCCTGCATTGCCATTATCCTGATCATTTCCTATGTTGTTTTTGGCGGAGTATGGGGCGCGGGCTATGTCGGCCTGTTTAAACTCACCCTGATTTATACAGCCCTCTTGATTACGGGGCTGCTTGCCTATTCCATGGGCGGGGGTCTTGCCGGCTTCAGAGCGGCTTTGCCGCCTCAACCCTTTTTTTCCCCCTTCGGACGAGGCGTCGGCACGGATTTGGCCGCCGGCTTCTCCTTATTGGTAGGGATATTCTCTACGCAGACTTATCTGCAGGCTATCTTCTCGGCCAAAGATATCCGGGTGGCCAGAAAGGCGGCGCTTATCTCCGGCGTAATTACGCCGCCCATAGGGTTCGCCGGGATTCTGGCCGGTATGTATATGCGGATACATTTTCCGGATATCCCCGCCAATGAGGCTCTGCCGCTATTCATCCTGAATTTCCTGCCCGGCTGGCTGGGCGGCATTACGCTGGCCACACTTTTGATTTCGCTGGTTGGAACCGCCGCAGGGCTGGTGCTGGGCATCAGCACAATGCTGACCCATGATATTTTTAAAAGGTTAATTTATCCCCAGGCCACCGACCGGCAGGTCCTTACTTTTTCCAAAGCCGCTATCGTCGCGGTGGCAGCCGTGGCTCTGGTCTTCGCCGGGAGCAACATCAACTCGGTTATCCTTAAATGGAGCATCCTCTCCATGGGTTTAAGAGGCGCGACCATCTGCCTGCCCCTTTTGTTTGCCATCTTCTGCAAAGACTTTGTCCGGCCTCGGGCCGGCTTGGCTGCAATCATCCTGGCCCCGCTGACCACCATTTTTTGGGCTGCCTTCGGCTCGCCCGCCATTGACCCGCTCTATCCGGGGATGCTGGTCAGTCTGGCGGCGCTGGTTGCGGGGTCATTAGGACAACAAAAAAGAGTGGGCTCATCATAAACCCGACTCCTTAAACAAATCATTGATTGCCTTAATCATTGCTTTTGTTTTCACTAATTAGATCAGAGATGTACTGAAATATCTTTCAACTCTGTCTGGTAAAATTGTGACAATATTTTTTCCAGCGCCATACTTTTTAGCTATTTTCACTGAGGCCCAGACATTGGCGCCTGAAGAAGTCCCCGCCAGAATACCCTGGACCCCGGCTAGCGCTCTGGCAGTCTGAATCGCATCGTTGTCAGTAACCTCTACAACCTCATCAACAAGGCTAACATCAAGCACCTTGGGGATAAAACCGTCCCCGATTCCTTGAATCTTATGTAATCCCGGCTCATGACCTAAAAGGGCTGAAACGTTTTTAGGCTCTACGGCGATGATTTTTGCACCGGGATTTCTTTCTTTGATAAATTTCCCGACCCCCGTCAGTGTTCCACCACTGCCCAGCCCGGAAACAAAAATATCAACATTTCCCTTCATTTGTTCCCAGATCTCCGAAGCGGTTGTCAGATAATGAATTTGAGGATTATCCGGATTTTCGAATTGTTGAGGAACAAAAATTGCAGGATCTTGCGCGCTTTGTCTTTTAACTTCCGCCACAGATCCACCGATGCTCTCCTCAGCATTTGTAAGAATAAGTTCTGCACCCAGGGCCGCAATGATCTTTTTTCTTTCTTCACTCATATTTTCGGGCATCACGATTACCACCCGATACCCTCTTTGGACACCGGCTAAAGCGATACCGATCCCTGTATTGCCCGAGGTAGGTTCCATAATAGTCATGCCGGGTTTTAATACTCCTTTGGATTCCGCCTGTTCAATCATATATTTGGCTACCCTGTCTTTAATGCTTCCACCCGGATTCAGATACTCTGCTTTAGCGAAAATATTCAGGCCCGTAAGCTTTTTTAAACTTAACATGGGTGTATGGCCGATTATATCTAAAACGCTTTCCGTAATCATTAATTATCTGTCCCTCCATACGATTTATTCAAGCAATTTTCTGTTATTCTATTATACCAGTTATTTTCTATTACTATCTTTTATTCCTATTGCTATTATGCTTTATAAATTAAACATGATGTGCCCACTTCAGCATAATAGAGGGGCTGTCGCACTAACAGCTTCTGAATAAAAGCAAAAGGCGGCGACTGGTCAGATGCCAGAAGCCGTCTTTTGCCGTAAAATAGAGTTGAAATGGACAATATTTTACAGCCAGAGTATACATTAAC
>JAVEYA010000140.1:0-4618 GCA_034003745.1 Clostridia bacterium
CAAGTCTAAAATGGCGGGACAGCGGGACAAGGGACCTGTCCCTTGGTCCCACTTTTCATCTTGGACAAAGCGAATCGCTTCCTGGACCAGGAGCTCGGTCTCGCCCCGGGGCACAAGCACGTCCGGCGTGACGGCGAAGTCCAGGGACATGAAAGTTTGTTTGCCCAGGATGTATTGCAGGGGCTCATGGGCGAGACGGCGTTCGAGATACGCTTCATATGTATGACGATATTCCTCAATGAGCCGCTCGTCCAGGGAGGTCAACAGTTTAATACGCTCCAGCCCGGTGGCTGAGCATAACAAAAGCGCGGCTTCCAGGAAAGCTGTCTGCCGCTCCCAGCCGGCGGCTGTAAGCCGGGCTGTTGCGTGTTTTAAAGCATCTCTAAAAGTAGTAATCATCGCTTCATGTCATTCTGAGCTTGCGAAGAATCCTCTGCTGCACGAACTATCAGATCCTTCACTACGTTCAGGATGACAAAAACCACATCCTTATTACTCCATGGATTTCAACTTTTCCGTCTGGTCGGAGGTGATCAGCGCGTCGATGAATTCGTCCAAATCCCCCTGCAGGACATCTTCCAGGCGATAGGAGGATAAGTTGATACGATGGTCGGTGACACGGCCTTGGGGAAAGTTATAGGTACGGATACGCTCGCTGCGGTCGCCGCTGCCGACCATACCTTTTCTGACGCTGGCCAGATCCCCGGCCTGTTCTTCCTGTGCTTTTTCCAAAAGCCTGGCCCGCAGGACCTTCAGTGCTTTGTCTTTATTTTTATGTTGTGATTTCTCGTCCTGACAGGAGACGACAATGCCGGTGGGAATATGGGTGACCCGCACAGCGGACTGGGTGGTGTTGACGGACTGGCCCCCCGGGCCGCTGGAACAGAAGATATCGATGCGGATATCGTTGGCGTTGATGGCGATATCCACTTCTTCGGCCTCCGGTAGAACGGCTACAGTGGCTGCCGAGGTGTGGATGCGCCCGCCGGATTCGGTGGCGGGAATACGCTGCACGCGATGGACGCCGCTCTCGAACTTGAGATGGGAATAAGCGCCCCGCCCTTCGATCATAATGATGGCTTCCTTGAAGCCGCCAATATCGGTGAAATTGGCGGAAAGCATCTCCACGCGCCAGCCCTGTTTTTCCGCGTAACGAGAATACATCTTCAAAAGGTCGGCGGCAAAAAGCGCCGCTTCTTCCCCGCCGGTACCGCCGCGGACTTCCAGGATGACGTTCTTCTCATCATTAGGGTCTTTGGGCAAAAGCAGGATCTTCAGCTTTCCCTCGTATTGCTCTTTTTTTTCTTTTAATTCGTCCAGATCGGTTTCGACCAGTTCGCGAAAATCGGCATCCAGCTTGTCTTCCAGGAGCTGGCGGTTATTCTTGATACCCTCGGTGATTTCTTTATATTCACGAAAGGCGGCGACGACTTCGCTCAGGGCGGCGTGCGCCCGGGTATGCTTCTGCCATTCCTCCTGCCGGCTGATCACATCCGGGTCGCCGATTAAACGGCCCAATTCCTCATAATGCTCTTCCAATTGCTGCAGTTTTTCCAGCATAAAAACACCTCAAGTATAAAATAGCAGAGCCTCCGCTCTGCCATTCATTCTTATTCGATCCCGTACTTGTTCTTGAATCTTTCTACGCGTCCTTTGGTGAATACCGCCCTTTGTTTGCCGGTATAGAACGGGTGGCACTTGGAACACACTTCAACTTTGAGATTCTGCTTGGTAGAGCCGGTCTCAAATGTCTCCCCGCAAACGCAGGTCACTGTCGTAGTCGCATATTTAGGATGAATACCTTCCTTCACACTATCACCTCTTTTATTAAAGCAAGTAAAGAAGCCGTTATCGACTTTCGTACAGTGATAGATTATAGCACAGACTTAAGCCGACTGCAAGTATTGACCCTCTATCTATTTTCGTCATTTTAAGCGTAAGCGAAAAACCTTTTTGCGCCGGGAACCCTAAGGATTCTTCGCTGCGCTCAAAATGACAAAATTACTCAGCTGACAAAAAATGAAATGGGACAAGGGACCTGTCCCCCTGTCCCAAAAACCCGCTAAATTGAATTATTTGCTGCGTTCAAGCAGCCACCTGGCAACCTTAGGAGCAACTTCCCTTTGGGAAAGGCCGCTGGCCACGATACCCGCATGCCCCACCGGATAAGAAACAAGCTCTTTATCCGCGCTCCCCACCATATCATTCAGCACAACTGCGGCGGAAGGCGGGATCAGGTTGTCTTTTTCCCCCACTACATTCAAAAGCGGCATCGTGATATTCTTCAGGTCGACCTTTTTCTCTCCCAGGTAAAATTCTCCCTTAGCCAGTTTGTTCTCCTGCCAAAGGTCCTTCATGTATTTACGGTAGGCTTCCCCCACCTGGCCCGGACTATCAAAAAGCCAGGCCTCTACGCTCATAAAATCCTTTAAAGCGCCCGGATCGTCCAAGCTGTTGATAACCGCTATGTATTTATCTACCAATAAGCTGTACGGTTTGAGGGAGACAAAACAGGCATTGAGAAATTCCCCCGGGACAACGCCGTAAGCATCTACCAGGCTGTCTACATCCATGTTTTTAGCCCACTTGAAAAGCAGGCCGTCTTCAATATCAAAAGTAAAGGGCGCGGCGATGGTCACCAGATTCTTCACCTTCTCGGGATAAAGGGAGGTGTAAATGGCGCAATAGGTTCCGCCCTGGCATTTGGACAAAATGTTTATTTGCTCCACGCCTGTAGTTTCCCGGATATAATCAACCGCATTGCCGAGATAGCCCTCGATATAATCCTCCAGCGTGATATAACGGTCCTCCGCCGTCGGATAGCCCCAATCCAGAATATATAGATCCAAGCCTTCCTCCAGCAGTTTCTTGACGAAACTCTTTTCACGCTGCAAATCCATGATATAGGGCCGATTCATCATCGCATAAACAACAAGCGTGGGGACCTTGGCTTTTTTCTTCTTGTTTACCGGAAGATAGTGGAACACTTTCATTTTGTCTTCCTCGTAAACAAGTTCTTTGGGCGTTTGGTAGCGCTCGTCATACTGTATATTCATCAGGACGTCCAGGCCGTCCGCCATCTTCTGCTGCTTCTTCAGGGCCGATGCCATATAGTCCGCATAGGCCTTGCCGTCATAAAAGTTGAGACTGCTGTTACTCATATGTTTTCACCCCCGCGGCAATTCTTGGGAAGTTCTGTTACCCTTCTTTAGCGACCGGCTCAGGCTGGGCCGCTACTATCTTTTTAAGCTGGCCGATCTCTTTCTTTAAGGTCTTAATCTCTTTTTTCAGCTCATTCATGGTCTTGTAAAGACTGTTCATGTCGGAGTTCTTCGGGATGGGTAAGTACTTCAGGTAATCTTCCCACAACTTATCCGATTCTTTTTTCAGTTCCGTCATGGCCTGGAGGGTATGTCCGATCAGTTCGCTGAAGTCCGAGGAGAAATACAGGGCGTCCAGGGCGTCGCCGATCTCTTTGGCCCAGAACCTGTAGAAGTCGTCAAAAGTTTTAATTTCTTGGCCTTCTTTATAGAGCTCAGCATAATCTTCGATCACCTTTTTCATGGTTTCTTGTCCTATTTTGTAGATGTTGGCCATCACTTCGTTGACCAAAGTGCTGAAGCGGATAAACTTATCAAAATTATCCGATTGTTTCTCCAGAAACTCCCTGTTATAACCCATCATCGGGATATTGACCAGCTTGCTGATGGATTGTTCATAGTTTTCTTTCCAAATCTGCAAAAATTCCAGGTAGGCTTTGGGGTCATAGGTTATCCCCGCCGCAAAGTTCTCGGTCAGGTTCTCCTGACTCTCCAGCCAGGGCTGCCAGAGTTTTTCCGCAGCCTTGCGATAGGCTTCCATCAGAGATACGGATTCCTCAATTATCTTCTTCATGGGCTCCGGTAAATAAGAAAGGTAGCTGCTTTTCATTTGCTCGGAAAAGTTAGCCACCCATTCTTCATACATTTTGCGGGCCGCCTCGGCGCTTGGTTTGAAGCTTTCTTCATTCAGTTTAAGCCAGGTTTTATACGCATTGTGATACGCCTGCTGCCCTTCCAGAAGCTTGCCGTACAGCTGGCCCGGTTCGCCTGTATATGCCCTGTAATGTTTCTTGCCGATGTCATACGCCGCTTTCATGTACTCTTCCGGATTGAAAAAGTTCATCATGGCCTGCGCTTCTCCCGATTGCAGGGTTTTTTCAAAGATGTCCTGCCATAACTTAGCTGTCTCTTGCTGTGCTTCCAGAAACATCTTAAACATATCCTGGTTTTTATTCATTGCCGAACCCTCCTCTTGTTATTTTTTTACTTCGTTTACACCAACCTTCTTTCTTCAGGCGAATTCTTCTGCGCTTAAAAGGTGTCCAAAAAAGTTGCTCTGCGCCCGGCAGCGAAACCCTTCTACGGAGAAAAGCCCCACCCCCTTTTTTACGCGTTTCCGGCCTCTCTTCAACACGTTTTTGTCAGAATAACTCGATTATTCTGTTAATTTTTCCTGGAGGCCCCTGTGGAGCCCCTGTAATGGTATTATACCACAAAACTCATCCGAATACATGCATAAAATCCAAATGCTTCCATGCCTGATAAAAAGAAGCCGAATTTAAACTGTAATAAAACGT
>JAVEYA010000141.1:0-4618 GCA_034003745.1 Clostridia bacterium
GAGGATATCATGCAAGCAGCGCATATTAGTTTCAATCCGCGCGCTCCCACGGAGCGCGACAGTTGGCTGAGCGACCAATATCGACAGCAGGGAGTTTCAATCCGCGCGCTCCCACGGAGCGCGACTGTGATGCCAAAAAATATTATTAACAAAGCGCTTATTGCTTTGTTTTTGCGAACTTAATATTTTATTAATCTTATCTTCACAAAAACTAAGACATTTTAATCTTCATCCCTTGAGCTCCTTGATGCGCGAATATCCTAGAGATTTAATGTTCACTCATGGTTCGCATCAATAAGAAGAATGCCCTCGGGGTCATATGTTTCCTTTGCTCCATAGTGTTCAACATGCCTTTTCCAATTACTTCCCAAGTAATAGTACCTTAGACTATCAGTTTCAGGATTAATAATACTTTCCAAACGATGTTTCAATACGGCAAATTGCGTAGGGTCAACAAGACACTCGAACACTGAATTCTGAACCCTTTGCCCGTAATCCTTACAATGCTTTGCCACCCTGCGCAAACGGCCTCTGCCAGCAGCAGTCGTCACGTTAACATCGTAAGTAATCAATACCATCATAGGACTATCACCTCACTTCCAGAAAAACGGCGGATAATCTTCAATATCACCCCTTATATGCCTGGCTAGAAGCATCGCTTGAATATAGGGAACCAAACCTAACGACACTTTTTCTTCAAGGTATGGATGAGTGATTTCCTCCTGCTTTCTTTTTTGCCAGGCTATCAATATTTCTTTTCTGGTTTCGTCATGCATGATTGTTGCGCCGTTCTCCTTAGTCACAAATCCATTGGCAGCAATCTGATTTCGGTTAATTAACGTTATGGCTAAGCGGTCCGCAAAATGGGGCCTTAGCTCTTCCATCAAGTCTAAGGCTAAGCTTGGCCGTCCAGGTCTATCGCGGTGAAGGAATCCTACTTGCGGATCAAGTCCGATGCTTTCAAGAGCGGCGTTGACTTCATGAGTCAGTAGTGTGTATAAAAACGATAATAAGGCATTGATTCGATCCAAAGGCGGCCGTCGGTTTCTGCTTTTCATGCAGAATTCATCTTTCTGGGTGAGTATCAGTTGGTCAAAAGAATCAAAATAGATATTGGCGGCCTGTCCTTCCACGCCTCTTATCTCCTCCAAATTATTAGCCCTATCCAGCATTCCAACGTGATAAGCCAATTTATTGATAGTGTTGGTTAATAAATCTGTGTCGATGTTTTCTGAGTGATCTCTTACTCCCCGATGTAATACTGCCCGGCTATTTATAATTTTGGCAGTGATAAAACGCTTAGCCAGCCGTGTTGCGATAACTTGATCATCCGACCATCTATACTGATTGCGCCTTAGCAATACATTGCCGGAAACTTTGCCGGTAACGCGCCCCATGAATTTGCCATGCTCCGTTAGAAAAGAAAGCGCTACTCCTCTTTCACAACACAAATGCATTAATCCCGGGCTGGCGCCAGTATATCCAAAACAAACAATCCCTTCAAGATTATGCACAGGTATACGGAATCTTATCTCATTCCCATTTTTAATTAGTACATTCTCACCATCACAAGCAAGATATGAATCCGGCATGGTTACATAGAGCGTATTAAGAAGTCGCCTCAATTATCTGCCACCTCCAGATTCATTATTCGTTTCAAGTAATTTGCTACTGATTTATGCCTTATTGTAAGATTTGGCTGACATATATCAATTAAAGAACATAACGAGCAATGCTTGCCCTTTTGAGCCTTTGGTGTATTGCTTTCAGAAAGCAAAACATGCATGCGTGCAGCCAATACTTTAACACGTTCCCGTAAAACAGAATCTAAAGACACCTCAACGCGATGTCTGGTTTGCCCATAGAATAAATAGCCTTTGTCGATTTTAATTTTGAGCATTTCCTCCAATGAGATTGCTTGAGCACAAAGCTGAACGGCATCACGGTCATCTGTCTTTGGTCTTCCCCGTTTATATTCAACAGGATAAGGTCGCCACCAGCCAGTAAGGTTTTCAAGCCATATTGTGGTATTCTTATCATATTCCTCTTCTCTGCGAAACTCAACCACATCAGCAATCCCTCGAAGCCCAAGTTCATACGATACAATGGGCATAGCACGGACAACCCTGATATTCCTCCGGGTTTCGTTAAGAAAAGGATCGTCCGTGCGTTCATGAAGCTGTTGACCTTCTATTGTACGAACATTATCCGCCCAGGCTTGTTCAATATATATCAAGGCCCATTGCCGTTCACAGAAGGCCATGTGCTGAATACCGGAGAGATGAAGAAAGTCTTCATCTGAATAACTCACCATAATTAAACTATCTCAATACACTTTACGTTGCCAGGAATTTTTTCTTTAGCAATAGAGATTATATAATCACTAAATTCCCTGGCGGGCTTATTGATATCACTGCGTTTTGCCGTTACAGTATCAAAAAGGTTTTGGACTGGGGCATCTCCCATCTTTGATGAGTGTTCAAATACAATCAATTTTCTGGTACTCATCAGCCCTCTTGCTGCAGAATGATCATGTTCAAACATATTGGTCAGCGCTTCCCAAAGAAGTTCTAAATCTTTTTGTGAGAAACCTGTTTGATTAGCAAGTGGGGCAGAAATAAATCCATGTGCACGATATAATCCATAGGGAACAGTGAACTTCCTGCCCATTGTACGGTTATCACCACCCTGTTTTTCCGCTTCAGCTTCAGTGGCTACCGCCATTCTTGTAATACTATGTTCCAATGACACAACCGGATCTACCGAACGTGCAAAAGTCAATTGTACTGGTCCCCGAACCTGTCCAGCATTAGCGCCGGTGGATAATACTGCTCCAAAAGTTCTAATATCGTAAAAGTTTTGGCACATAAATTGTCTTGCACGATCTATTTCTTTTCCTTGCCCTTGACCATCTTTATTGCGTTTTTTCCCATCCGAAACGTCTGATGGCGGCTTCTGTAAATCAATATTTAAACTTATGTAAGCTTGCTCAATGGTATTGTTCAGAATCGCTTTTTCTTTGATGAAAATTCCATATGGCGGTTGTTCATTATTCTTTAAACCTATATAGTTTCTGACCTTTCTCTTCAAGCAAACGTCCGTTACTAACCCATGCCCCGTTTCCGCATCTACACGGGGTAGATTTCCTGCATCCGGATCACCGTTAGGATTACCATCCTTTACATCAAAAAACAATACAAAATCATATCTTTTCTCAACAGTCATTCTAATCTTCCTTTCAATTTTATATTTTGGGAAAATATCTATTCTTTTGAAGTAAAAAAGCTCTGCCTCTGATGATAATAGCCAATAGCAAACAGTCCTTGTTCATGCAGATCAAGATGTGCAGGAAAACACTTGATATGACTCATAATTTCTCCCAGCAGACGTTCAAAATTAATAACCCTTCCTTTATTCTCCAACTTAGCAAGATGATGATTTTTTAGTCTAATCAGATTCGTGAAGACGGTTACGGGAACTGAACAGGCTGCACCATAAAAGCGTTCTCGTATTGTCGCATTTATTCCCGGATTAGCCTCTTCCTGAATTTTTTCTAAGGTAGCGAATAGTCTGCCTAACTGATAGCCAATCGATGGCTGTGCAGTATCTAGTACCATAGCAACCTCCTTATAATTATTTTTTGGATAATACCGATAGAATCGGTTTAAATACGCTTTTATTACTGCTGCTCGTACGGGCTTTACTCTAAATTCGGTATCACTATGTATTCGTCGAATAGCTGCATGTAGCAATGTAGAAGGATAGGGACTGTCCTCAAGAATAGAACGCATAAAATCTCCGGCAAGATTAGGCGGGATATTTTCGCTTTTATCCTGAACAGAAATATTAACCAGAATACGCCAAATAGAATAATATTCCGGCTCTTTCGGAGGTTTTATTATCGTAAAATCTTCAAAATATTGCCGGATACGTGTAGCAAAATCTGAAATAGTACCTGCTTGCCAGAATCGCACAGAAATACGCGCAGCGTTTGGAGCAAGTCCCAGAATATAAAATCGGGTATTGCCTTCGTCTTCTTTGTATGTACCGCTTTTAACCGATTCAAACAGGGACTTTACCTTTTGAGTTCCTGCATCAGGATTATCTTTTTCAGGTTCACTAAAAAAGAAGGAGAAATCAGACTCAAAACTCGATCGTTTTTCTGACCAGAAAACCGTTGAAGCATCGCCTATAGTCATACGCTGAGACGAATCCTTACCCAGAAGAGTATTAATTGCCGTTGTATAAGCGAATTCTGCTTCAACACCTACTGGAGAATTATAACCTTGCACCTTGCCATAAGATCTAAAAGCATCAAGATTAAAAGAAACAATATTAGCTCCTGAACTTTGCGCTCCATACACGCCTTTAATTGCTGTATGCAGGGTCTTTATCGTCCCCCGTTTCCCAGTAACAAGACAAATGCCCCCATTATTAGTTACAGCGTTATTCCTTATTGAGGCTATTTTTTCGACAACTGTCGGATAACGACACAGTAATCCCCCATTGTTTACTATACGAAATGTTAGATTTGGGTTAGTTTCTTTGATTTCTTGCCAAGATTCCTCTTTGCTTAATCTGTCCTCTATAATATTTTCAAGAAATTTAATTACTGATT
>JAVEYA010000142.1:0-4581 GCA_034003745.1 Clostridia bacterium
TGTAGTTTCCAAAGTAATCCTCTCCTTAAGTCACATGCTTATCTAAACATATTATAATACTTTCACAGAAGTTTCGCAGTACGTACTACTGGAATTATAACTCTTTACGGCAATTATACACAACCAAAGGCGATGGCTCGCTGAAAAAACCAAAGCGGATCCAAGGTTTCCCACCTTGGATCCGCTTTGGTCTATAAATCCCTGCAGATCATTTAAGGATTTTTTAGTTCTGCTTCTCTGCGTGGCGCCGGACAAAGCCCTTTTCCGGCCGGAGCGCAGCTATTTGATCCGCTTGCTCCTGGGTGATGATGCCGGCTGTTACCAGTTCCGCCATAGGGTCAGCCTTCTGCTCCATCTTCTCTTCGAAGTAAGCTTTACGCGCTTCTTCGCTCATGTTCTTTATGGTTTCCAGTTCTGCCTTGCGTTCGGCGATTTTGCTTTCATTATATACCTGCCATTGGTCAGCCTGTTCCTGGGTAATGATTCCCTGTTCCACCAGGTTCTTCAGAAAGCTTTCACCTGCCCAGCCGAACTTCCCAAAACCGGGACCGCGGGAACCGGGTTCTCCCTGCATCATCATTTTTTCCGGAAGAAAAGCCGTTATTTTATCGGCCTGCTCCTGGGTGATGATTTCCTGTTCCACCAATTTCTCCAGAAACTTCTCGCTGCACAAGCCGGGTGCTCCAGAATCGGGGAAGCCGGGACCTCTTCCTCCACCTTTTTCATGCAGTCCCGGCCTGCTTTCCGCGGATGGGGCGGCTGAAGTATCATTATCAGCTAAAACGATTGAAGCAGTCAAGGAAAGCAATAGGCCGGACACGATGATAATTCCGGTGATCCTGCGCAGTGATTTTGCATCCTTCATAAACTTTGCTCCTTTCTGTGCCGTTATTCTTTCAGCACACGTATAGTATAATCCGCAAAGCTGAGATGCACCTTAAATGAACCTGAGAATTGCTTTTCTATCTCATCAATTTTCCGGTCACGTTTCGGAACTCCCGGGATAAACGATCTAAAAACCCTCTGCTTTTTCCATTTCTTTGAGGAGCCTCGACCATAAATACATAATCTCCGCGGTAATTTCACAATTTCCTGCTTCCACCGGAGTTTTGAATTCTTGTAAAGCCGAAACGACAGCCGGGTCAAAGGGAATTTTTCCGATAACGGGATAACCGCCACGTTTGCAAAATTCCTCTATCTCCGCTGTTATTTCCGGATTTAAATCATATTTGTTAATGCAGACAAAGCCGGGAATCTGAAAATGCCGCGCTACCTGCATTACTCTTTCCAGATCGCTCAGGCCTGTTTTGGTCGGCTCCGTTACCGCCACAACGGCATCCGCTCCTGTAATCGAGGCAATAACCACACAACCGATCCCCGGAGAACCGTCAATTAAGACCCATTCCTCATTTTTATAGAAACCATGAATATTTTTTCTTACTGCAGTGACCAGCTTTCCGGAACCCTCCGCCCCTATATCAAGCAAGGCGTGGGAAAATGTTCCCCGGGGCGTTCGGGCGACATAGGTCTGCCCGCTCCGGGCTTCCTCCAGGCGGATAGCCGCCGCCGGGCATACCAGAACACAGGCGCCGCATCCCTCGCATTTCATCGGGATGATCTCTATTTTTTGACTTATAGCTTCAAAACGGCAAATCTGCCGGCACCGGTCACATTTTACGCATACCGCAGAATCAATGAACGCTTCTTCCGCTCCAAAATAATCTTCATTTTTCAAGACATCACCTTGGAGTAAAATGTGCAGGTTCGGGGCGTCCACATCACAGTCGGCCAGCATCTTATTTCGGACCAAAATACTCAGTGAAGCAACCAGGGTACTCTTGCCGGTACCGCCTTTGCCGCTGACAAACGCGATCTGTTTCATGTCTGTATACCCCTTTCCACATGTGTATACAGCTCCATAAATTTTTTCTTCCACTCCGGATTCGCTACAACCGGCAGAATACCCCGAGAATACTCTTGGGCTATTTCCTTCGAAAAAGGGATTTCCAATACGATCTCAATACCGTTTTGCCGGCAGAACTTCTGTACGCTCCTGTCCGTATCCGATGCTTTATTCACTACTACCGCAAAGGGAATTCCCATCTTTCTCACCAGTTGCACCGCTATATTTAAATCATGCAGGCCAAACGGGGTCGGCTCTGCAACCAGCAGGCAATAGTCACACCCCTCTATAGACCGCACCACTGCGCAGGAAGCCCCCGGCGGACAATCCAACACCACAGGTATATCCTCTTGTAAGCGTCTTTTTAATGCCCGAATGACGGGTATGCTGACGGGTTCGCCGATATGAAGCCGGCCATGCATGAACGTACCGCTGCTATTTGTTTCTATTATCCCGATTTCCCTATCCTTCTCACTGATTGCCTCCGACTCACAGACAATCAGGCAAGCGCCGCAGTGATGGCAGAGTTCCGGAAATAACAGCGCCCTGCCTTTGATCACGGTAATGGCATTAAACCGGCAGACACTCCGGCAGGACCCGCACCCATTGCATTTCGCAGGATCTATCCGGGGCGTCGGAACATTCACCGGGCAGCTTACCGGCAAGTCAGGTTTAAGGAATATCGCTCCATTTGGCTCTTCCACATCGCAATCGATATACTGACACCTGTCCAGGCAAGAGAAAAGGCTGGCCGCCACCGTTGTCTTTCCGGTTCCGCCCTTACCGCTTAAAACAGCAATTTTCATTTTTTATTCCTCTTTAAACTCATACCGAAATGAGAGGGTCCGGCCTGATCAACTCTTTCGAGCCGCCCCCTTTTATACTTTTCGATATTATCGTTTATAGTGGCGGGATACCCCCTATATATGCCGATATCAGCCGCCTTTAATACGTTCATAGCATTCGGCCCTACATTTCCGGTAATTACAGCGCTGACCCCTTTATCCGCAATGACCTGCGCCGCAAACGTACCCGACCCGCCGGCCGTCATGGACGCTTCGTTAGGAAGCGCCTCAAATTCCGAGGTATCCGTGTCCAGGAGAATAAAATACGAAGCCCTGCCAAACCTTTGGTCCATCATGCTATCAAGCGTTTTGCCGGTTGATGTAAGACCGATTTTCATAAAGCAGTCCTCCTTAAGCGTATGTATTTGCCCGAGATATTATTGGCATATGTTCATTATTATTCTACTTTTATTTTGGGCATATGTCAATAATCATAAAGAGAGTTACGTTCCAGCCCAGATATAAAAGGGGCTGTCGCAAATAGCGGATATGTCATTCTGAGACCATGTAATGGTTGAAGAATCTTAGAAACCGAGGTAATCTTTCCCGATTTCGACTAAGATCCTTCGCTTTGCTCAGGATGACAGGCTATGTTGCGGCAGCCCCATCTTTATCATAAATATAGAACTATAAATTATTGATTAGGGATATCTTCCCGAAATTTTTGTTGCTTTCTACATATTCATGGGCTTTTTGTATTTCATCAAAGCCAAATTGCCGTTCATCCTGTAAAATATCCAGCTTTCCTTCGGCAATGAACTGAGAAATGTTTTTCAAGATATTCCCCTGTCTTACCCGCTCACCAGGCGCATTATAGAAAATGGGTGCGACATACAATACGGCCTTTAGCGTCAAGGCTTTCTGATACATCGGCGTGAGATCCAAAGTCGTTCTGGCATTTGTCGTACAGACCCTGCCTTTTAATTTGGCTGCTGCCAGGCTGTTCACTAAATTATTACCGCCAATGGTATCAAAAACTGCCTCAAAGCCTTTGCCCTGTGTATGTTTAGCAACGAACTCCTCTACTTTTTCTTCATCCACCAAAATTGTCTGGTCAGCCCCAAAACTGACAGCCGTTTCGGCCTGCCTGGGGGATCTTACTGCTCCGTATACGTCCGCTCCCATCAGTTTAGCCAGCTGCACCGCCATGAGTCCCACGCCCCCGGCGGCTCCATAGATTAACAATTTATCATCGGGTCCAATAAAAGCGTTTTCCCGCAACGCTTCCCATGCAGTAATACTTACTAAGGGGAATAATGCTGCTTTGGCATGACTGATATTCTTGGGTTTGGGGGCCAGGAAATTTGCATCTACCAGAATATATTCAGCCAAGGCTCCCTGCTGAGCGCCTATTCCACCGGCGCCGCCAATAACCTCGTCGCCAACCTGCCAATCTTCCACCCCGGAACCAACAGCAACGATTTCTCCGGAAAAATCCGAATTCAGGATGGCCGGGAAAGGAGGGGTAAAAGCCGGAGCAAGCCCTGCACGAAGTCTCGTCTCCAATGGGTTTATACTGCCGGCAGCAACTTTAACCAATACAAAGCCCGGCTTTACTTCCGGAGTATCCACCTCTGCCTTCTCAAATACCTCCGGCCCGCCAAAATTACGTATAACCATTGCCTTCATTCGCTTAACCTCCATTCTAATAAAGGTTATTATACTGTAGCATATCTGAGTAATTTTGGAAAGCCATCTTAAACCTTAATGTTGTTGTTCTGTGATATTGTCACCATGTAACTCTTCTGTGAAAATGTCACTATGAGACAGGAGAGAATTACTTTGACAAGAGAAGAAATGAAAAGAGTTTTAGTAATGCAAAAGCTGGTTGAT
>JAVEYA010000143.1:0-4554 GCA_034003745.1 Clostridia bacterium
CCTTCACAACTTTATAGTTAACGTCCGCTTCCAGGAGCGCCATCCTGACCTCGCGCATAGCCTGTTCCACGTCCGCCGCTGTTAATATCCCTTTGCCCCGCAGATTCTTGAAAACACTCTGCAGTTTGCCGGCCAATCCTTCAAAGGCCATAATCTACACCTACCAATGCTCTTCGAGTTTATTCAAGAGATTCAAAAGAATGGCTGAATCCTGCTTATCCATGCCGTTTCCGGCAATCTTCGTCCGCAATTCTTCAAGCAGATGACGGTATTCCACATAGCGTTCCACCAGAGATAATTTCTTTTCATATTTATTCAGGGACTCTTCCGCCCGGCGCAGCATATCGAGCACGGCCGGCCGCGAGATACCGTGATTTTCGGCGATCTCTCCCAGCGATAAATCCTGCTGGTAATAGAGGTCGAAGATTTCCTGCTGTTTGCCTGTCAAAAGCGGTCCGTAAAAATCAAACAGAAGAGTACGCCGGGTCAGCTCATCCATTGATACTTTCCTCCTGTTAAGGCAAATTACTTAACAGTGAATATTTTACACTGTTCCGCTGTAACTGTCAAACATTATGGCTTCTTTAAAAATTCCCAGTCCATCTTTTGCAAAATCTTGTCTATTTTAAGCTGATGCAACCGGGTAGCGGGAAGCCCCAGTCTGCGGTAAGGCACAAAACCCCCGTGGCAATCGGAGCCGCTGGTGATTTGCAGACCCTGTTTTTCGGCAAATTCATAACAGATTCGGGACATTTTCACGTCATGCTGGGGATGAAAGGCCTCCACGCCCTGCAGTCCCAACTGAACAAAAATCCTCAGCAATTCCTCCGGTTGGTATTTCCCATAAAGATTCAGGCCCGGATGGGCGATTACCGAGATCCCGCCGGCTTCCTCAATGATGGCAAAAACCTCTTCCGGTGAGGCAAAAGTCGGAAAAGAAAGATTATTTAATTCCGTAAAGAGACTGTTGAAGAACTCCGCCGTGTCTTTACAGACGCCCGTATCCACCAGATAGTTCAGCGCTTTCCAGCCGCCTTTACGCCGGTCATATTCATATTGCAGATATTTCTCAAAGTCCACCTTGTAGCCCTGCTCGAGCAGCATGCGGATGCTTTCATCATCTTTTTTATTCATCAGCCGCGTGTTCGTGTCCAGCAGCTCTCTTAATCGGGGATTATTGGTATCCACGCCATAGGCGAGGATATGGTATAAATCTCCCTGATACGTACTGGAAATCTCCACCCCCGGGAGAAAAAACAGTTCTGTCTCAGCGATCAGAAGACGGGTCTCGGCAATACTGTCCAGGGTATCATGGTCCGTAACCGCGAAAAGCTGTATCCCGTTCTTCCTTACTTCCTCTACCACCTCCGCAGGCGTCCAGGTGCCGTCGGAGGCGCAGGTATGAATGTGCAAATCAACCTTCAATGTCTTGTCTTCCTTTCTTGCAGCAGATTCGTGTAAAGCGCCGCATATTCTTTAGCGGGGCGGCGCCAGCTGTGGTCCATGCGCGCAGCCTTTTTTACCAGCGTATTCCATTCCTGCGGCTTTCCATACAGCGCCAGCGCTTCCTCCAAGGCAGCGCTAAAGGCCGGAACGGAATACGCCGTAAAACAAAAGCCGCATCCTGCTTTCGTCTTGGCATTATAGCCGGAGACCGTATCCTTCAATCCACCGGTGGTATGAACCAGCGGGATGGCGCCATACCTTAAGGCAATCAACTGCGCCAGGCCGCAAGGTTCTGTCAAAGAAGGCATTAAAAAAATATCCGCTCCGGCATAAATCCGGCGCGCCAAAGCTTCATCAAAAGCCAATCTGACGGCCACCCGGCCGGGCAGGAGCGCTGCCGCACGCCGCAGAGCCTTTTCATAATGCTTTTCTCCTGTTCCCAGGAGCGCCAGCTGTATATCGCGCTTTAACAACTCCGGCAAAGCTTGCAGCAGCAAATCCAGGCCCTTTTGTTCCGTCAGCCTGCAGACCATTGCCAAAAGACAAGTTTCCGCATTGACCTCCAAGCCCAGTTCGCGTTGCAGCGCTGACTTATTCCGGCGCTTTCCGCTTACGGAATGAAATTTTTCAGCTAAAGCCGGATCTGTGGCCGGATTATAGCTTTCATCATCAATCCCGTTGATGATGCTGTAAAAACGGTCTTTCTTCATGCCTAAAACATATCCGAGCGGATTGTCCCCGGAGGACGCCGTGATTTCGGCAAGATAACTTGGGCTCACCGTCGTCAAGGCATCCGAACAGAGCAGACCGCCCTTCAGGTAATTCACCGCGTTAAAATCCGGCAGCGCATAACTGCCGCGGCAATATTCCTCCAATCCAAGGACATCAGGCGTCCCTCTCCGGGAAAACGCACCCTGGCAGGCCAGGTTGTGAATGGTAAGCACCGTTTTAACGCCCTGGCAAAAGCCGGACGAACCATACTGCGAACGCAGATAAACACTGATTAAAGCGGTATGCCAGTCGTGCAGATGCAGAATTTCCGGTTTAAAGTCCAGGGACGGCAGGCTTTCCAGCGCCGCCCGGCAGAAAAAGGCGAACCGCTCGGCATCGTCAGGATACGCATAAATCCGTTTTCTGTTGAAGTAATAAGCATTCTCAATAAAGTATACCGGAACATCCCGAAAACACAGCATCTTCAGGCCGCAGCGCCGCTTTGTCCGCGAAGACTTCACCGTTACGGCGCCCAGATCCGTCATCCTATCCCGGTATGCCTGCGGTATCGCGCCATAGAGCGGCAGGATCACCCGCGCGTCTATCCCTATCTTTCTAAGCGCGTACGGTAAAGCACCGACAACATCCCCTAATCCCCCTGTCTTGGCAAAAGGCGTTGCTTCCGCCGCAGCAAAGAGAATTCTCATCTTTACGATTTGGCCTCCTCTATACATTTCACGCTGATATCGGGATTAAACGGGTTTGTCCGAATCGCGAAAGAGTATAGATACGGATAATCCTCCCTCAGGTGCTTCATATAGTATATCCATTCCGCCGTCAAAAGCCTGTACGCCCGCTGCAGATCGGCCACAATATGGTAATAATCCGCCTTTTCTTCCATCCTGACCTCATCTCTGGCCCCCAGTTCATCCGTCAGGTGAAACACCGCCCAGAGCAGATCGCTGAAGGACTCATTCTCCAGAAGATTGGGGTTCTCCAATAGACGGAGCAGAAAATCCCTCTTGAGATGCAAGTACTCTTTAATCTCTTGGATCTGCCGGGGGCTGATTTCCAGTGTATGGTCATACTTCAAAATGATGGCGGCGGCCTGCTTAAAATCCTTGGCCCCCCAGTCAAAACTCAGGCTGAGCGTATCTTGCAGCGTCGTCGTCTCTGTATCGGCTTCTACAAATTTTTTCAGCAGCTCCCTGCCTACTTCGCTGAAAAAGGTGCCGATGACCATATTCAGCTTCTTCAGCATATTCGCCTTTTCCCGCTTCGCCAGCACCTGGTGCAGAATCATCGAGACAACCAGGACGTCTATGGGGATAAAGGCAATATCATTTAAGAAGTGTTTTAAAATGGCATCCGTATCCTGCAGTATCCAAAAGGTAAACACATATAAAATCGTCGACAGAATAATCAGAAAAGCGCCGAAATAGATTTGCCAACTGAATTTTTTCAATATACTCACTCTCCACTTACTATACTATGCGAGAAAACATGGATATCTTCTCTTTGCTTCCATCCACTCCCCTGCCAAAAGCGCATCCCCTCGGCGTTATCCCGGAAAACGAAAACGTGTACCTTGGCGATGCCGGTGTCTTTCAACCGCATTAAACAACGCTCCACCAGCGCTTGGGCAATACCCTTCTTCCTTTGCTCCGGCTTTACCGCCAGATGATAAAGAAAGCCCCGGCGCATATCATGGGCGGCCAGCAAGGCGCCCACAATCTCCCCTTGGACTTCCGCCACAAAGCTGAAGCCGGGATGACGCAACAGAAACGCCTCAATCTGCTCCCGGCTGTCCGCCGCGCCCAGGGATATACCCGGCGTGTTCCGCCAGAGCGCATATACCGTATCATAGTCTTCCATCTTCATTATCCGAAGGTCATAATCCCTTGCCGTCAATATTCAGACCTCCCCTGCCGGTTTAAGCTTTGCATACGCCTGTTCATACACTTTGCGTATCGTCTCATTGAAGAGGACGAAGCGGATTTCTTCAAAATACGCGTCCTGCCGGATGAAATCCGACACCGCCGTCAATGCGATCCGGGCCGCCTCCTCCAAGGGATAAGCGTATACGCCCGTACTGATGGAGGGAAAGGCGACCGTCTTAAGGCCATGCTCCTTGGCCAGTTTCAGACTGTTGGTGTAAGCGTTTCTGAGAAGCTGGGCCTCATTGTTCCCACCGCCTTGCCAGACAGGCCCCACCGTATGAATGACATACTTCGCCGGCAACTTACCGCCGCCGGTAATAACCGCTTCTCCGGTAGGCAGCCGTCCAATTTTCTTTACGATTTCCTTGCATTCGGCCAGAATCTGCGGTCCGCCCGCGCGATGTATCGCGCCGTCGACGCCGCCGCCGCCCAGCAGGCTGGAATTGGCCGCGTTAAC
>JAVEYA010000144.1:0-4551 GCA_034003745.1 Clostridia bacterium
GCCGGTTCAAATCAACCGGCTGCCTTCCATTTACATGCGTTAATCTCTATTATTTTCATCCAAAATTATACTGCACAACCGGGCTGAAACGTGCGTGTTTCTTTTCAATGTCCTGGTTGAACATCTTTGCATAGTTTTTTACCATATCCAGATCCGCATGGCCCAATATTTCCTGCAGGCTTAAGATATCCCCGTTCGCCATAATCCACAGTTTGGCGAAAGTGTGCCTGAAGGTATGCGGGCTGACCCGTACTCCTTTCAACGCGGCGCTTTTACCGTATTGGGTGAATCGTCCTTCTATGGTTCTCCTGTGCAGCGCTTCTCCGTCCACAGATACAAAAATATAGTCCGAATTTGGGCATTTTGTTTTTATCAGCTGAATGAATTCCCTAAACAGCATCTGCACCTTGGGGCTTAAGGGCAGGTTTCTTTCTCTTTTCCCTTTGACTTTGCGTAAAACGATGGCCACCGGCAGTCTATTATGCCAAGTCACATCGTCCCTTTTCAGGGACAGCGTTTCGGTGATTCTGGCCCCGGTATCCAACAGCAGAAGCATCAGCATATAATCCCTGGCTCCGGTCAATGTGGAGCGATCTGGCTGCTCTAGCAGCGTCCAGATTTGTTCCTCGGTAAAGGTCGGTACTACGTGCTGGACATCCCGCAAAAACTTAATATTCCGCATGGGGTTTTCCAGGATCATTTTTTCCCCTTCAAGAAAATTAAAGAATCCACGTAAGGCCCTGATTTTGCCGTTGACACTAACCGGCTTGTTGCCATGCTCCCGGACATACAAGAGATAATCTTCAACTATTTCCTGTGTGATGTCAATCGGGGCAGTGGGCAATTTTCTTTCTTTGAGATAGCTATGGAATTGGTTTATCAGTTGTACATACCACTCTGAGGTTTTGCCGCGTATTTCACGCAGCTTTTGACTTCGCAAAAAAAGCTTGACTGTTGCACTGAAGTCATCACCACCCGGTTCTAAACAGCCCTCTCCAAACTGCCGGGGAAGGGCATTTCTTGCCCGTAATTTGCCGGTTGACGGGTTTTTCATATCGCGCCTCCTTGTTCTAAGGGACGCTAGACAATTTCGCTAGATTATGGGGGGTATCTAGTGCGCATAAAAAAGGACCTCGACAATTGAAGATTGCCGAAGCCCTTGATACTGTAGGGTTTGGTGCGGTCGAGAGGACTTGAACCTCCACGAAGTTGCCCTCACTAGAACCTGAATCTAGCGCGTCTGCCAATTCCGCCACGACCGCATATTAAATTAGGTAACCTCAATAGATGAGTATATTTGTCAAGTGGCTGGGGCGGCTGGACTCGAACCAACGCATGACGGAGTCAAAGTCCGTTGCCTTACCAACTTGGCTACGCCCCAAGGTAATTATGGTGGAGGGGGGTGGATTCGAACCACCGAAAGCGTCGCTAGCGGATTTACAGTCCGCCCCCTTTAGCCACTCGGGAACCCCTCCAGGTTAGCTTAATGGAGCCGACGATGGGACTCGAACCCGCAACCTGCTGATTACAAGTCAGCTGCTCTGCCAATTGAGCTACGTCGGCGAATCTTTGAAGTAAAATGGCGGAGCTGACGAGAGTCGAACTCGCGATCTCCTGCGTGACAGGCAGGCATGTTAGGCCACTACACCACAGCTCCATGTATATCAAATAGGCGATAATTGCTTAACTGGTGACCCGGACGGGAATCGAACCCGTGTTACAGCCTTGAAAGGGCCGTGTCTTAACCGCTTGACCACCGGGCCATAATGAATTGGCAGGCGAACCCTCAATCGATCATGGTCGGGGCAGAGGGATTTGAACCCCCGACCCCCTGCTCCCAAAGCAGGTGCGCTACCAAGCTGCGCTATGCCCCGTTCTGACGTGGCGAATTATATCTTAACAAAAAATACCGCACCGGTCAAGTACATTTATATGCCAATTTTAATCGGATTGATAATAATTCTTGTCATAAATGTACATCTCTCAAATAACTATTAATTGATAAGAACAGATTAGCGGGGTGATTATTTTGTTCCCGATGAACCGCCTGATGGAAAAAAAGATCTTGAGCAATATCAATCATATTGTAAATGCACTGATCGAACTCAGTTACACTGAAAAGGCCGACAAGGAGCCTTTTTATCAGGAAGCGGCGACGCTCCTTAGGGAGATTCATCCGCTTTTATTGCGTCTTATCGACGGTAAGACGGAATTGCTGGAATCCCTGGTGCGCCAGCTGATTTCCCAGAAGCTCCCGCCCCCCTCCATTCAAACCAGTTTCGGCAGTTTGCAGGAAGACTTGAATACAGTTATTAAGAAATATTTGGCCCAAAAAGAACAGCTTTCCGCTGAAACCGAAAGCGTTGCGGCTATGACGGAAGAGCCGGCGCTGCTGAATGAAGAATCTGCTGAAGAAAATACCGAAGAAGAAGCCGCGCCGGCAGTTAAAGAAATGCCCTCTCCGGAGGAAGACCTTATCACGGAAGAACCTATCGCGGAAGAACTTATCGATGTACCCGCCGCAGAAACAATAGAAAAAGTCGCGGAGGAATCTGCAGCGGACATAATAACGGCAACAGAACAGCCCCTAGCCATTCTGCCGCCTCAAGAAAGCGCTCCCCCTGAGGAAACTGTAATACATCCTCCTACAGCGAAGGAGAAATCCGTTCCGGATATTTTACAAAGCGTCATCGATATTTTGTATGCCAAAGAAAAAATAATCAAGGGTTATCTTTACCGCAGCTTGCAGTTTGACTATTATCTGCCGGAGCGAAAAATCGCCATCACCGCCATCAAACCCTTACAGCGCAAGTATCTCGTCCATGAACTGCTCTTGAAAAAGGACGGCATTACTTTATTGGAAATAACGCCTGAAGAAGCTGCCAACAAGTCGTTGTTGTATAATAAATTACAGCGTTATTGCTGACTTGCTTATTATATCCACTCCACCCGTATCTTATCACCGTGCTTCAGTTCGGTCGTGTATTCTTTTTCTTCATCATTCACCATCAGAAGCAATTTGGTTTTACCTTCCGGCGGCTGAGCGGTAATCTCAACTTCTTTGAAAACATCAATCAATATGGGGCAAAAATCCTTCCGGGACAAGATATATTCTATCTTGTCCCCTATTTTTACCGGGGTATTCAGATCGGCCGGCTCGCCGTTTAAAAATACTTCATTCTTGCGTAAATGCACCTTCTGATTATTTACAAATACTTCGAAGGTTTCGGCAACTTCCTCCGGCAATAATTCCCCGATGATTAATTCCGGCAGGATAAACTCTATCTGATCCCCTGCTTCAACGATTTCTTCAACCCGGGCATTTTGACCGTTTTTCCTCAAGGAAGCAAATTGGTACAGCATAATTTCCTGATTATTAATCCAGATCCTCGGCTGGCTTTCCAGCAATCCAGCCCCGGCAATGACCTCCCGGATGGTCAGGTTTGTATGAATCTTCACACTGCTGCCGTCCCGGACCGGATCATCCAGGCCTAAGACTTTATCCTCTTCCATAATCACCGGATGAATGGTATATTCCAGGTCATTAATATAACAAACCGGCAGCGTGTCTTTTAAGATATCCCGGAAAGTGCCGCTACCTTCTTCGCCCACCAGGCCGGGTTCGAATTCAATACTGTCGCCGCTTTTGACTTTATCGCTGAAGGAGGCCTCTATCCCGTTTAAGAAAACGCGTCCCGGCTTGCCCGGCTTACCGGGCAGCATGCACAGCCGGCCATTGACCTCACAGGTAAGCGCAAGGCCCGGACGTCCGTAGATATCTTTCAGATTATGCCCATTGGCGATTAAAGCTTCCGCCACCGTATTCTGCGCCATCTGCAACAGCTGAACCTGCCCGCCGTTGATTTCCAGATTGATGAAGCCCATGGTCGGCGAAGTCAGATAAGTATAGGCTATGCCTAAAACAGTAATAAAGGTCGGGCCGAAGAATTCCCCGGGCAGATTTTTCACCTGCTGCAATTTACCGGCCTGCTGTACGACAATTCTGTTCTCAGGCACCTCAATCATTCTGGCCAAGGCTTGCGGCAGGCCCGGCGTCAGACTGCCCCCGCCCACCAGCAGCACCGCCTGGGGCGCTTTGTTGTTATTCAGCCGGAGAATCTCCATGGCAATGGACGCCGCAAGGTTATCCACCGTCGGCTGGATGGTTTTTCTGACTTCGTCGCTCTGCAGGACCTGGTCTATGCCCATTACATCGACAGTGGATATTTCTGCGGTTGTTTCCAGCTGTCTTTTTACTTCCTCCGCCTTGATAAAATCCAATAAATAACTGTCGCTGATTGTTTCCGTTATTTCATCTCCCGCTAACGGCACCATCCCGAAGGCATTGATGGAATCCCCGCTGCACACGGCAATATCGGCAGTGCCCGCACCGATGTCCACGAGCACGAGATTCAGGCGGCGCATCGACTGATTAAGCACCAGGGTGGAAACGGCGATGGGTTCCAAAGTGATGCTGCATAATTCCAATCCTGCCTGCTGGACGGCGTTTTGCAGGGACTCTACCACGATGCGCGGCAGAAAGATCGGAAG
>JAVEYA010000145.1:0-4519 GCA_034003745.1 Clostridia bacterium
CGGCTGGGTGACGTCGTTAGCCGCGATAAAATCCAGGTTCTTTCGGACCACCTTATCCGCCGCGTATAGCAGCAAGTCTTGGGTTTCAGCGGCAAACCCCACTAAGACCTGTTTTTTCTTTTTTGCGCCGAGCTCCGCCAGAATATCCGGATTCTTTTCCAGCTCTATAAATAAATTTTCAACATTTTTTTTGATTTTTTGGGCCGCCTGGACTTTTGGCCGGTAATCGGCTACCGCCGCGGCCTTAATGACAATATCGCATTCATCATAAACCTTGAAGACGGCATCCCGCATTTCCAGGGCGGTCCGTACATCGATTGTCCGAATGCCCTCCGGCTTCGCCAGCGCCGTCGGCCCGCTCACCAGGATCACTTCAGCGCCCAGCAGGCAGGCTTGTTTGGCCAGGGCGTATCCCATTTTGCCCGAAGAATGATTGGCGATGAATCGCACCGGGTCCAGCGGTTCATAGGTGGGTCCGGCCGTCACCAATACTTTCTTCCCGGACAAAGGCTTTTCCGCAGAAAGAAGCTCCCCGGCCAGCCCGACTATTTTTTCCGGTTCCGCCAGACGCCCCTTGCCCGTATACCCGCAAGCCAGCATGCCTTCTTCCGGCTCAATAAAAAAACAGCCTCTTGCTTTCAGCCGGGCAATGTTCTCCTGCACGGCAGGATGATGATACATATTCACATTCATCGCCGGCGCGATTAAAACCCTGGCTCTGGTCGCCAGCGCCACCGAAGTCAGCAAATCATCCGCGATGCCGTTGCTGAGTTTACCGATAATGTTGGCCGTAGCCGGCGCAATAATCAGTAAGTCCGCCTTGTCGGCCAAGCCGACATGCTCCACATTGGTCAGACGGGACTCGGTAAACATCTCGCAGAATACCGGATTCTCCGAAAGCGTCCGTAGAGTCAGGGGGGTAATAAATTCTTGCGCCGCTTGGGTCATCACACAATAGACCTGCGCGCCTTTTTTTCTTAACCTGCTGACCAAATCGGCGCTTTTATAGGCGGCGATGCCGCCGGTAATTCCCAGGACAATATTCTTGCCCCTAAACATAGGCGCCCACCCCTTTATTTAATGCCGCCTTTCAGGGATTCGAAGGTCAGTTTTCCTTCCGCGATTTCCTCCAGCGCCAGACTGACCGGTTTGGATACTTCACCGGGGGTTATTTTCTCAGTCAGGGGCGCAGCTCCGTCCGTAAGCATTCTGGCTCTTTTGGCCGTAGCCACCACCAGGGCGTATTTGGAGTCTGTCTTTTTTATCAATCTGTCAATAGACGGTTGACGCATTCATTTACCTCCTTAGTTTCACAACGCGCTTTTTTCCACGCGGGCTCTTTCAGCCTGAATAATGCTTAGTATCAGTTCCACGGCTTTACACAGGTCATCATTGACGACCATATAATCGTATTGGGGCAAGAGGGCCAATTCTTCGTCCGCTTTCTGCATCCTGCGGGCAATTTCCTCTTGGCCTTCCGTACCGCGGCAGTTGATGCGGCGGATTAATTCCTCCTTGGACGGAGGGACAATAAAGATAAAGATACCGTCGGGTTTCTGGGCTTTGACCTGCATCGCCCCCTGTACGTCGATTTCCAGGAGGCAATCTTTACTGGAAGCGGTTATTTCTTCCACAAATTCCCGGGGCGTCCCGTAATAATTCTCGTAAACCCGGGCCCATTCCAGGAATAAGTCCTCCCCGACCCTCCGCAGAAATTCCGCTTCCTCATAAAAGAAGTAATCCTTACCGTTGACTTCCCCTTCCCGCGCTTTGCGGGTAGTGGCCGAAACGGAATAGACAATATCGGCGTATCTTTTCAGCAATTCCCGGCAGATGGTCCCTTTGCCCACAGCGGAAGGACCGGACACGACAAAGAGATTGCCGGTTTTTTTTCTATACTGGTCCGCGATAGCGCTCATATGTTCTCGTCACCCGTCGATGTCACCTTGGCGCCTAAGCGATTGGCCACTGTTTCCGGCTGTACGGCGGACAAAACCACATGGTCCGAATCCATAATCACCACAGCCCTGGTCCGGCGTCCGTAAGTCGCGTCAATCAGCATCCCTTTATCCCGGGCTTCCTGGATAATCCTTTTAATGGGGGCGGACTCCGGACTGACAATGGCAATGATGCGGTTGGCCGATACGATATTGCCGAAACCAATATTGATAAGCTTAATATCCATGTCTTACCTCTCCCCGCAGGTATTACTCGATATTCTGGACCTGCTCGCGCAGCTTTTCGAGTTCGCTTTTCATCTCCACAACATATTTGGTAATATCCAGGTCATTGGCTTTGGAACCGATGGTGTTTACTTCACGGTTGATTTCCTGAATCAAAAAATCCAGCTTGCGTCCGGTGGAAGCTTTCTCCCGCAAGAACGCGTTAAACTGAGCAAAATGACTGCCCAGTCTGACCAGTTCTTCATCGATGCTGCATTTATCTGCGAATATCGCGACCTCCAATGCCAGCCGGTTCTCGTCAACCACATCGCTTTCGGTGATTTCTTTAATCCGGGACTTCAGTTTTTCGCGGTAAAGGCTGACTACCAGCGGACTTTTTTCACTGATCTTTTGCTTCAGCGCATCCAGATAAGCGATTCTTTCCTGCAAATCCTGCGCCAGTTTCTCTCCTTCGGAATCCCGCATGGCCAGCATCATGGACAATGCTTGCCTGAGCGCAGGCTCGATCTCTTTTTGCACCTCTTCAACATTCTCTTGGGCTTCTTCCACGGTCAAGACGCCCGGTAAATGCGCGATTTCGGCAATTCCGGCGTTCATTTCCGCGCCGGTAATTGTTGCCAGTTCCTTCATTGCTTTATAATAAGCCAAGGCCAATTCTTTGTCAACTTGGAACTGCTGCCCCTCGACGCCGTTTTTTTCCAGCTTAATGAACACTTCCACCCGGCCGCGGGAAATCTCCGCGAGCACCTGGCGCCGGACCGTTTCTTCCAGGGACGCGTACGAACGGGGTAACCTTACGATCACTTCGCTATATCTATGATTGACGGATTTTATCTCCGCCGTAATCTGTTTATTGCCGCCGGTATATTCACCCCGGCCGAACCCGGTCATGCTTCTGGTCAAAACGGCTGCCTCCCAACTGTGTTGAAATACCTACAGATTTGTTTTAATGCGCTCCAGCGCCTTTAACGTATTTTCTCTAGAACCGAAGCCGGTCAGGCGGAAATACCCTTCCCCGCTCACGCCGAAGCCTGCGCCGGGCGTACCCACCACATGGGCCTCCCGCATCAGTTTATCAAAGAAATCCCAGGATTTCATATTATCGGGCGTCTTCATCCAAACATAGGGCGCGTTCACCCCACCGAACACCTGGAAGCCGATATCCTGTAAACCTTCCCGGATAATCCTGGCATTTTCCATATAATACTGGATAATTTCCCGGTTCTGTTTCCTGCCCTCTTCCGACAAAGCCGCCTCCGCCGCGCGCTGGACCGGATAGGAAACGCCGTTGAATTTGGTGGTCTGTCGCCGCAGCCATAAGGCGTTCAGACTGTGCGCCTGCCTTTTGGCGTCATAGAGTTTGGTCTCTTTGGGCACGATGGTGTAGGCGCATCTTGTCCCGGTGAAACCCGCGGTTTTAGAGAAGCTTCTGAATTCGACCGCCACTTCCCGCGCGCCTTCAATCTCAAAGATGCTGTGCGGGACATTCTCTTCGCTAATATAGGCCTCATAAGCCGCATCAAAGAGGATAATCGCCTGATTGGCTCCGGCATAATCCACCCATTGCTTCAATTCAGCGTGGGAAAGTGTCATCCCCGTCGGATTATTGGGGTAACACAAATAAATCATATCCACTTTGCTTTGAGGCAGGGCCGGCTTCATCCCGTTTTCCTGGGTGCAGGGCAGATAGACGATCCTGTCGAAGCGGCCCTGCTCATTGATGGAACCGGCCCGGCCGGCCATGACGTTGGTATCCGCATAGACGGGATAGACCGGGTCGGCTACCGCGATGATATTGCCCGCGTCAAACAGTTCCTGAATATTGGCCGTGTCATTCTTTGCGCCGTCCGAAACAAAGACTTCGTCGGCGGCGATATCTACCCCGCGGGATTTAAAATCGCTCTTTACAATGGCTTCACGCAGAAAATCATAGCCCTGTTCCGGGCCGTATCCTCTGAATCCCGCATCTGTTCCCATTTCCTCCACGGCCTTTTTCATGGCTTCCGTCACCGCCGGCGCCAGGGGCCTGGTCGCATCCCCGATCCCCAGTCTGATGATATCCGCCTGGGGGTTGTCCTCTTTAAACTTGGAGATTCTGCGGGCAATTTCCGAAAAAAGGTAGCTCCCGGGTAATTTAAGATAATTCTCGTTGATAAGAGCCAAAACGCATCATCCTTTCCTATGTAAATATTTTGATTACTGCAGTAATAAGCCGTCCGTCCAGCGCCAGTTCCCCTAAGAGCACTGTTCTTTCAAGATCCTGTGCCCTTGCCTGCCTGCTTGCTGCAATGACCGCAACGGCAATGGGCAGATCAAAAGCTGTTCCTTCTTTGCGC
>JAVEYA010000146.1:0-4494 GCA_034003745.1 Clostridia bacterium
CTCCTCTCTACCTTATAACCCAAATATACCTGGCCGCTGCAGTTTAGTACATTGGCAATCTTATGGCGCACCATGTTCTTCATGGCGTCGCGGGCCGGGCGCAGGTACTGGCGCGGGTCAAAATCAGCCGGGTTGTGGGCAAAATGCTCGCGAATGCTGGCGGTCATGGCCAGGCGCAAATCCGTATCGATATTGATTTTGCAGACCCCCATGGCGCCGGCTTTCTTCAGCATTTCTTCCGGTACGCCCTGGGCCCCTTTGATCTCACCGCCGTATTTATTGCATTTCTCCACAAATTCCGGAAGGACCGTAGAAGCGCCATGCAAAACCAGCGGAAAGCCGGGCAAAAGGGAAGCGATTTTTTCCAGGCGGGGGAAGTCCAGCTTAGGCTCTCCTTTAAACTTATAAGCTCCGTGACTGGTGCCGATGGCGATGGCCAGGGAATCACACCCGGTCCTGGCCACAAATTCGGCGGCCTGCTCCGGATTGGTATAGGTGGCGTCGGCGGCGCTGACATTGACGGCGTCTTCGACGCCGGCCAGCTTGCCCAGTTCCGCTTCCACCACGACGCCTTTGGCATGCGCGTATTCAACGACTTTTTTGGTCAAAGCAATGTTTTCTTCAAAGGAATGTTTGGAACCGTCAATCATGACCGAAGAAAAGCCGCCGTCCACGCAGGATTTGCAAATCTCGAAATCCTCGCCGTGGTCGAGGTGTAAGCAGATGGGCAGCCCGCTGTCTTCCATGGCCGCTTCCACCAATTTCATCAAATAGATATGTTTAGCATATTTGCGGGCGCCCGCCGAGACCTGCAAGATGAGCGGGGCTTTCTCTTCCCTGGCGGCATCCACGATGCCCTGAATGATTTCCATATTGTTGACGTTGAAAGCGCCGACGGCATACTTGCCATACGCCTTCTTGAACATTTCCGTTGAAGATACCAACGGCATAGTAATCCCTCCCCAGATTTTTATATTATGGAATGCTTTAGTTCACGCTTCTATCGTAGCACAAAAAATGGAGGCCGAACCAATGAAATACTAATAATTATAATTTACTTTTCCAATAGATTTATTTGATTTTTCTTACGCATTCATAAGCAGCGATGAGGGCGCCCGGAATCCCGCCGATCTGGATGGCCCAGCAGGAGCCGATAAACAGGTTCCTCACCGGCGTGTCTATATGGGCCTCGATAATCGTCTTATGAAATCTTTTCTGAGGATTCCAGCTCCAGGCCGAAGTCGCCCCATCCGTGTTATGGGTATATCTTTCGTAGGTCAGCGGCGTGGCCGCGTCCTGAAAATCGATTTTCTCCTCAAGGCTGGGAACCAGCGTGGAGGCGGTCCGAATCAGGGCTTGGGCGGCTTTGGCTTTCAGTTCTTTGTATATTTCTTTGTCCCCGCCGCCCCAGTTATTCAACCAGTGATACGGTACGGTGGTCATCAGCATCAGCGAAGATTTCCCTTCCGGAGCGTGCCGCGGATTGACCAATGACGGCGCATACATCGTCAGCGGCGCTTTCGTGAAATACTCTGCGTCAGCGGCGTCATAGATGTCATAGCCCGGGGAGCTGTTATCCAGCAGGACATGCGGTATCTTCAGGTATTTTTCCAATTCGGCGTTGGCTATGTTTAAGCCGAGGTAGACTGTGAATACGCCTTCTGAAACGGCGGCGCTTTCAACTTTCTTGACAAGCTCCCGCGGGATAAGGGATTTGTCGTCAATGAGCTGGAGGAAAGTTTTCTTGTAGTCGCCGGCAGCGATAACATAATCAGCCTGGTGGAACGCTTCTTTGCTCATCACTCCCACCGCGGCGCCGTCCCTGGTGATGATTTTGTCCACATAAGAGCTTAGGATCAACGCCCCGCCCAGCTTGCGAAAGTTTTCCGCCAGGACGTCCGCCCAGGCCTGCATACCGCTTCGGACCGTCCAGTAGTCGGTGAACATCCCCGCCACCGCGCCCAGGAGCATGGCCGGCATATCCGGATAAAAGGTGTTGCCAAAAAAATTATACAGCTTGCTGCCCTTTTCAAAATAGCGGGCGGCATACTCGGATGAAGTCATCTCCCCGTAGCGTTTGGCTACTTTCAGCAGTTTAGGCCCTTTCCAAAGATAAGGCAGCATGGCTTTGAGTTTGGCAAAACCCTCCAAAAGGTTGGGGATGGGTCCGTCCATCCCGCTCAGCGCATCGGCCATTTCTTCGAGTTCCGCCAGGACCCGGTCCAGTTTTGCTTTCTCGTCTGGAAAGGCCTCATAAAGCATCTTTTTATACTCAAGGAAATTTTCCGGAATGGCGTCGTAGTCCGCGGAGACATAGCGCATCCTCTGCCGGACAAAATCCAGCTGCTCCAGGACCCCGATGTCCTGCATGGCCTTGAAGACAGATGCCGAGGATTCTAAAGACAAGGCGCCGCTCTCAAAATAGTACCCTTTGCGGTGAAATCCGGCCGTATATCCGCCCGGCGCGCTGTGAGACTCAAAGAGGGTGACCGCATACCCCCTCTTGGCCAAAAGATTTCCGGCGGTAAGGCCGCCCAGGCCTGAACCGATAATGATTACTTTCTTCACTTTAAACATCTCCTTCTATCAGCGCCGGCGCGCTGCTCCTTACACAAGTGCTAAACTTTACCAATTACTATTCTATTCCTTTCCAGCCGCGGATTCAATCGGCCCGGCCCGGGGAGTACGGGTTTTTTATCCAAAAAAGACTTTACAAAAATATGAATAGTAAAGTAATATCTACTTCATAAGGAGGGATACTTATCAGACTGTCAAGAAAAATACGGATTATCCTTGCTGTGTTCCTGTTTCTTGCGATACCCCACGTCATCCTGGCCGAGGATACCGCCCCCCAGGATACCTTTATCGACAGGTTCACGGTTACCATTGACGGGCAGGTGAACGTCTTTCTCCAGCAGGCCCTTCTGGCCGGTGATGAAGTTTATTTCCCGCTGCGCTCAATCCTGAACGCTTTCGGCGCGGAAATAGCCTGGGACCAGACCACCAGCGCGGCGCTTATTTTAACGGAGGAAAAAGATTACCTGCTGAACTTGAATTTATCCGACCTCACCGCCGCTTTAAGCAATGAACAAGTTTTTACGCTGAAAATGAATGATTCACGCACCTACATACCGGTACGCCTGCTGGCCGCCATCCTGAACAGCAATATCTCCTGGGATGAGCCCACCGCTACCTTAACGGCCCTGGAAATCCCCGGGGAAGCAACAGTTTTCAAAAACCTGCCGGCAGCGCCCGCCTACAAAGTAATCGACACCTTTACCGGCGTGGCCTCCTGGTACGGCGGAAAGTTCCATGGCAGAAAAACGAACTGCGGGGAAATCTTTGACGAGAATGACCTGACCGCCGCCCACCGCACGCTGCCTTTCAATACCTTTGTGCGCGTAACCTTTCTGGAGACCAATAAGAGTACCATCGTCAGAATCAATGACCGCGGACCGCATGTTGCCGGACGGGTGCTGGATTTATCCAAGGCAGCCGCAGCGGCCATCGGTCTGAAAGCCCACGGCCTGGGTACGATCCGGGCGGAAGTACTGGAGTATTACGAAGAAAATTCATAGAAGCAAGAGAAATTCCCATATAAAAGAAACAACTTCTGTAAACCAAAGGCACGTCTGTAGAATGAAAGTAGACACTCATAAAAAATGAGCGTCTACTTTTTAATTTGGCGCCTTCATTGTTTCAATAATTCAGCTTTTTGGCCCACTTTAACGCTTCTATGTATAAATCCATAAACTGATGGCTCAGCGGATATTGAGCCTCCATTTCCTGCCAGTCGGCTTTTTCCCAGCTGATAACAAGATTCAGCAGTTTTCGCTGTTTATTCTCTATCCCTAAGAGCGCGTTTTTTACATTTAAAGATAAGGGCAGTCCTTTTAAAACCTGCTCCATGGGGCTGTTTAATAAAATATCCAGGGAAGAAAATATCCCGGTAAAATAGAATTCGGTATTCTTTCCCTCCGGATGCAGTTTGCCAGCCAGTAGTTCCATCAGTTTTCCCCTGACCAGGGATTGTTTGAGCAACTCGGCATTTTCTACATTCTGTATATCCTTCAGCAGCATGAGTGAAACCCACTGGTACATTTCTTTAAGCCCTATAAAGGATAAAGCGTGGGAAATGGATTTGATCTCATTCCTCGCGCCCATATAGACCGAATTGGCGAGCTTCAAAAGTTTATATGAAAGTCCCAGGTCCTTTGTAAAAATATCGGCAATCACGGTATAGCTTGGTTCGGGATTGTTCAGCTCTTCAAGAATACTAAAGAGATTGGTGTTAAGCGTCACCATATCTTTCGATTTGACGATAGCCGGTTTGCTGAAAAAATATCCCTGAAACAGGCTATAGCCTAGTTCTGCCGCTTGTTTGTATTCTTCTCTGGTTTCAATTTTTTCCGCTAAAAACTTTACCTTGGAACCGCACCTCCGGATCAGGCTTTTCTGTTCAAATCTGATGACATCCGGAAATTCAATCTTAAA
>JAVEYA010000147.1:0-4458 GCA_034003745.1 Clostridia bacterium
ACGTCCGTTCCCAAAAGGCCTGAATTCTTTGTTTGGTCTCTTCATTCGGCGGATAAGGCGACTGAAAAGCGATTTCCCAAGCCATTTGGGCCTGGGAAACTTTAATATTGATAATGCGGCAGGCCAATAGAAACTCTTTGATCTCTGCGGCTTCAGCCGAAGAGAGGATATGATTCCGCCATTTATCCGCGGTATTTTCTCTTTGCACCGACATGATAATACTCCTCACTGTAGGTAATGCCTGGGTTACGCCCCCCTGCGCAGGTTACGCACGATCTGCCAGTACATTTTCATACGGTAGGCTAAGCCTCGCACCAGCCCGTATTTCTCTTCCTTCATCACGTGGGTCATTTCCGCCAGACGGACTTGCTGGATGCGTAAATTTTTGTTTAATGCATAGTTCGTTAGCGCCGTTTCCACGCCGAACCCGCAATTGACCCATTCGTCAAAGCCGTCCAGCAGTTCCTTTCGGATGCAGCGCTGGCCGGATAAGGACGGGGCCAGAAGCTGAGCCAGGTCGGTCCTGATTCGGCCGGAATCAAATAAGCCCAGCGTCATATCGGCTTCTTTGTTTAAGACCGGGGCAATCAAGTCCCTGATATGCTCCGGTTTCAGTCCGATCAGGTCGGCGTCCAGAAATAAGATAATTTCGCCCTGCGCCTGCTGCAAACCAGCCAGCATCGCACCGCCTTTACCGATATTTTCCGGCAGCTCAATCACCGCAGCAGACCATTTCAGCGCCTCAACAGCCGTATGATCGGCAGAGCCGTCGCTGACCACGATTATTTCACAAATTTCTTCGATTCCCTGCAAAGGGGCTAAAACATTGCTGATGTACTTTTCTTCGTTATACGCAGGGATGACCACCGATACGCTCATAAATCCTCCTGAACGCCCGGCATGTAATTCCAGCCGTGCTACCTGTAGTCTTTTCCCATCCGCTCAGATCCTAGTCATCGGACATAGTTGACGACGATCTCAGCGATCTCCTTTTCGCCTATGAAAGAAGGCTCTTTTTGCGCGCGCACTTTCAGCTCGAACATCTTTTCGCTCGTATATTTTTTACCCACAGTAATGCGCAGCGGATAGCCAATCAAGTCCGCATCCTTAAATTTGACGCCTGCCCGTTCATCCCGGTCGTCCAAAACGACCTCCACGCCCAAATCCGTCAATTCCCGATACAACTTTTCTGCAGCCTGCCACAAGACCGGCTCCTGGATGGAAACGGGAATAATCACCGCCTGATACGGCGCGATTTGCACCGGCCAGATAATGCCGTCGTCATCATGATTCTGCTCCACCGCCGCCGCCATGGTACGGCTGACGCCGATACCGTAACAGCCCATTACGATATCTTGGATCTGACTTTGGTCATCCACATAGGTAGCCTGCAGCGCTTTGGAATATTTGGTCCCCAGCTTAAAGACCTGCCCGACCTCGATCCCGCGGGCTGTATTTAAGCGCGCGGCGCATTTGGGGCAGGGTTCCCCTTCCTCGATAAAACGCAGATCCGCGTATGCCGTTACCGTGAAATCCCGGCCGGGCTGCACATGAACGTAATGGAAGTCCCGCTCATTAGCCCCGCAAACAGCGTTGGAGATCGTCTCGATTTCTGCGTCGGCATAGACTTTAACGCCCTTTTCCTGTAAGCCGGCCGGTCCCACAAAACCCGGCTCACACCCGGTTACAGCCTTGACCTGCTCAGACGAAGCCATTTCGAAAACCAGGGAAGGATGAATTTTATTGGCTTTTATTTCATTCAGCGTCCTGTCGCCCCGCACCAAAAAGGCAATTACGCCGTCGTCGGTTTCATAAAACAGTGTTTTAATCAGTTTATGGGCCGGCACATGTAAATATGCAGCCACCTCTTCGATGGTGGTCTGTCCGGGGGTAGGCTTCTTTTCCAGGGCCAGGGGCGCTTCTTTTATATTATCAGAGGGGGCGCAGGGGGCAATTTCCACATTGGCGGCATAATTGCACTGTGGGCAGTAGACAATAGCCGCTTCCCCCGACTGGGCAATTACCATAAACTCATGGGTGCCGCTGCCCCCAATAGCGCCGGAGTCCGCCTCCACCGGCCTGAATTCCAGACCGCAGCGCGTAAATACATGGGTATATGCATCGTACATCTTGCGGTAGCTTTCCTCGAGACCGGCCTCGTCCTTATCAAAGGAATACAGATCTTTCATAATGAACTCACGCCCCCGCATCAGGCCGAAACGCGGGCGCCGCTCATCACGGTATTTGTTTTGAATCTGGTAGAGCAAGACCGGCAGCTGCCGGTAAGAAGTTACATCCATTCTCACCAGATCGGTGATAATTTCCTCATGGGTCGGGCCCAGACAAAAGTCGCGCTCATGGCGGTCTTTGAGCCGGAATAGCTCCTTGCCGTAAACATGCCAGCGTCCCGACTCCAGCCATAGTTCCGCCGGCTGGATAATCGGCAGCATCACTTCCTGGCCGCCTGCGGCATTCATTTCTTCCCGGACGATATTCGCTATTTTTTGCAGCACCCGCTGGGCCAAGGGCAAATATGTATAGACTCCTGAGGAGGACTTCCGGATATATCCTGCCCGGACCAGGAGCTTATGGCTGATGACTTCCGCTTCGGCGGGGGTCTCTCTTAAGGTGGGTGCATACAGTTGGCTGAAATACATGGTTGCTGTCTCCTTTATTGATTTTTTGCAGGATTGTCCACAAGCTTATGAATCTCCGCCATTAAAGCGGGGAGCAGTTCCCGCTCCGGCACTTTTCTTAATATTTCTCCTTTGACGAACAAAAGACCTTCTCCGGCTCCCCCCGCTATGCCCAAATCGGCTTCCCTGGCTTCGCCTGGCCCGTTCACCGCGCAGCCCATCACCGCAATGGTCAGCGGTACAGCAAGCCCGGCTGTTTTTTCTTCCACCGCTCCGGCCAGCGTGCAGACATCGATGCGGCAGCGCCCGCAAGTCGGACAGGCGATGACTTCCACGCCCTCTTTGCGTAAACCGAGTGTCCGCAGGATTTGCCTGGCAGCTTTGATTTCCGCCGCGGGCGGCCCGGTCAAAGAAACCCGGATGGTGTCGCCGATGCCCTCCGCCAGGAGCACGCCGATGCCGACGGCGGATTTGATGGAACCGCTCTCGGCCAGACCCGCCTCCGTTACGCCCAGATGCAGCGGATACGGCGTCAGGGGGGCAATTTTCTTATAGGCCGCCAGCATCATGGGCACATAAGATGATTTTAAGGAGATTTTTATTTGGGTAAACCCCAGATCCTCCAAAAGGCCGACATGACCTAACGCGCTTTCCGTCATAGCCTCGGCGCAGGGTCCGCCGTACTTATCCAAAAGTTTTGCTTCCAGCGAGCCGGAATTCACGCCGATCCGGATAGGAACCCGGCGCTCGCCGGCTTTTCGGACGACGGCCTCTACTTTGTCCCGGGAACCAATATTTCCCGGATTCAGCCTTAAGCCGTGGACGCCTGCCTCCAGTGCCAGGAGCGCCAAGCGGTAATCAAAATGAATATCCGCCACCAGCGGCAAGGCCGACCCCGCAAGAATAGGCCGCAGCGCTTCCGCCGCCTGCTTATCCGGAACAGCTACCCGAACAATCTCGCAGCCGGCCGCGGTCAGCTCTTGAATCTGCTGAAGCGTGGCCCGAACATCGCTTGTCGCGGTATTGGTCATCGATTGAATGGATATGGGGTATTCCTGACCGATGCCTACGCTGCCCAGCATAATGCTCCTGGTAGGACGGCGCGGAATAGCTTCATTATGCATAAAAGAATCACCTACACAAACAGTTTGACAATATCCCGGTAGGTTATAAAGACCATCAGGAGCATCAGCAGCATGAAGCCCATCAGATGCACCATATTTTCCTTGGCCGGGTCCACCGGCCGCCCCCTGACGCCTTCTACCAGCAGAAACAATATTCTGCTGCCGTCCAGCGCGGGAATCGGCAGTAAATTCAACAAACCCAGATTAATGGAAATTAAAGCGGTCAGATTAATGACATAGACCCAGCCATAGTTGGCCGATTCGTCGATTAACTGGATAATACCCACCGGACCGGAGAGGCCTTCGGTGGACATCTTGCCGGCAATCATCTGCATCAATCCATCCACGGTCAAGCGTGTTATTTCCACAGTCTTCTGATAGCCCAGCGTGAGGCTATCCCGGATCCCCGCTTTGCGCCACTCCGGTTCCGTGGAACTGATGCCGATTAAGCCGACCTGGTTGTTTTCATCCAGCTTCGGCACAATATTTACTTCGAATTGTTTGTTTCCTCTTTCAATAGTCATCCTGAGGCTTTTGCCGGGGTTCTTGTGAATTACCGTGACGACATGATTCCACTCCTTAACCACCGTATCGTCGATCCCGGTTATCCTGTCGCCCGCCTGCAGCCCGGCTTCCTCCGCCGGGCTTCCGGCGATAACCGAGCCGATCTCATTGCTGATAGGACCCGGGATGCCGAG
>JAVEYA010000148.1:0-4274 GCA_034003745.1 Clostridia bacterium
AAGCGGCCGGGATCGGGCGTGCGTTCTTCCTTATAATCGCGTTCTCCGGTCTCTCCGGCCATTTTACAGAATCCGCCCAAAGGAAGCACCCGGATGGTATAAAGGGTCTCCCCCCACTTTTTGCCGACAGCCTTCGGCCCCATTCCCAGGGCGAACTCCTCTACCCGGATGCCGGTTAACTTAGCCACAATGTAGTGACCGAACTCATGTACGAAGATAATAACCCCGAATATTACAATCGATAAAATTAATGTTTGCAAACAATATCCACCTCCCGGGTAATAATCAGCCTGCCTCTGCCGCAGCGCGGCGGGCCCATTCATCAATCAGCAGGATCTCCTCAATATTATATACAGAAAGGGCCGTATGCCTATTCATCACTTTTTCAATCAACAGCGGAATATCCGTAAATTTTATGCGCTGCTGAAGAAATAATTCGACAGCCTGTTCATTGGCGGCGTTATATACCGTCGGCATCGTTCCCCCGGTTTGGCCCGCCGCGTAAGCCAGCCCCAGACCGGGAAACCTGTCAAAATCCGGCTTAAAAAAGGTTAATTCGGCAATTTTAACCAGATCCAGTTTGGGGAAACCGTTCTTTAGCCGCTCGGGAAAACTGAGCGCATACTGGATGGGAATCCGCATATCCGGCAGACCGCACTGAGCCAGTACCGAACCGTCCTCATAGGCGACCAGGGAATGAATGATGCTCTGGGGATGAATGATTACCTCTATTTTCTCATAAGGGACGCCAAAAAGCCAATGGGCTTCAATCACCTCAAGCCCTTTATTGATCAAGCCTGCGCTATCGATAGTGATTTTGACGCCCATCTGCCATTTCGGATGTTTGAGCGCCTCCGCCGGCGTGACCCCGGCCAATTCAGCGGCGGAATACTTTAAAAACGGTCCGCCTGAAGCTGTCAGCAGTAATTTCTCTACGGCAAAGGCGTTCTCTTCCTCCAGACACTGAAAAATAGCGGAATGCTCGCTGTCCACCGGCAGTATTTTAACGCCGCGCGCCCGGGCTTTCGCCATAACCAGCTGTCCGGCGGTGACCAGCGTCTCCTTATTGGCCAGGGCGACGGTCGTCCCCTGCTCCAGCGCCTGCAAGACCGGGCCCAGACCATGGATACCCGTTACCGCCACCAGCAACAAGTCGACGTCCTCCAAAGAAGCCAACTCCAGCATTCCCTCCTGCCCCGTTAAAACGCCGGCCTGATTTTCCGGCAGGAGTTGGGACAGTTTCTCAGCGGACGCTTTGCTGCCCACACAAACAAATTCGGGCCGATATCTTTTGATTTGCTCCGCCAGTAATTCCATATTGGAACCGGCGGCTAAAGCCTTAATCCGGTATTCGGCAAAAAACGCCTCGACGACCTGTAAGGCTTGCCTGCCAATGGAACCGGTCGAGCCGAGAATGACAATTTGCTTGGTCAAGCTTTCTCCTCCTAGTGGTATTATATTCTATCGCCGCTATATCTAGCGAGGTTGTATTCTGCTTTTAACAACGGCCTTAACCAAAATCAGCAGGAAGGGTCCGAGAATAATCCCCCATACTCCGATAAACCGCAGGCCTAGATATAAGGAAACCAGTATCGCCAACGGATGCAATCCGATGTTTTCCGAAAGGATTTTAGGTTCGATCAGCTGCCTTACCCCAATCAACACCACATATAAAACCAACAGAGCAATGCACAGAGCATAATTTCCCAAGAGCAGGACGATGATGGCCCAGGGAACCAAGATGGTGCCCGGACCCAGGATCGGCAGCAGGTCAAAGAACCCGATGATCAAGCCAATGGTCAGCGCGTAATCAATCTTCAGAATGTACAGACCCGCGATAGAAAGAATGGCCGTAATGCTGATCAGTATGGTCTGCGCACGGAAGAACCCGACTAAGGCAGCGTTGATCTCGCCGATAACCTGACTGGTGGAGCGGATATATTTTTTCGGCATATAACTATACAGGGCGCCGGCAATCAGCGCCTTGTCGCGACTGATAAAGAAGGTTGCCACACCGGCTACGATAATGATGGTAAAGAAAGCCGGCAGGCCGGTAATCAGTCCCAGGAGAAAATTGGTAGATGTGGCCGCAAAATCGGTCAATTTTCGGACGATAGCCTGTAAATTGGCGGACAAAGCTTCTGTCGCTTCCGCCGGCAGCGGATTATTCGTAAGGAAAATCCGGAGCTGTTCCACCAAATTCAGGCTGTACGCCGCAATATACTGCGCATAATCGGGCAGACTGGCATACAATTTGGTCAGCTCAATCACAATGCGCGAGGTGAAAAAAAGGACGACTAAAACGATCAGGACGAACAATACGCATAGCGTAATCCCCACCGCCAACCCGCGGTTCATCCTTCTTTTGCCGGACAGATAATCGACAATAGGGTCGATCAGGATGGCCATAACCAGGGCCAGAATAAAAGGGATCAATCCCCAGACCAGGAGTGCGGCAATTTTAAAAACTTCCGGGAAAAAATAAGCGCAAAAAAAATATATAGTGACCAAAGCGGTCAAAACGATGGCAATCTTGATTAAAATCAGCCTGTATCTGTCTAATTCCGGATTCATATTTAAAACAACCTTTCCAGGCAGATGATTAAATGATAGGCAAAAGGCGCCGCCCAAAGGGCGCTGTCGAACCGGTCCAGGATTCCTCCATGGCCCGGAAAAATATTTCCGGAGTCCTTGATGCCGGCAAAACGTTTCAGCGTACTTTCGAACAAATCGCCCAATTGCCCGGCTACGGAGATAATTGGCGTAATCACCAAAAGCAGCCAGGCTCTTTCCAAATGCGCGACAGCCGTCAGAATATAGACGGTCAGCAAGCTGAAGACAATCCCCGCAATAAATCCCTCCCAGGACTTCTTGGGACTGATGTCCGGCGCCAGACTATGCCGGCCGAAATATGTACCGATAAAATAAGCCGCCGTATCGGTGCTCCAGACAATTACAAAGATATAGACCAAGAGCCAGAAACCCTGTTCCATACTGCGCAGAAAGAGCAGATTCGTAAAGCCCAGGACAATATAAAGAAAGCCCAGAAAAGATAAAGCCAGATCCAGAGGACTGAAAGAATGATGCCTGAAGAGATAATAAACCAGGGTAACTACCGCATAGATAAAAGCTGCCGTTCCGGCGGATTCGCCATAATATTGGACCGCTAAGGGCATCAGCAGGCCCCCCAGACATAATGGCAGCGACATAGGATGATGACCGGAGCGGTTCACCAGGTTCCGGTATTCATATAACCCCAATAAGATCAGTAAAATGACAACGCCTAAAAGGATAAGGCCGCCTTGATAAAAAATAAAGATCAGCGCGGGAATGCCAATCAACGCTGTCAGGATTCGCTTGGACAACATGGTTCGGTCACTTCTCCTATATCATGATAAAATTAAAGCGCGCCATAACGGCGGTTCCGCAGTTGATAATCGTGGATAGCGCGGCGATAATCCGCCTCGGAAAAATCCGGCCAGGGAACATCGGCGAACCAAAATTCACTGTAAGCCGACTGCCACAATAAAAAATTGCTCAGGCGCTGTTCTCCGGAGGGACGAATAATCAGATCCGGGTCCGGCATACCGGCTGTGTAAAGGTGCGCCGCAATCAAGTCTTCATCTATTTTTCCGGTATCCAACGCTTTTTCCTGCACATATGCAAGAATATTTTTGACTGCATCGACAATTTCTTGCCTGGCGCCATAATTCAGCGCAATTTGCAAATATAATTTATCGTTGTCTTTAGTCTCCAGAATAGCCCGTTCAATCTGCTCTCTGGCCTCCGGCGGCAGTTTATCAGGGTTGCCGAGCAAATTCACCTTCACTCCGTTCCGATGCAGTACAGACAGTTCTTTTTCCACATACTCCACCAACAGGCTCATTAAGGCGTTGATTTCTTCGCGCGGTCTTTTCCAGTTTTCCGTAGAGAAAGCATACACCGTCAAATAGGGAATGCCGATACGGATACTCTCCCGAACAATTTTGTTCAGTCTGTCCATGCCGGCGCGATGCCCTGCCGCCCGGGGCAGGCCCCGCTTCTTGGCCCAGCGCCCGTTGCCGTCCATAATAATCGCTATATGGCGCGGCAGGGGATGGGCCAGCAATTCTGGCAAATCAATATCGCTGCGGCGGTTCTTATTAAATATATTCTTAAGATATTGAAGCATTACTGAACTAGGCCTCCTATGCAGTAAAACCCCCTGCCGGAGGGGGTTAACTTACCTGAGGGTTCTGGAAAAACCCGACAAGAATTTCCAAATGCTCCTCCTT
>JAVEYA010000149.1:0-3966 GCA_034003745.1 Clostridia bacterium
AATGAGACTTACCATCTGGTCGATAAAGCCTTCCAGGAGATGTTCGTCAAGATGTTCGGCGGTGGGAGAGCGCAACTGGTACTGACCCAGGCCGAGGATGTCCTGGAAGCCGGCGTGGAAATCATCGCCCAGCCCCCCGGTAAAAAGACGCAGTATCTGTCTTTATTATCCGGCGGAGAAAAGGCCTTGACGGCTATCGCGCTTCTGATGGCTGTTCTGAAAATCAAGCCGAGTCCGTTTTGTATTCTTGATGAAATCGAATCCAACCTGGATGAGGCCAATGTAAACAACTTTGCCCTGATGCTGAAGGAATTCTCCGGGGAAACGCAATTTATCGCCATCTCCCACCGCAAAGGAACCATGGAAATCGCCCATGTCCTCTATGGCGTAACCATCGAAGAAAACGGCGTCTCCAGCCTGGTTTCCGTCCAGCTGGAAGAAGCCAAGAAAGTAGCCAGTTAGCTAAAAATTAAGTACAAATAACAGGAGGAATCTCGTTAAATGGGATTTTTTAACCAGCTTAGCGCGGGTCTGGGTAAAACGAAGCAAGCTTTTGTCGAAAAAGTCACCGGAATTATCAGCGGCGTTAAACCCATTAGTGAAGAATTGTTTGAAGAACTGGAGGAAGCCCTGATTCAGGCTGACGTGGGGGTGAATACTTCGCTGAAACTGGTGGAGCGTTTGCGAAAATCCGCGCGGGAACATAAATTAAGCGAAGCCGGCGAACTTAAAACTTTTCTGGAAAAGGGAATTGAAGCGATTCTCACCGCAGGCGACCATGCCCTCCACCTGGAACGGGGCCGCCTTAACGTGATTCTCATGGTCGGCGTCAACGGCGCCGGCAAGACCACTTCCATCGGCAAACTGCTCACTTATTTGAAGGGCGAAAATTATAAAGTGCTGGCGGCAGCCGGCGATACTTTCCGGGCCGCGGCCATCGACCAGTTGGAAGTATGGTGCCGCAGAGCCGGTGTTGATTTAATCAAGCACAATGAAGGCGCCGACCCTGCCGCCGTGGTTTTCGACGCTTTGGCGGCGGCAAAATCCCGCAAGGTTGACGTGCTGGTGATCGATACGGCCGGAAGGCTGCAAAATAAAACCAATCTCATGGAAGAACTGAAGAAAATACGGCGGGTGGTAGATAAGGAAGCCGATGGGGCTCAGGAGATCCTATTGGCCCTGGACGCGACCACGGGGCAAAATGCCCTTTCCCAAGCCAAACTCTTTACCGAGGCGGTCGGCGTCACCGGCGTTATTCTGACGAAGCTGGACGGTACGGCCAAAGGCGGCGTCATTCTGGGTATCCAGGATGAGTATGGACTGCCGGTTAAATTTATCGGAACCGGGGAGAAAAATACGGATTTTACCGCGTTTGACCCGGAAGTGTTCAGCAAAGCCTTACTTTACGAAAATTAATATGCGGGACAGAGGGACAGGTCCCTTGTCCCATTTTAATAAGGTTATTCTAAGGGAGGAAAAAAAGATGAAAGCAGACCTGGCCGTAATCGGCGGAACCGGCGTTTATCGGGCGGACATGCTGGAGAAGACCAAGCCGGTGGAAATAGAAAACAAGTATGGTAAGGTCAACTTGCTGACCGGAACTTTCCAGGGGCGCAGCGTCGCCTTTTTAGCCAGACACGGCAGCGGACACACCGTACCCCCGCATCTGATCAACTACCGGGCCAATATTCAGGCCTTAAAAGACCTCGGCGTGAAAAGAGTAATCGCTACCGCGGCGGTAGGTTCCTTAAACGAGCAAATGAAACCCGGGGGATTCGTTTTAGTGGACCAGTTTCTGGACTTTACCAAGGGCAGGGTCTCCACCTTCTTTGACGGCCAAGACGGGGTAGTGCATGTCGATGTAACCAATCCCTATTGCCCGGAATTACGGGAAGAAATCAGCCGTTATGCCCAGGACCTCGCCCTGCCCATACATAACGGAGCCTGTTATGTTACTGCTGAAGGACCTCGTTTCGAGACGCCGGCGGAAATCAGAATGTTCAAGATGCTGGGGGGAGACCTTGTGGGCATGACCAGCGTCCCCGAAGTCGTGCTGGCCCGGGAAGCCGGTTTGTGTTACGCCACCATCGCCATGGTGACCAATTTTGCGGCGGGCATATCGCCCACTGTCTTGTCGCACAGCGAGGTCCTGGTTGCTATGAAAGAAATGAGCCGGAACATCTCGCGCCTGATTATGACCGCACTCGGAGAAATTCCCCTAGAGAGAAACTGCCGGTGCGCCGGGGCTTCCGACGAAGCCGGCAAATCATCCTAAGCCGTAAAGGAATAGCCGTATGAAGACGTTGGAATATAAAGACGGTTGTTTGTATCTTCTGGACCAGACCGCGCTGCCGTCGGAAACGAGAATAATCCCCTGCCGCACTTATCAGGAAACGGCCCGGGCCATCAGAAAAATGATCGTCCGGGGCGCGCCCGCCATTGGCGTGGCCGCGGCCTACGGGCTGGCGCTGGCCGCGCGCAGTGCGGGGAATGACGGTTGCAGGCTTATTGCCCTTTTATGTCAGGCCAAAGAAGAACTGGCCCGGACCAGGCCTACGGCGGTCAATCTTTTCTGGGCCCTGGAGCGTATGAGCCGGTTATGGGCAGCACATCCCCTGCCGGCTTGCGAACTTGCCGCGCTCCTGGAAGAAGAGGCGCACCGCATTGCCGCGGAAGACCTGGCATGCAATAAAGAGCTGGGAAGTCTCGGTTGTGAACTAATTCCCGATGGAGCGAATATTTTGACGCACTGCAATGCCGGGGCCCTGGCCACGTCGGGGTACGGCACTGCGCTCGGGGTTATCCGTGCGGCTCATGAAGGCGGGAAAAGCATTCAGGTTTTCGCCGATGAAACCCGCCCGCTCTTGCAGGGAGCCCGGCTGACTGCCTGGGAACTGTTGCAGGATAACATCCCCGTTACTTTGATCACCGACAGTATGGCCGGATATCTGATGCAACAGGGCAGGATCGATCTGGTCATCGTCGGGGCGGACCGCATTGCCGCCAACGGGGATACCGCCAATAAAATCGGTACATACAGTCTCGCCGTACTGGCCCAATACCACCACATCCCTTTTTATGTGGCGGCGCCTTCTTCCACCGTGGATTTGACTGTGCCCTCCGGCGGGGGGATTCCCATAGAAGAACGGGATCCCGATGAAATCCGCCGCCTGGGCGGCGTGCAGCTGGCCCCCGAAACGGTGCGGGTCTATAACCCGGCTTTTGATATTACCCCCCATGAATTGATCACTGCCATCATCACTGAACGCGCTATTGTCTACCCATCTTATCAAGATAATTTACCCGCTTTGTTCTAAGCTGCGACCCGGTATAAAGGAGGAGGAGAAGATGAGCAAGCTCTTCATCGAAAACGCCCTGATAATCCCCTGTGACGGACAAATACGCCGGCAGGCCTGGATTTCCGGCGATATCGCCATTTGTGACGGCGTAATTAAAGAAGTAGGCCCTGGATTGAGAGCCGCTTATGCCGATTATGAACTCATCGAGGGGAAGGGCAGCCTGGTTATCCCCGGTTTCGTCAACTGCCACACCCATGCGGCGATGACGCTTCTCAGGGGCTATGCCGACGACCTGCCCTTAATGGAATGGCTCTCCCAGAAAATCTGGCCCCGGGAAGCCTTTCTCTTGGATAATGATATCTACTGGGGTACACAGTTGGCCGTCCTGGAAATGATTAAATCCGGCGCCACCTGCTTTGCCGATATGTATTTCTTCATGAATTCCATCGCCCAGGCTGTCTCGGCCGGTGGTATCCGGGCAGTCCTGGCCAGAGGGATGGTTGGTACGGGACCCGCTGCAGAACAAGCGTTCGAAGAAAGTACAGAATTCGTAAGAAACTGGCAGGGTCAGGCGGAGGGACGCATCACCTGTATGCTGGGCCCGCACGCGCCCTATACCTGCCCGCCCCCTTATCTGGAGCGGGTTATGGAATTGGCCGATACCCTC
>JAVEYA010000150.1:0-3902 GCA_034003745.1 Clostridia bacterium
TTGTACATAGGCTATCTTAACATAAACACCGGCGGGTTGAAAAACAGTCGGTGTTTTCACATTGTCAATATTTTATACTTTTTATTTTTGCCAAACTGCAAATACTATCTAGTGAAAGGAAGTGAAAAAACTATGCCTGGCAATAACCGCAAAGCTGCTCCCAACAGCGCCTGGACGAATTTCAAGATGGAATGCGCACAAGAAATCGGTCATCTGCAATACACCAAAGAAAACAATGACCATAATAAAGGGGACCTGCCCAGCCGTCAAAACGGTCAAGAAGGCGGCCCCATCGGTGGTCAGATGGTTAAAAAAATGATTGAAATGGCCAAAACGCAAATCCCTCAATCATAAGTTTTCAAAAGGACTTAAACCTTTATCCGGTTTAAGTCCTTTTTTATTGGCAGCCGTATGCCCTGGAGGGGCCGGTATTTTTTTCGACGGCGATTCGCTTGTTGCACATAAGCTCCGTATAAAATATTATAAAATAAACCGGACTAAAACTTTGAAAAAATGCCGGTGTTATTCAATAAATGACCAAGGAGTATAAGAATGAGGAATAGGGAACCCGCTGCAGTGCAGCCCAAAAATTCAATAGGGACAATGGCGCTGATTGCGCTGCTCGTTTCTTTTGTTCTGGCGCTGATTTTCTCCGGACTCCACCCCTTTAGGCAGACAGTGCAATATAATGCTCCCCTTCCTGAGTTCACCGCGTATATGGATAAATACATTCCTGAGCTGATGGACCGCTACGCGATTCCAGGAAGCAGTATTGCCCTGGTAAAAGAAGGTAAAATCACTTGGCTAAGCGCTTACGGCTACGCGGATCTGGAGAAAGGCCAAAAGATGACGACGGATACGCCTATGCGGGTGCAGTCCATTTCCAAGTCCGTGACCGCCTGGGGTATCCTGAAGCTGGCGCAGCAGGGGAAAATTATTCTGGACCTTCCTGTGGCGCAATATTTAAAGAGCTGGCAGTTCCCTGAATCGGGCTTTGCCTCAGACCAGGTGACGGTGCGGCATCTCTTGAGCCACACTGCGGGTCTGCCTTTAGGCGATGTGTTTACCATTTACGCTCCCGAAGAAACTATGCCTTCTTTGCAAAAGAAGCTGACCCAAGAAGCCGTGCTCATCAGGGATCCCGGTACATCCTTCTCCTACTCCAATACGGGCTATAACCTGCTGGAACTATTGATTGAAGAAATAACCGGACAAAGCTTCGCCGCCTATATGCGGCAGGAAGTCCTGAACCCGTTGGGTATGAATCGTTCCACCTTTGAGTGGAGCGAAAAACTCGCGCCCGCCGTCCCCACCGGATACGCTTTGGACGGGACTGCGGTTCCGGTTTACGTATATCCGGAAAAGGCTTCGGGGGGACTTTTTGCCACCGCGGAGGATATCGCCGCCTTTGCCATAGCGGGTATGGAAGGCGCTTCCCGGGGCAAGCAGGTACTCAGCCCCGGGACCACAGAAGGCCTGTATTTAACAGCGAGCAACCAAATAGGCGTATACGGCCTGGTCTTCGATTCCTACGGCCTGGGCCATTACCTTGAAACGCTGCCCAACGGCAAAAAGGCCATCTCCCACGGAGGGCAGGGTACCGGCATCATGACGCATTTCCACGCTGTTCCTGAAAGCGGCGACGCCATCGTCATCCTGACCAACAGTCAAAGAAGCTGGCCTTTTATCGCTTATCTCTTGAGCGATTGGGCAACATGGCGCGGCTTTCCCTCGGTGGGCATGGGACGGATCATCTGGGGCAAGTATCTCCTGTGGGCCGTTACCGGCCTGGTGTGGGCTTTTGTGCTGCTGCAGGCCCTGCGTCTGGCCAGGGGGATCTTGAAGGGAACCCGCCAGGCAACGCTCCCGCATTATTTTCAGCCGCTGCGTCTGGCCCAGGTCGGTTTTGCCGTGGCAATTCCGGCCGTGCTGACGTGGTGCCTGGGGCAGAAATACTTGTTTCTCACTTCAGTGTTCCCGCGCGCCTCCCTCGGGCTGGGCAGCGCGGCCTTGCTGCTGTCTGCTGTTCTCCTGCTGTCTGCACTATTTACGAAAACAGCTTATCCTCTACCGGAGCTCTCCTGTGAGCAGAAAAAATATTGATTTTTGCCGCGGGTCTTCGCGTTATACATGGCGATATCGGCGTTCTTTATCAGGGTTTCAGCATCGGGTCCGTCCTGGGGATATAAAGTCACGCCGGCACTGGCCGATATAAAGAATTCCTGCCCTTTTAGCAAGATGGGCTTGCGAAGCGTGTCGATAATTTTGTCCATCCGTTTTGCGACATCTTTCTTACTGGTTATGTCATTTAACAAAATGACAAATTCGTCGCCGCCGAAGCGGGCGATCGTATCATAACTGCGGATACTCCCCGATAAAATTTGCGCTGCTTTAAATAAAAGCCGGTCGCCCAAATCATGCCCCATGGTATCGTTGATGGCTTTAAAAGAATCCAAGTCCAAAAAGACAACCGCAATCATTTTTTTGATTCTCTGGGCCCGCCGGATGGACTGCTCCAATCTGTCCTTAAACAAAATACGGTTGGGCAGCAAGGTAAGCTGGTCATGATAGGCAATAAAATTTATTTCTTTTTCAGCCTCTATTTTTATAATGACATCGGCAATGATGTTGGCAATGACCTCCAGATAGGTGAACGACTCCCCGCCCCATCCTCTTAAAGGCCGGGCGGCGGTGAACGCCAGGAATCCGATAACGGTATCCTGTTTTTTTATGGGTAAGGCCAGCAGCGCGTGAATATCCCGGATAAGCAGCTGATTTTTGAGTTCTTCTTGGGGCGGTAGAAGCGCCGTATCACATATTTTTATCACGTCGCAAGCGTCGAATTCTTTTACCAGCATGGCATGCATCTCCGACGCCGCTTCTTCCAAGATGTTCACTTGCGGCGCCACGTCTTCGGCCAGCCACTGAAAAGAATAATGAACATGTTTCGTATCGGGATTCAGCAAAGCAATATAGGCTCTGTCGCTGCGGATAAAACTGCCGCACCGCTTCAGCATGCTATAGACCTTATCGTCGAAATTTTGCTCACTGGCCGAAACAAAGTCATGGGAAGTTTCCGATACCAGCATCTGTATGCTGATCTGATTGGCATTTTCTTTCAGTCTTTGCACATAAAGCTTATTTACATACAAAGAAAGGATTGCGGCCAGTACTATTAAACAAATGCGAACGATATAATCGCCTCCGCTTGTCTTCGCAACAACGGACGGCGCAGCCGCCCAAATAAGCAGTTGCGTTAAAATAGACGAAACGATTACGGTAATTAAGATGGTGCGTCTGTTAAACAGCAGGCAGATAATCATCAGTAAAAAGATAAACGGCCAGATTGTTGTGTCCCCGAACGGCACAAACCATAATGTAAGCACCGGAATAATAAAAGAGAGCCCTACCGCCAGCAGCATTTCTTTAATCGAATCATCCAGCTTTGCCCTGTTGATCAAAAGAACAAAGGCGGCTATGGCTATTAAGGCGCCGCTAAACAAAAAAACGCAAGAAAAAGAAAATTCTTTATAGAGAAAAAATTGTACCGCCAGATTAAGAATGATCCCGGCGGCAAAGATGCCTCCAATATACCGGTAGACGTCGGTATAGGCCGATTCATTAAGAATGAGCTCATTTTGGTTTTCAGCTTCGGTGCGCATAAAGCCATGATACCTTATGGAATAACTGATTGCGGCAATAGGAAACAGTACGAATACCGGTGAAAATTGCGGTATACGGACTCCCAGAAATACCGGCAGAACATCGGTCAGGCACCCGCATACGGATGCAGCCAGTATAGAAACCATAAATAATTTGACCTGTTTTTTGATATTTACGGAGGTCGCATTCCTGGCCCATAAATAAATAAGGACATTAGCGAGGCCTATCAAAATGAGCGC
>JAVEYA010000151.1:0-3775 GCA_034003745.1 Clostridia bacterium
CCCCGGCTTCTCCAATCTGGTGATCATTTTCTTCGTCATCTTTTTGGGCGGATGGGGTATTGATTATTTGGCCCTGGGCACTTTATGCGGCATGGCCGGCATCTTGTTGATCCAGCTGCCGTCGCTGGCGCGTTCCGGCTTTAAATATTACTGGGACTGGAACATCCGGCACGTTGAGGTACGGGGGATATTTTACAATCTCTTGCCTATCTTCCTGGGGACGGCGGTCAACCAGATTTATCTGGCCATCAACCGCTATTTTGCCTCCGGCTTAGGGGAAGGCAGTATTTCCGCCCTGAATTACGCCGGCAAATTGATGAACCTGCCTCTGGGGGTTTTCGTCCTGGCTGTTTCCTCGGCCATTTTCCCGACTTTGGCCGAATATGCCGTTAAGGAAGACCGCATCGCTTTGGGGGGGACCTTAAACCGGGGATTGAAAATCGTGCTGCTGATTACCCTCCCCGCCGCAGCGGGACTGATGGCCCTCTCTACCCCGATTGTCCGGCTGCTTTTCGAACGGGGCGCCTTTGACCATCTGGCTACGGTAATGACCTCCGGCGCACTCGTCTGGTTTACCGCAGGGATGTTCGCCATGGCGGTCAATATGGTGCTGACCAGAGCCTATTACGCCGTCTCCGACGTGCGTACGCCGCTATATGTGGGCGGACTGTCCATCGTGGTGAATATTATCGCCAGCCGGATGCTGACCGGCCCAATGGGCCATAACGGCCTGGCGCTGGCCAATACCCTGGCCGCCGTTTTTTCCGCCGTAGTCTTGTATGCGCTCTTGAAAAGGCATCTGCCTAAGTTGTACTTTGCGGATTTAATGATTTCCGCTGGGAAGGCCCTGACCGCCTCCGTATTGACCGCTTTTACGGCCCTTGCTGTTTTCTCTTTTCTGGCGGGGCTTTTGACCGGGCCGGGCAGCCTCTCGCTTTTAGTCCAGGTCATGGGGGCCATTGCCGCAGGCGCTGTCGTCTATGGAGTCAGTATTCTTGTATTAAGAGAAAAGGAAGTCTTTACGCTGCTGGACCGCTTGAAGGACCGGCTGCGTAGATACTCATAAATTCTTAAGATTTTTGTAATAAAATACAAGAAGGTTATTGTTAAAAAATGTCGAAAGAAGTGAGGGAGTAAGCATGCTGGACATTCAGCGTATCCTGGAAATATTGCCGCACCGCTATCCGTTTTTATTGGTGGACAGGGTGTTGGAATTTACGGAAGAAAGCAAAATTATAGCCCAAAAAAATGTCACGGCCAACGAATCTTTCTTTCAGGGGCATTTTCCGGCGCGGCCGGTTATGCCGGGGGTGCTGATTGTCGAAGCGTTGGCGCAGGCCGGCGCGCTCTTGGTTTTAAGCAAACCGGAGAACCAGGGAAAGATCGCTTTTTTTGCCGGCATTGACGGCTGCCGCTTTAAGCGCCAGGTCGTCCCCGGGGACCAGCTGCTTTTAGAAGTGGAGGTCATCAAGCTGAAAAGCTTCGTCGGCAAATGCCGGGCCAAAGCCACTGTGAACGGTGAAACGGCGTGTGAAGCGGAATTGATGTTCATGCTTGAAAAATAATGCCGTCAAGCCATGGGGGCAAAGACTTACAAGGCAACAGAACGATAGACAGAATGTGGTATTGATGTTATAATCATTAGTTGATACATGTATTAAGGAGGCCATTTCGGTTGAATACGATCGTTGTTTCCCTGATTGCCGCATTTTTAATGACGCTTGTGGGAACGCCTGTGATAAGAAAAATAGCGATTAAACTGAGGGCTTTTGATCAGCCGGATGAAAGGAAAGTACACCAGCACACCATGCCGCGCTTAGGCGGACTGGCGATTTGCCTGGCTTTCTGGCTGGTGGTCATAGCCACCCAGGAGCTTACCCGCGAGATTTACGGCTTGCTGGGGGGCGGACTCATCATCTGCCTGGTGGGCATGTGGGATGATTTATTCGGCATCTCGGCGAAAAAGAAGCTGGCGGTGCAGATCATCGCGGCGGCTTTCACCGCTTATATGGGCGTGCGGGTAGATTTTCTGACCCACCCGTTCCAGGATGTGGTCAGTCTTTCTTATTTGAGTTACCCGGTGACGATTTTGTGGATTATCGGCATTACCAATGCCGTCAATTTGATTGATGGACTGGACGGTCTGGCTGCGGGGGTTTCGGCCATCGCCGCCATAACGCTGGGCGTGGTCTCGGTACTGGAAGGTTTCGGTAGCGTAGGCTTCCTGGCCTTTATCCTGGCCGCGGCCATCCTGGGCTTTCTAAAACATAATTTTTACCCGGCCAAGATTTTCATGGGAGACACCGGCTCGCTCTTTTTGGGCTTTAACCTGGCGGCTATCGCCATCATGGGTTTGACGAAGAGCGCCACGGTGATTTCCCTGTTCCTGCCGGTAGTTATTTTGGGGATTCCGATTATTGACACCATGCTGGCGATTTTCCGCCGCTTCAATAACGGCCGGCCCATTTTCAGCCCGGACAAGGAGCACCTGCATCATCGGCTCCTGGCCTTGGGCCTGACGCATCAGAAGACGGTACTGATCATTTACGGCGTAAGCTTTGTCTTGGGCGTTTCGGCTGTCTTCATCTCGAAGCTGACCACGCCCCAGGGCATGCTGGTGATCCTGGCGCTTACGCTGGGCACAGTGTTCGCGGCGGACAGGGCGGAGCTCCTGCTGCCGAAGAAGGCGCAGCCGGAAAAATCGTCGCACAACATGGCGGAGTGATCCTGTAAAGCGTACCTCGAAATAGAGTGAGGTGTAAGATATGGCGGATAGATCAGGAGGTAAAAGGCAGATGAAATTGCGCGGAATTATCGTGCTGGGAGCGGTATTGTCCCTGGCAATCGGTTTCATGGTGGGGAAAACCGTTAACGCGGATGCGCCGGACCCCGGTTCCAGCCAGGACCCGGTCGTCTCCAAGAGTTATGTTGATGCGGCTGTGGAAGAGCGCATCGGCGAATTGGAGGCCCAGGTGGCCGAACTGACCGTGCAGGCCCAGGCGCTGCAGACGACGATCAATGAACTGCAGACTAAAGTGACCGGCAGCAAATCTTCCTCTACGACTACAACCAAGCCGCCTGCGACGACCACCCCTTCCACCGGCACGCCATCGGGGACAAGCACTACGCCCAGCACGGGCACAACTACGCCCGACGCCTCCGGCACACCGGCTGCCGGCTCTGCTGTAGGCAAGACGGCTTATGTTAAATCTACCGGCAATTATGTCAATTTACGCAGCGGTCCTTCCATCGACACCGCATCGGTCAAACAGGTACAGAAGAACGAGGCCATGCGGATCTTTGAGGAGAAAGACCAGTGGTATCATGTGGAACTGCCGGACAAGACCACCGGCTGGGTGGCCAACTGGGTTGTTGATGTGAAGTAAATTTAATCACTAAATTTTTAAATCTGAGAAGCTTATAGTGTTTATAGGCTTCTTTTTTTGTATATACTATTGTAACTGAACTTGACAAAAATATTAAAAAATAGTTACAATAGGGGTGAAGGAAGTGACCAAAGACATGTTATATGAAGCCTTACTCGAGAAATTTAATCCTAATGAACCTATATTAATAAATGATTTATCATTTACAAAACTTAATTATAATTATCTTCGTCAGTTATTAAAACGGTTAGTAGATGACGGGAAATTGATGCGCTATATCGAAGGAGTCTATTATATACCTAAAAAATCTTCGTTATTAGGGAAGGCACTGTTGGATGTAAATAAAGTAATTATGAAGAAGTATATACGCGATGATAAGGACATTTACG
>JAVEYA010000152.1:0-3737 GCA_034003745.1 Clostridia bacterium
TAAGAATCTGTAAGAATATTTTCTCAAGCATAACTAACCCTCCGTGTGTTCATCAATGAGCCGCTGTATCTCGTATATTTCGTTTTTGCTTAACTTATTACGGCGGGTAAATGCGGCAAAGAATTGGGGCAAAGAACCATCATAAGTTTCATTGAGAAATTGCTCTCCCTGCCCAACCCGAAAATCGGCTTCGGACATCAAAGCAGTTACTGTGCCGCTTTTGTTTTGAAACAGCCCACGATCACATAAACGCTTTAGCATTGTGTAAGTGGTGGTCCGCTTCCAATTAAAGGCTTCCGCACATAATTCGGTAAGGGTGCGTGAACTAACCGGCTCATGCTTCCAAATCAATTCAGCAAACTGTTGTTCCATCTCACCAAGTTTATACTGTTCCATATAACAAACCCCTTGTCGTATTTCATTAGACTAAAGTCAGTCTATCGCGATTAGACAGATTTGTCAATGGTTGCCCCCGAACTTGACTTCGTCCGGATTCCATCCTTTCCGTTGCTCATTGTACCGGTTGTTCATCAAATTGTTCCAATTTACAAAATAAACTTTTATTTTATACCTGTAAATATATTGATGTCAATAAAAATTTGCATTGTTTTCTTGTTATGATATAATAGTTTGTAACTGTATATCATTTCAAAATATCGTAATAATTCACAGTCGATGAAAATTTTTGCTGGCTGAGCAAAGGAGAATGATGATGTTTACTTTGAATGCGGAAAATCGAAATACGGACTTAAAGCCCCAACAGCTAAGAAGAAAAGGAATCATTCCCGGTATTTTATATGGGAAAAATCTCAAGGAATCTCTAAGCATTCAGTTTTCCCAAGCAGAAACCGCACGTTTCCTAAAATCCAATTCTACGGGAAGCAAAACCGAACTGCTGATTGGTGCTAAAAAGTTCCCTGCTTTGTTGCAGGAGACCGATTATAAACCGGTGTCCGGCGAACTGCTGCATCTGAGTTTTCAAACCTTACAGGCGGGGGAGATCGTTACAAGCACAGCAAGGATCGTGCTTGTAAACAGGGAAAATGTTCAGGGAGTGGTTCAGCAGCCGCAGTCCGAGATTTCCTATCGGGCGCTTCCCTCACACCTTATTGATAAAATTGAAATTGATCTTGATGGAATGAAAATAGGGACCAGTATCAGGATCGGTGATCTTGATATTGCACAAAATCCTGATATTGAAATTCTAAATCCGCTCGACATCCTGGTGGTTTCTATTGCCGATGCCCGCAGACCGATCGAAACGTCTGAAAGCGATGATGAAATATCCGAAACCGAAGGCAAATAATCATCATATGGCGGAGAGGGTTCATTTCTCCAATATCCACCGGGATTACCAGTTGATATACATTCTCAGTTAATGTATACTCTGGCCATAAAATATTTGTGTTCACAACCTTTATTTTACGGCAAAAGACGGCTTCTGGCATCTGCCAGTCGCCGCCTTTTGTTCTTTTTCAGGGTCTGTTAGTGCAACAGCCCCTTCGATAATCGCCGTTCCACATAATTGTTGCGGAACAAGCGGGCGAAAGCGTCAAAGGAGTTCAGCGATATATTCGTCTTACCGAATTTATTCCAGAACTTCTGGACATGATGGACGCGAAAATCCCGCCGTTGATCTCTCGTACCTCAAGCCAGACGAGCAACTCCAAGGGAAATGTCCAACCCCATAAATGTTTCAGTCAGTGCGATATAGAGCCGATTGTTTTGGATTTAAAATTCTTTGGTTTCAAGCTTCCCATTGGTAAAGCGGAGGACCGATCCAGCCAGATTAAAGAAGAACCTGTCTCGCCCAAGTGCATTGTAAAGCTTGGCCGCCGACACTTGCCCGGTACAATGGGATACTCCTACCTTTTGCACCTTAGCGTCGTCTAAAGCCCGCAATGTTTCATTCATACGAACATCAGTTGCACCCGTCAAGTGGGTTCCCCCGATCACCATATACACATTATCGCTTTTTAAAATTGATTTAGCGTAATCAATTGAATTGATCATGCCTCTGTGACCGCATCCAAGAAACACTATCGCCCCAAGATCCGTGTTTAGGATTAGACACATATCATCTATTACCTCCGTATCCTGCACAAAGACCTCCCCAGCCGGATTAAATCCAAGCTCATCCTTATTCACGGGAGTGTCGGAAGAAGCATACCGGGAGCCCTGTTTTCGGAAAAAAATCATGCCTGTGGATTCATACCCGTTGGTCATTGGAATGGTCCCGCTCACATAAATATCATCGTCTATGGCATAGGGCTCGGTAATCGTACGGAACCGGGCACCGAGACGGGTTAACTCCTCCTGCGTGTAAGGACAGCCGAAACCGCCAATGTCTTTTATATACTGAGTATCCAGTGCCCCGGGATGGCAGATTACCTCCAGTGTTTTGTCGGGACTTATGGAGTGAAGCCGTTCAAAGAAGGGCCGAAGTCCTCCGGTATGATCCTGGTGTCCGTGGCTGATCACCAGCACATCAATATCGGTGACCGAAATACCGTTGACATCCATGTTATGCAGCAAAACTTGCGGATATCCCGACCCTGTGTCGAACAGGACTTTCTTCTTCCCTGTATCTACAAGGATACTTAATCCCCATTCTGCCATTATGTTGGGCTTGGATGAGGTATTTTCGACCAGAGTCTTAATCGTCAGCATATTCGTTTTTATCATAGTAACACTTTCCTTTCTTGGGTTGATTTAATACATGAATATAACGAAGGGTACCAGCACCCCAAAAACCACCATGGTGGGAATTAAAACAGTCACTACAAATATGTTACCGTAAACCTCTTTGTGAGTGGTTTTGGTCACATTGAGTAAGTTAATAACGGCTGGACAGTGGGGCAGTGTGTCAATAGAACCTGCGGCCATGACAGAAACCCTGTGCACCAGTTCCAAGGGAATGCCCAACCCCATAAATGTTGGAGTCAGTGCGCCGTATGTAACGCTTAAACCACCTGAAGCAGAGGCACAGGCCGATGAAAGAATTGCGGTGGCAACCGCTACAAAAAGATATGGATTCATGCTCATATTTTTAACTGCCTCCACAATTTGTGGAAATTCTGGTAAGAGCATCACTCCGCCTGCATAGCCGACGATAGCGGCAGTATTGAGGAGTACTATTGCACAGTTTGCAGAACCATCATTGATGACTTGAAGCCATTCCTTAATCGGAATATACTTCCACATAAGAATGATGCTCAGTAAAATGCCGACAAACATAGTCCAGACAATGTTCAGTTTTACGACATTCAGTAATACGATTATCGCTATGGAGGGAAAAATTGAGATTGCGAAACTGGGAAGCTTTCGCTCGTGGGTGACGGCAGCTAGTTCATCGAAAGCCTCAAAGACGATTCCCTTAGCGGCGAGCTTTTTTTCTCTCCACATAAGATAAGCAATTCCGAGTACGCACAGGAGACTGGCGGCAATCCATCCGGGCAACATGCCAGAGGTTGCGGGGGTTCCCAGGAAGGTTACAGGTATGATGTTTGGAACCTGTGGGGAGCCCGGCGAGGTCATGGAGAAAGTGAATGAACCCAACGCGATCTCTGCGGGCATCAATAGCTTGCTGACGTTCCCTTCCTTATGCATGTTTAGCGCCATGGGATACATGATAAAAAAGATGATAAAAAGGCTGATTCCGCCATAGGACAGAACTCCGGTAGCCAAAGCGACCCCGGCTACAACCCATTTCTTTCCAATGACCTTAATGATCCCTC
>JAVEYA010000153.1:0-3686 GCA_034003745.1 Clostridia bacterium
ATAAGAAAGAGTAAACTTTTTAGTCAAAGGGAATTCCCCTTTGACTATTTTATATGCGTAGTCTTAAAAGGATTTTAATCTGTGTCGTCTTAAGGGTATTCCACCTTGGTCCTATCAGAGGTTTATCTAAATGCTCATATCCGTATGGTCTTACGGGTATTCCATTAAGTCTTATCAGATGGCAATTCCAATATTTACTTGAAGGCAAATCCAAAGAATTAGAGAATTAAAGATACAGTTATCGTAAAAAGGAATCGCAAACAAGGATGAGAGGGGATTGAATGTTGATACGTATTATTTATGAACAGGAAGAAATGGCCCAGATCCGTGAAAAACTTAAACTGTTGAGTATGCGGGAACTGATTATTCTGGAAGAGATCGTCCAGCGGGAGAAGAGCAGCAGGCAGCAGGAGCTTTTTGACGAGTGGCTGGGCGTGCTGGACGAATATGTCGGTGGTTGTATCGATAAAAAGTAACCCTACATAATGAAGACAATATACGCATTGCATTTGATAATCCTGCCGAAATGGATTATAATGGGAAGAAATTATTGAGGTGATGCGTATGTTGGAAGTAAAGTATCACGGACATTCTTGTTTTGCGTTCACGGATGGCCGGTATAACGTATTGATTGACCCCTTTATTACAGGAAATCCCCAGGCAAAAGTAACGGCGCAGGACCTGCAACCGACGCATCTTCTGCTTACGCACGGTCATGAAGACCACCTGGGCGATGCGATTGAGATCTCCAAAAGGACAAAAGCGCTTATCATTGCGCCGAATGAGCTGGGCATATACTGCGAGAACAACGGCGCCACGGTACATAGAATGCACATCGGCGGCGCAAAGGCGTTTGATTTTGGCTGGGTTAAACTGACGCCGGCCTGGCATGGTTCGGCCGTGATTGAAGGTAAAAACATTATTTACACAGGTAATCCCTGCGGATTTGTGGTGCGGATGGCGGACAAATACGTTTATCACGCCGGGGATACCGGATTGTTCGGAGATATGAAGCTTATCGGGGAGATGTATCCCCTGGATTGCGCTTTGCTGCCCATCGGCGACAATTATGTGATGGGGCCGGAGGATGCCCTGTTGGCTATGGGAATGCTCGGTGCGAAGCTGAATATCCCCATGCATTATAATACTTTCCCAGTAATTGCCCAGGATCCGTCTTTATTTGTCCGCAAAGCAGAGGAAAAATATCCCGGTTTAAAGGCGAAAGTGATGCAGCCGGGAGAAAGCATTGAAATTTAAAGATAGCTTCAGGCTATCTTTTTTCGCGTTCACACCAATATAGTTCGTAAGAATATTTTGGTTTACGCGGGTGGAGTTGGAAAAGGAGAATGAGGGGTGAGGTATGGGCCTGGAGGAAAAATATTACGCGGCGGCGTTTCATCAGATTTTTCAGCTCAATCTGAATTCATGCCATAAATTGCTTTTTACTCATTTCTCTTCCTGGCAGGAGGCCTGGGAGAATTTAAAAGACGCCCAAAGCATCGGCGTGCCCCCCGCCTTGGCGGAATTGTATAATCAGGCCAGACCCGGACTGGATGCAGAGCGCTTGGCGGAAGAAATGGCGAACAAGGGAATAGACTTGCTGACCTCTGCAATGCCGGATTTTGCCAAAACATTGTTGCAAATTTCCAACATCCCATGTATCCTATATTATTGTGGTGATATCCGTCTTCTCAATAGTGCCTCGTTAGCCGTCATCGGTTCGCGCCAGGCTACGCCCTATGGACTGAACCAGGCTCGGCTGATGTCCGGAAAGCTGGCGGAATATGGCCTGACGATCGTCAGCGGCCTGGCCCGCGGTATTGACGCCGCCGCCCACGAAGGCGCCCTGGGAGCCGGGGGAAAAACGGTTGCCGTAATCGGCTCCGGCCTGGATCGTCCGTATCCCCGCGAAAATCTGGCGCTTTTTAAGAGAATCAAAGAATACGGTCTCGTCATCAGTGAGTTTCCGCCCGGAACGGCGCCGTTAAAGATAAATTTCCCCATCAGAAACCGGATCATCAGCGGTTTAAGCAAGGCCGTCTTTATTATTGAGGCCCGGGCCCGAAGCGGCACTTTGATTACTTGCGACGCGGCGCTGGAACAGGGTAAAGATGTTTTCGCCCTGCCGGGTCCGGTAACCAGCGCCAACAGCATCGGCACCTTGCGTTTGATACAGCAGGGAGCCAAGCTGGTCATCTATCCGGAAGATATTTTGCAGGAATTGGGGATGCACTATCAGGAAAAATTATTCGCGGAAACACAACTGGCCGCGGCGGCCGGGCTCGGGCCGGACGAGAAAGATCTCCTGGCGTACATTTTCTACGAGCCTGTGCATATAGATAAATTACTGGTCAATAATGATAAAAAGCAGGGTGTATATGAGCTGCTGATGAGGTTGGAAATAAAAGGGTTGATTAAGCAGCTGCCCGGCAAGTATTATATAAGAGTATAATTAACATCTTTGCAGGGGTGAGGGTATTTGTCAAAAATACTGGTTGTAGTAGAGTCTCCGGCCAAAGCGAAAACAATCGGCAAATTCCTGGGGAAAAAATATACGGTAAAAGCCTCCATGGGCCATGTGCGTGACCTTCCCAAGAGTCAGTTTGCAGTGGATTTGGACAACGGCTTTGACGTCAAGTATATTACCATCCGGGGTAAAGGGGATCTAATCAAGGAAATCAAAGGGATGGCGCAAAAATCCGACAGGGTGCTGCTCGCTACCGACCCGGACCGGGAAGGGGAAGCGATCGCCTGGCATCTGCAGGAATTGTTGAAGATTCCTGAGAACGAAAGCTGCCGTATTGAATTTAATGAGATCACCAAGAAGACGATCACAGAATCGGTCAAACATCCGCGCAAAATCGATAAGAAATTGGTGGAGGCGCAGCAAGCCCGCCGCGTCCTGGACAGGATCGTCGGCTATAAGCTTTCTCCGCTTTTGTGGCGCAAAATCAAAAAGGGCCTCAGCGCGGGGCGGGTGCAGTCTGTTGTGGTCCGGGTGATTTGCGAGCGGGAAGAAGAGATTAATAATTTCGTCAAGGAAGAATATTGGACGCTGACCGCTGAACTGGAGAAGGGCAAGACCACTTTTTTGGCCAAACTGGTCAAGATAGATAAGAAGAAGGCCGAAATCAAGAACGAAGAACAGGCTAAGAAAATCATCGGCGATATCGGCGACTCCCCTTTCACTGTGGAGAAAGTAACGAAGCGCCGGCAGAACAGAAACCCCGCGCCGCCGTTTATTACCAGTACCTTGCAGCAGGAGGCTTTCCGTAAGTTAAATTATGCTGCCAAGAAAACGATGCTGATTGCCCAGCAGCTATATGAGGGGATTGATTTAAGCAAGTCCGAAGGAACAGTCGGCCTGATTTCCTATATCCGGACCGATTCCACCCGGGTCAGCGAAGAGGCGCAAAAAGAAGCGGCCCAGTACTTGGAAGAGGTCTACGGCAAAAAGTATCTGCCGGAAAAAACAAGGGTGTACACCAATAAGAACAGAGCCCAGGGCGCCCACGAATGTATCCGGCCTACTTATGTTTACCGTACTCCCGATTCCGTTAAAGCTTTCTTAAAGCCCGAGCAATATAAGCTGTATAAGCTGATCTGGGAAAGGTTTATCGCTTCCCAGGCCGCTTCGGCGCAGTTGGACATTACCACGGTGGAAATTACGGTTAAAAAATACGGCT
>JAVEYA010000154.1:0-3659 GCA_034003745.1 Clostridia bacterium
ACCGCCAGATCTAGCGCAATGAGATCCTCGATACTGACCGTAAGCTGATACTTAGGCACCGCGTCCCGGAAGAAAAGCAAAGGCTCGGAGATTTTGATGGAATAGACGCCATGGGTTCTTAAAAATAACTCTGAATTGTAAAAGTTATCAAAGTAATTAAGGGCATTGGGCGTACCGAACTTGATCCCTTTGATTTCCTGCAGGTTGATGTAGAATACTTTCTGAGCTGTCGGCGTCACGCCCGCATATTTGATCCGCTGAAAGGATTCCTTGAGAGCGTCGCCGAATTGTCCGGCAAACAGCGAAGGAAGCGCGGAATCGTTGACTGTGTAATACCCTTCTTCCGCGGTAAAGTCGATGACCTTGCCGCCTTCCACCAGCATCATAAACTGATTGGGATAAACATGAATAACCGAGCCGTTGGAAACGGTATGCTCCGTCCCCTTCACATTGGAACTGCGCTTATCCCCCCGGCGTACTTTGACCCCTCCGGTAAATACGGTGGTATCGCTCATATTCTCCGGTTCGATGACCTCTAACCATTGATCGGCCAGAGAACCCCCGATGGCGCCGGCAATCGCTTTGATAATCCCCATGGCTGTCTCCTCCTGTAAACTTATTACTTCATCTTATTATAACACCGGTCGGCTTGGTTACGTCAGTACCCGCTCCAAATCATCGGCCCAGACCAGCAGGGCCTCATCCCGCATGAAAGGAGCGACAAACTGCAGTCCCAGCGGCAGGCCGTTTCTACCTTTTCCCGCAGGCAAATTAATAGCCGGAACACCCGCGTGGGTCCAGGGCAGGTTCATGGCCGGGTCGCCGGTAGACAAAAGCCCTTGGGGCGCTTCGCCCAAGGCCGAGGGCGCAACCCAGCATTCCACGCCGTTTCGTTTCATCACTTGATGTATTTCTTCACGGAACAATAAGGCCTCTTCTTCCATCTCAGCGGCCTCGCCCTCGTTCACCATTTGCCCGGTCTTAATAACTCCCGCAATGCGCGGGCCATAGAGTTCGCCGAAGCGGGAAAACCAGCTTTTGTGAACTTGGGCCACCTCTGCGGCAATCAGGCGGGAATGCCGTGTGTTAATTTCTTTGATATCCGCGAACAGGGGGACGCGTTTGATGATATACCCGGCAGCTTTCAGCCTGGTCAATTGTTTTTCGAAAAATTCCAGCGTTTCCGGCAGAGCCTGTTCCAGATAGGGTCCTTCCGGTACGCCCAGGATAGGCGGCTCCTCATCCCCCGTTTCCAGCTGCATCTCGATTTCTCCTACGCTCCACCGGGTGCACAAGACCAGCGCGGCCTGCTTAATCCCGGCCACATCCGGTGCGAAAATACCGACATGGTCCATGGAAGGGGAAAAGTCAATTACTCCATCACGGGAGATGCGCCCATAGCTAGGCTTAAAGCCGATAATACCGCAGAACGCAGCCGGCCGGATAATGGAGCCGACGGTCTGGGTACCCAGGGCAAGCGTACACATCCCGGCGGCGATGGCCGCGGCCGAACCGCTGCTGGAGCCTCCCGGCGTATGTTCCAGGTTATGAGGGTTCCGGGTGGGGCCCGGCTCATAATAGGCAAATTCCGTAGTGACCGTTTTGCCGATAATCAGGGCGCCTGCTGTGCGCAGTTTCGACACACACTCCGCTTCGGCTCCGCCAAAAACGCCCGGCGGCAGCTTGGAACCTGCCCGCGTGGGCAGGCCGTCGGTCCGGATAAGGTCTTTAAGCCCTACCGGCACACCGTACAAAGGCGGCTTGCGCGGAGAATTTCCATACAACTGTTCCAGTTTGGCCGCATCTTTCAAAAGCCTCTCCCGGCGGCCTTCTTCGGGAAGAAAGGCTTGAATCTCCGGATTAAGCCGGTCTATTTTGTCACAAATCTCATGCACTAGCTTCTGTATGGGTATCCACTCCTTCATCACTTGTTAAGGCATAATTATAAAATTTGTTACTACCGGACGGGCTTTGCCGTCCGAAGGACGGTTCAGAATCTCTCCTTTATAAACGAAAGTGCTGGAACCCCCGCCATCCAGATTATACCCTTCCTTGACGCCCAGTTCCACCAACTTTTCCAGGAGTCTCTCCAAGGTTACGCCGGCGCTCCAGTCGGACTGGCGGCCGTCCACCACGATGAAAATCAAGTCGCCATTGGCATATTCACCGATAATTGTGCGCGGATGTTTGGTTTCCACCCACTCCGCATCAATAGGCCGGGCCACGCCCCCCTTGATCAAAACCGGCACAAAGCTGACGCCCTGCCAGGGGTGCAGATTCATCAAATGCTCTTCCTCATAAAATATACCGCCCAAAAATTTGCCCTTATTATTGATACCGGCAAAAAACAGATTTTCCGGATAAGGATTAAAGGGAGCAATCAGCTTGCCGTTGATGATCACGTTGCCCATATGTACGGCATAAGATTCGCCATTCCTGGGTTCTGAAAAGAAGCCGCCCCCGTTTACGCCGAAAATGGCGCCGGTACGCTTGACGGCGTCCAGCGTAGTCTCTTTCTTACCCGGCGTATCTTGCCCCAGCACTACTTTCAGGGCAGAGGGATCATGCAGCTTGACCTTGGCAATATGACCGCGATAACCCAGTTCATCCAACTGAAAGATTTTGATTTCTACCCGTTTGGACTGGTGCGTCTTCACGGGGGGACCCAACATCGCCAGGATACGCTCTTCATAAATATTATCCGAGAGCACTTTTTGGCTGGAAACCGCGGCGGCCAGCTCTTCCAGGACACTCTTCTGCGCCTTGGATTCCTCCTCCAGCAGGGCGGCCTCATCCGCCATTAAGCCCATATTCTCATAGATATTATCCAGCTGGGAGCCGATGGAGGCAACCGTGGCATTTACTGTTGCTGTGGGGAAAAAAAGCTCTTCCGGCTCAGCGGTAAAACCGTATACCGTTACTGCCAGCCCCAGGAGCGGAGCCAGCGTAAACAGCAATAATCTGCCGAGCACGTTCATCGAGGCGCCTCCTTCAGGATATTCAGACTGTTCTTCAGTTCCTGGATCTGCCGGTCAAACTCCGCGATTTTTTGCATCATTTCCTCCTGAATACTATCGCGGCTGGAAATCGATTCACCGGTGACCCCCACAAAATCCTCCAGGTTCTGCAGTCCGTTTTGAATATCATTCAGGCGGTTTTCAATCGCCTGTATATTGAGGGCATTGGTCTGCTGCACCTTTAAAATCGTCTGGTCGATATAATTTTTGGCGATATAAAAGCCGCCGAAAACCAGCCCGCACCAGACCACGAAGATGACCAGCGCGCCGGCAAGGTTATTCCTGGAACGTTTTCTTGAAGTTGTTCTGCTTGTTTCCTCCATTTTATCCTCCTTGTCATCCTATGTTAGAAAGCATTGGAAATGAGCTCCAGAGAAACCAGCTCGCCCTTTTCATTAAAGAGCGCCCCGACTACGTCGAAGCGGCAGGGATTCTGCCAGATTCCCGCAGCCTTTCTATAAATATTTGCCAGCAACTTTAATTTTTGCTGTTTTTTATAATTTACCGTTTCCTGTGGCGTACCGAACTATGTTTTGCTGCGGCTTCTTACTTCAAAGAAGACCAGCTCTCCCCGGTGCTCGGCAATCAGGTCAATTTCACCTTGCGGAAAACGGCGGTTTCTTTCGTTTATTTTATACCCCT
>JAVEYA010000155.1:0-3644 GCA_034003745.1 Clostridia bacterium
AATTGCACGGTCAGTTTTCCCTTGTCTTTTTTCTTGTTGCCATTTGCTTTTTATTTATTCTTCAAGGCTGGGTGCTTTAGCGGCAATCCCGAAAAATTGCAAAGAAGCAAAGAGGCTGTGCCGGATTGGCACAGCCTCTTTTATATGGAAGGGAGGTATTAAGTAATTGCTTCTATTACCGTTGGGATCAGATCAGACCGCCGTTGACGCGCAAGGTCTGGCCGCTGATCCAATGGGCCTTCTCACTTACCAGAAATTCAATAACATCCGCGATATCTTCGGTTTCGCCGTGACGTTTAAAAGCATTCATATTTTTCATGTTATCCAGTTCCTGTTCGGTTCTTTGGGAACGCAGGAGTTCGGTGTAAACGGGACCGGGCGCAACGGCGTTGATTCTGATCTTTTTGGGTCCAAATTCCTGTGCCGCCTGGCGGGTGATTTGTTCCACAGCGCCCTTGGTTCCACAGTAGACGGTGAAATTCTTATACATCTGTCCGTTGACTGAAGTGGAAATATTGACGATGCTGCCGCCATCCTCCAGATACTTAAACGCTTTTTGCGTGCAAAAATAGGTGCCTTTGACGTTAACGGCATATTGAATGTCAAATTCGGCTTCGGTGATTTGTTCCATAGGTTTGTTGATGGCCACGCCCGCGTTATTGATCAGAATGTCTACCTTACCGAAGGCGGCGATAGATTCCTGGTATAGTTTGTCTATTTCTTCGATTTTGGTTATATCCGCGCAAATAGCTACCGCTTTCCCGCCGTTCTCTGTAATCTTCTTCACCACATCCGCGGCTTTTTCGGGCGTTTTCGTGTAATTGATGACTACACTGGCGCCTGCGGCAGCGAGTTTTTCAGCAATCGTGCGGCCTATTCCCCTAGAGGAACCGGTAATAATGGCCACTTTTCCTTTCAAATGTTGCTCCATAACGATGACCCCCTTATTATTTTCTTTCCGAAGGACCCCATGGTCTAAGACCTACCTTCATTATAATAGATGGCAGAGGGCTTGACAATAAAAAATATGATATAATATCAAAACATTTTGTTTAACAGCCGTTATTTTTTTGTTATAAAACGGAACTATCTTTCCGCGCCGGCGTCTTATATAATTGAGACAGAAAAATATTGCGCAAGGAGAATCGTTATGCTGAAGAAAAGATTAAAAGGATTCCTTGTGACTGCCACGGCTGCGCTGCTTTTGCTGTCTGTCTCCACTTCCGCCGGGGCTGCCTCCGATAAGCCGGCCATCGAGCTGAACGGTACAAAAATTACGGTGGCTGCGTCGATACAACAGGGGAAAGTCTATCTGCCGCTCCGGGCGGTGACTGAAGGGCTCGGCTATACGGTCCAGTGGGCGGAGAATGACACGGTGACCTTAACCAAGGCGGAAGATACCATAATTATAGATTTATTCACCAATATATTGAGCGTCAACAATCATTCCTTCTATTTCAGCGGCGATTATTTGGGCAGCTCAGCTGCAGGCTGGCTCAGACTGGGGGAGCGGATCTATCTGCGGGAAGATTTCTTCGCGGAGAATCTGGACCTGAATGTAGTATATAATGGGCAGAAAGTTGTCCTGCAGGACAACAAGGAAAAGGCCGTAACCATCCAAACAGTTAAGGAAGCTGCAGAAAAGGATGGGCTTATTCTAACGCTGCAATATCCTCAGTTGACCGGTTTAGCGGATGCCGCTGTACAGGATGCCCTCAACGCCCTCTTTGCTGAAGCGGCGGCCCAGGCCAAAGCGGAAGGCGAAAAGAACGCGGCCGAGCTGGCGCAGTTGAAAGCGGAAGGATCCCCAACCAGCCCTAATAAATGTGAGACCTATTTTGACTATCGTCTGAAATATAATCAAGATAACCTGTTAAGCGTGGTCCTGCTGAACTATCAATACGCCGGCGGCGCACACGGCTCTACCGTGCAGAGCTCCTATACCTTTGATTTGAAGACCGGCCGGGCGCTGGCCTTAAAAGACCTTTTTAAGGAGGGCGCTGATTATACTGCCCTGATCAGCGGCCTCATCCGGGAAGAAATTGATCGGAGAACAGCGGCGGATCTGTTAATGGAATTAGAACAAGGCGGCTTTAAGGCGATTAAAGAAGAACAGGATTATTACCTGTCTGCCCGGGGTCCCGTAATCTACTTCCAGCAATATGAGTATTTCCCCTATGTCGCCGGGATCCAGGAATTTTTGATTGAATACGCCCAAATAAAGAATATGCTTAAAGCGTAAGAGGAAAGAGAAGCTAAAGAGGTGAAACATGGCCTTGTCAGGAATACTGGTGTTGATACCGCTGGTCGTAATCGTCGTAATTGCTTTGACTGTCTTTGCCGCAAGGGTGGACTCGCAAAAAGAAGGGGGAGAAGAAGTGATTAAGAATGTCTATATTTATCTGGTGCTTTTCGCAACCCTGATGATGACGATCGGCGGCAGCGTGGCTATTTTTATGGCGGCTGCGGATATTATCAGCCCCGCGCCGTATTATCAGACTTTCGATGAGTATAAGCGCTATGGGGGCAAGGAAATACCCGCTCCGGACGGGGGAACCCAGACTCAGGAACTGAGTGAAGAACAAATGCTCGCCAATTACAACGCTATGGTGGACGCCGAACGGGCCAGACAGGTGGAACGGGCCCAGAATACCCTGGTCAAGAGCTTAGGCTGGATTGTGATACCGCTGCCGGTTTTCCTGTACTTCCAAAAGAAGCTGTCCATCAAGACCGGGCAGTGAATTAAAGCGATATTTCCTGATTGGGTTCAGTGAAAGCAATCACCTGGGTGGAAGCGCCTTTCATCTTCTCGGCATACTTTAAAGCAGCGTCCGCCTGATCGCCGAAGTGCATGGGAATAAGAATTTTCGGCGCGATTTCTTGAATGAAATAGTCTGCGCCTACGTCGGAATTGTGTTCCAGCCGGGGGTCTACCGGAAAGAAGGCGAGGTCAATGGCCTCGCCTTTGATTTTGGCCATTTCTTCTTTGAACATTTTTTCGGCGTTGGCGATTTCTTCCGGGGATTCCCCCCACCAGTACCACCAGTTGAGGTCGCCCGCATGGAAGATGCGGAGGCCGTCTGTTTCAACCAAAAAAGACACGCCGGCGTCGGTGGAGCCGAAAGTCTTGATGTGTACGTCGGCAAGCGTTGTCTCCTCATAAGGGGACAGCGCTTTTATATTCAGCCCTTCCGGCCGGTGGCGGATATCGCTGCTCAGGATGTAGGCGATGTCCGGCTGGTCGTTGCTCCAGTCGAAGATTTTTTTTCTGAAGTGGTCCGGATGCGCGTGGGAAGCGAAGACCAGCGTCTGTTTATCGCCAAGTTGGACTTTGCCTTTGAAATAGTCGAAGATGAGAATGCGCCGGTCCGTTTCGACGCGAAAACCGCTGTGATAAATATATTGAACATTTACCCCCAATTTGTTCATAGGAACCTCCCACATATATTAATGAATATATTCTAATGCATTATCTGAAGAGCGGCAACAAAGAATAAAGCTAAAAGGAGGAACGTCATGCATACAATGTGGAAAGGCTCCGTCAGTTTCGGTCTCGTCAATATTCCCATAAAAATGTTTGCCGCCACCGAGGAAAGGGACATCCGCTTCCGTTATCTGCAGAAGGAATGTATGAGTCCCATCAA
>JAVEYA010000156.1:0-3628 GCA_034003745.1 Clostridia bacterium
CGGAATTAACGGCGGCGCCAACCTCGAAAGACGATCAGGCACTTTGGCTCTTTACTTCGGGGACTACCGGCAAACCCAAGGGTGTAATTCATTTGCATCATGATATGGAGTTCTGCGCCAAAACTTTTGGCGCAAACGTCCTGAAACTGACTTCTGAAGATAGGATTTTCTGTTCTTCGAAACTTTTTTTCGCCTACGGACTGGGCAACAGCCTATATTTTCCGCTCTCTTTCGGCGCCTCCGTGTCTTTATCGCCGGATAGGACTACGCCTGAGTGTACCTTTGCCGCAATTGAAAGATTTCGTCCGACAGTGTTTTTCGGTGTACCGACCTTGTATAACGCTTTGCTGCGGCATATGGAGAAAACAGGAAAGAAATACGATCTTTCTTCTATCCGTGTTTGTATATCTTCGGCGGAGCCGTTACCGCCTCCGGTGCTGCATAAGTGGCAGGAAATATACGGCCTGAAAATCTTGGATTGCATCGGTTGTACGGAAAGCCTGCATGCCTTTATTGCCAATACCAATGAGACTTTTCGGGAAGGAAGCTCCGGAAAAGTTGTACCCGGCTTTGAGGCGAAAATAGTGGGTGTGGACGGTCTGGAAGCGCCACGTGGTGAAATCGGCGATTTATGGATTAAGGGCGACAGTATCGCCTTAGGCTACTTTAACAAACATGAAGCCACTAAAGCCAAGTTTATCGGCGAGTGGCTGATTACCGGAGATAAATATTATCAGGACGGGGACGGTTTCTTCTTCTATTGCGGACGCAGCGACGAACTGATGAAAGTTGCCGGGATGTGGGTATCGCCCCATGAAATTGAAAGCTGTCTCTTGCAGCTCCCCTATATTCATGAGGCGGCTGTGGCCGGCGGGACGAATGAAAATGGTCTCGTTAAGCCGAAGGGCTTTGTCGTCCTGAAGGATAATGTTGAACCCGGGGAAAAATTAAAGTCGGAAATTCTCTCCTACTTGGACGATAATTTGCCGACCTATAAACGGCTTCATGACCTGGCTTTTATGAAAGAGCTGCCTAAGACCGCCACCGGTAAGATTCAAAGATTTAAGTTAAGAGATGGGATTTAAACAATAAAATGCGTTCCCGAGGGGAGCGCATTTTTTATGGAAAAAGTTAATTTCTGTCATTCTGAACGCAGTGAAGAATCTTTAACCGTTGCAGCAGAAAGATTCTTCGACAGTGTTACTGTCTCTGAATGACAAAAGACAGAGGGGATGATGTTTCCATTGTCTTAATCAGCACAGTATTGCTTAAAATAGTCCGTTACCTCGGCCGCGTTTCCCCTGAAAAGGATTTTTCGGGAGGCTTTCTTCAGTTGCCGCTGATAGAGGGGGTCGTAATATTCTGTAAGGAGCATTTCGATCCAGCGCCTATGTCCGGAAGTATCGCCGGATTGCCGCTGCTTTTGATAGGCTGACTGGAGCAAAGTAAGCATTTCCGGAAGATGTCCGCCGAAACGCTGTTTAATCTTTTCCATGGCGGCGCTCATGAAAAGGAACCATTCCGCAAGGCCGCTTTCGCCATAATACGCCAGATAATCTTGCTGCGCTTCCAGTACATATTCATGGAAAATATTTTCAATGCGCTCAGCTAAAGACAGCTCCACCAGAACGATATCTCCGCTGTTGAAGTATTCCGCCGGCGCCTTGGGAATAATGCAGCGGGAAATGCGCGAGCCTTCATCCTCGATGATGAGAGAGCGGTAACCCTTCGCTCGATGCTGAATCAGTTTATAGGCCATGCTGTTCTCAAAAGTTATCTGTGCGGGTTGGGGGGAGAGTTTTGCGCCAAAGGCGGAACCGCGATGGTTGGCCAGGGCTTCCAGGTCAATGGCGTTGGGAAGCTTTTTTAAGATAACCGTTTTGCCGGAACCGGTATTGCCGCCAAGTAAAACGGGAATTGCCTCCAAAGAAGTGTTGAGTTCGGTGAGTAAGTAATTACGGAAGGCCTTATAGCCGCCTTTTAAACGGGGAATCAGGCGACCGGCAGCCTCCTGAATCCATTGCTGGGCTATTTGGGAGCGCAAATCACCGCCGAAGCAATGGATGATGCTGTCCGGATATTTTTCGAGATGGGCAATCCAGGTCTGGGTCCGTTCCGCACGGATGAGGCCTGAGACCAGTTGATGCCCCAACCGGGTAGCCTCAGCCGAGCCTTTTTCTTTGTAGCAGATGCCGACCAGATGGCGTTCCTCGTCGTTCATCAAGGGTAGATTAACGGCATTGACAAAAGCACCCCGGGCGAATTCCACCGGGGCGCGTACGTCAATCAGCGGGGTTTCGTGTAAGACAATGCCGGTATAATCATGGGTAAATTGGGAGGTCATGAGATTTCCTTTCTGCAGTAATCCGCTGACAGAGAACTTAGCTAAATAACTTTAATCAGCTTCTCTTGAGGAGCCACTGTCTTACCGATGGGCTGGAGGTCCAGGCCGGCTTTCTTGGTGGTGGCCAGAAATTCCGCCACAGTATCCGGCCGGACTACAGCCAATAGACCGCCGGAGGTCTGGGGGTCGCAAAGGATCATTTTCTGCTCTTCGGTTATCTCGCCAATGGTGTGGCCAAAGCTCTGGAAGTTGCGGTAGGTTCCCCCCGGAATACATTCCAGTTCCATATATTTTCTGACGTTAGGCAATAAGGGGATACGGTCGAAATACACTTCAGCGGAGACATTACTGCCCTTACAAACTTCGCCTAAATGCCCCAAAAGGGCAAAGCCGGTGATGTCGGTCAGCGCGAGAACACCTTCCAAAGCAGAGATTTCCGCGCCAATGGTATTTAAAGTGCACATGGCGTCAATGGCCGCGTCAATATGGCCGGGCTCAATCAGTTTGGCTTTTTGCGCGGTGGTTAGAATGCCTATGCCTAAAGGTTTGGTCAGGAAGATGTCACAGCCGGCTTGCGCGGAGTTGTTTTTCTTTAAATGTTTGTTGTCGACCAGGCCGGTCACGGCCAGTCCGAAAATCGGCTCAGGCGAGTCGATGGAATGACCCCCGGCTAAAGGTATGCCTGCCGCGTCACAGACGCTGCGTCCGCCTTCCACAACCTGCTGGGCGATTTCCGCTGAAAGTTTCTCTACCGGCCACCCCAGAATGGAAATCGCCATGAGGGGTCTACCGCCCATGGCATAGACGTCGCTGATAGAGTTGGTGGCGGCGATTCTGCCGAATGTGTAGGGGTCATCCACAATGGGCATAAAAAAATCAGTGGTGCTTAAAACGGAAGTACCGTTGCCCAAATCATAGGCGGCGGCATCGTCATTGCTGCTGTTTCCGACCAGGAGCAAGGGGTAAGATTTTGTTTCGCGCGTGGACTTGATTATGGTTTCCAAAACAGCCGGGGCTATTTTGCAGCCGCAGCCGGCCCCATGACTGTACTCTGTTAATCTAACAGCTTCCATAATGAAACCTCCTCTAATTAATAAGCTCTGTAGATTATTATAATATAAGACAATACGCCTCAACGTATAAAATTTTATTATAAACAGGCTAAATCTATAAAGAGTTGTTATTTACAATTTGTTTCTGAACGTCATAATATAACTATACTGCTTAAAATATAGTGTGGCAACACTTGGTATGCGAATTTGCCTTGAAAGCAGGCGTTATCAT
>JAVEYA010000157.1:0-3559 GCA_034003745.1 Clostridia bacterium
CCAGTCGACCAGCACCTTGTCAAAGTTATCCCCGCCCAGATGGGTATCACCATGGGTGGCTTTGACTTCGAAGACGCCGTCGCCCACTTCCAGGATGGAGACGTCGAAAGTACCGCCGCCCAGGTCGAAGACCAGGATCGTTTCGCTTTTTTTCTTTTCCATACCGTAGGCCAGGGAGGCGGCGGTAGGTTCGTTGATGATTCTTAGGACATTCAGGCCGGCGATTTTTCCGGCGTCCTTGGTGGCCTGGCGCTGGGAATCATTGAAATAGGCCGGCACGGTGATGACCGCATCGGTGATTTTTTCACCCAGGTATTTGGAGGCGTCTTCCACCAGCTTTTTTAAGACCATAGCCGAGATTTCTTCCGGCGCATACTGTTTGCCGGCGACCTCGAACCGAACGGCGTCATTGGCGCCGGCGACAACCTTGTAGGGCGTCAGGTCTCTTTCGCCGCTGACTTCGGAGAAGCGTCTCCCCACAAAACGTTTGACGGAATACAGTGTTTTTTCCGGATTTAAGGCAGCCTGACGTTTGGCCACCTGACCCACCAGCCTTTCGCCGTTGTCCCGGAATGAGACGACGGAGGGGGTGGTGCGGTTTCCTTCCGCATTAATAATAACGGTAGGTTTGCCGCCTTCCAGTACGGCGACAACTGAGTTGGTAGTACCCAAGTCAATTCCTACGGATTTGCCCATTTTTCATACCCTCCTTGTTATTTAAACAATAATGTTTGGATGTTGACTATTTTTGACCTTAAGTACATTATGGCTCGGGAGTAAGAGAGAAGGCAATGGTCAGGGAAGGTTAAATAAGCTTATTTAACCCAATTATCCCCTGTTTATTGCGGTCTTATTCTTATTCTCTTACATTTGCCGGGTTTTTCATAACACTCCGGAAGTAAAAAAAATTTATTGATTTAGAAAATCAATAAAAAGTATTTATTGGACATTATCTAATGAATCAGTTAAATTTAAAAGCGTTATCATCAAGAAAAGATAGCGCTTAACTTTTGCAGATGAGGTCTGTCATGAGCTACATAGAAATGAAAAACATCAAAAAAATATTTGACGGTAAGTTAATCTTAAAAGACGTTTCTTTATCCATCGAGAAAGGGGAATTTGTTACTTTTTTGGGACCGTCAGGCTGCGGGAAAACAACGATGCTGCGTTGTCTGGTGGGGCTGGAACAGCCGGATTCCGGCTCAATCATACTGGATGGAGCCGATATTACCCATTTGCCGGCTAATCAGCGGGGCGTCAGCATGATTTTTCAGCAGTACAGTCTCTTTCCCACGATGAATGTTTATGACAACGTATCTTTTGGATTGCGCATGAAATCACTAGCGAAAGACGAAATCCAAAGCCGGGTGGCGCATGTCCTGAAAATGCTGGAGATGAGCGGTCATGAAAAGAAATACCCTTTTCAGCTTTCCGGCGGCGAGCAGCAGCGGGTCGCTTTGGCGCGCTGTCTGATCATGAATCCCAAAGTACTGCTCCTGGACGAACCATTCAGCGCCGTGGACGCCAAACTCCGCAAAGAACTGCAGATCTATATCAAGGCCATTCACAAAGAGCTGAATATGACTTCCGTCTTTGTAACCCACGACCAGGAAGAAGCCATGCGTATTTCTGATACGATTCATTTATTTAATCATGGTGTTTTGGAACAATCCGGTAAGCCCAAAGAGGTCTACGCGCGCCCTGCCACGCCTTTCGTGACCGGCTTTATCGGCAGTTACAACCAGATTGACGGAGCGGATTTTCAAAAAATGTCCGGGTGTGCGTACCGCATTAAAGAAATGGCTGCGTTCCGCCCTGAGATCATCCAGATGTCGGCGCAAAACTATGAACCGGGCGGCGATTACTATTACATGCAGGGTGTGATTACCGGATATATTCCGCAGGGTAATGTCGTCCGCTATAACGTGGCGGTAGGAGCGAAAATGATTGATGTGGATATCATTTTTGATACCGACCTCCAGTGGGTGACAGGGCAGCAGGTTTTCTTACGCATCAAAAAAGAGAATGTACTGATTTTTTAGAGGTGGATTATGGACAGACAAACAGCTGTAAAAAAACTTAAGGCTTTCCTAGGTCTTCAGCGCGGCGTCGTCGGTGTTAAGCTGGTGAAGTCTTGGCAGGAATATGCCCGCTATCAGGGCATCGAGCTGAAGAAACCGTTGCATTATTGCGTTGCCGTCAAGTCGGCCATGAAAGGCCATAGTATTAAGATGGACAGGACGACAGCCGGGTGCGGCGGAGGGAACCGGGCCCTGGGACTGGCCGAATCGCCGCCTGAGTTTTTTGACGGGACCAACGGTGCGAAACTAGGCCTGTATAAGGATGCGGCAGTTGCGGCAGCCGTGGCGCATGCGGTGCCGATTTGTCCGCCGGATACGTACGGCGTGGTGATTAAGCCTCTGGAAATGTTTGAAGGCGACCCGGACGTCGTCTTGCTGGCCGCTCCTCCCCGGACGATTATGCGAGTCTTGCTGGGCTATACTTATACCTATGGTTTGCCTCAGGGCATGCAAATGTCCGGCAATCGGGCGGTTTGTCTGGAGTGTACGGCCACGCCGCTGAAGACACGAAGCCTCAATGTTTCAATGTTTTGCGCCGGGACCCGCTATAACGCCGGATGGCAAGACCATGAGGCCTTGACGGGGATCCCTTTTAACAGGTTTTACGGAACGGTCAAAGGGATTGAAGATACCGTCAATCCCATCGAATTGGATAAAGAAAAGAAACGTATTGAAGCGGAGTTGCGACGGGACGACGCTTTAGAAATAGAGGTTGAATATGGGAAAACTTATTTTAAGCAATATTAAAAAAAGAAGCGTCCGGGACAAAAAGGCGCTGCTTGCCCGTACCGTCTTTATCATTGTTGGGATAGCGCTTTGGGAGATGCTGGCGCGCAATAATATCAAGATCGCTTTTTACACCAGCTTTCCCAGTGCAATAATAACCAATTTGATCGAATTCGCCCTGAGCGGGGAATTGTTCCGCCATGCCTTTATAACCCTGAGAGAAGCCTACTTGGGATTGTTGTATGGCTCTGTGGCCGGCATTGCCCTGGGAGTCATTTTCAGTCAGTTTCCGACTACCGGACGTATTTTCGTCCCGATCATCGCGGCGGTGCAAGGGATTCCGCAATTAACGCTGGCTCCGTTATATATTCTTTGGTTCGGCATCGGCCTGAAATCCAAAGTAGCCCTGGCCGCCTTAATGGTCTTCTTCAATGTGTTTTTCGCCACTTATAACGCCATCAAAAATATCGATCAGAAACTGATCGAATCGGCCACTTTATTGGGAGCCGGTAAAACACAGATTTTATGGCATGTGGTCGTCCCCACCAGTATGCCCTGGATTATGACCGGCATCAGAATCGGCGCCAGCATCTGCATGGTTGGAGCCATTATCGGAGAATATATCGGCGCAGCGGGCGGTCTGGGGTATATGGTCACCTATGCTTCATCCTTTTTTCAGATTGACCGGGTCATGGCTTGTATCACGGTGCTGTTGGTTATTGGTTTGCTGGTTACCACGATCCTGGAAAGGG
>JAVEYA010000158.1:0-3438 GCA_034003745.1 Clostridia bacterium
TTCCCGTGTATCCATACTATCACTCCATTCGCGGTTGAATTCGTTGCATTACTTTTTCAACCTGTTCTGTTGTGATTGTACTATCGTTTCCCCCCGTCTACTATGTGCCCCCCTACTTGTCGCTTACTTATATATAGAAATGAATATCTATTGCCTCTATAAAAACAATCGGATAAAAATAAAAAAATATAGCTGAACACTATGTCCAGCTATATTCTTCCGTCCAAATCTTCAATATTAACCCTATTTCAGCATTTCCAAGAAAGCTTCCACCCGTAATTTAATCTGCTGCGTGTCGGACGAAGAGTAATCCGTTTCTATCTGCAAAAGCGGCACGTTATGCTTTTTCTGCAAGTGTTCCTTAACCAGAACAGATTCGATATTGTAAGTATGGCAGAACTGCAGGGTAATATCGACGACGCCGTCGACCTTATAGTCCTCCACCAACCGGCTTAGCAAATCCATTCGGCCTGTATTCGGTGAAAGTACTGAGCAGGGGGTCTGCGCATATTTTTCCGCCAAGGCCACAAAGGGATCCTTTTGCTCATCCACCAAATGCACACAAGGCTTGATCCCGCTGCAGGATTCCTGGATAAGCACCGACCCGCCGGATTCTTCGATAATATTCAGGACTTTTTCCTGTCCCGATCCGGTGGGACATCCTGTTACCAGGATGCGCGGTCTTCCCGGCGCAGCGGAGATCTCGCCCTTTTTCATCATTTCTTTAATTTCAGTAATCAGTTCACGTGTTTTGTCCAGATATTCAGCGCTTCTGAATCTAAAGTTACGGCCCCATAATACTTTTAGCAGATCCGTACCGGCCAAGGGAGCGGGGTCGTTTTGGTTCAGAGCGGCCAGCTCCATCATCAGGCGGCGTTCTTCATTATGTTCTTTAATAACCCGGCTTAGATTTTCAGCGGTTATTTCTGTATTGAATAACGCTTCAAAATATTCTTTAGCCTGATAAATTGCCCTGACCCACTTATCGAGATAATCCTCTCCCGTAGTTGTATTCGGAATATCCAGGACCAGCATCGGCTTATACGTCTGCATAATTTCATACATCTTCTTTTTGCCGTCACAGGTTGTCTCCGCCAAAACAGCGTCAGACAGTACAAAATACGGACATTTGCCGGAAACGGCAAAGCCGAAGCTGGACTTAATCAAAGGACATAGATTGCGGGGCAGAACTTTTTCCGCTTCGGCAATAGGTTCCAGTTTAGTAGAGCACAGTCCTACCGGGATGGCTCCGGCCGCCTCAATTAGTTCAATAGGCGAAAATACACAATAGGTGCCGACGATTTTCCGGCCCTGCTCCTTCGCTTCTTTGGCCCAAAGCTGGGCTTGCGAAGGTACTGCATCGAAAAATTCCATGGTCTTTGCTCTCATCAGATATCCCCTCTTTTCGTATTCATCTCATATGCCAGGGCAGCAGCGCCCAAAGCGCCTACAATCTGCGGATCTTCCGGCGCTTCCAGGTTCCAGCCGGTCTCATCCTGAATAAACTTAGTCAGCAGCCTGTTTTTAGCGACCCCGCCGCAGAAGGTCACATGCCCGGTCAGCCCTAATCTGGCTGCCATCGAACTGCTGCGCCGCGCAATCGCCGCTAAAACGCCGGCGATAATCCGCTCTTGGGGAACATCCTGGGCCAGCAGGCCGACGATTTCCGACTCCGCAAAAACAGCGCACATGCTGGCGATCTCCACGGGTTGAATATTCCGGTCAAACAGGTCAAGTTTGTCTACTTCCAGCCCCAGCATTTGCGCAGTCAGCTGCAGAAACCGGCCGGTTCCCGCGGCGCATTTGTCATTTAAAACAAATTCTTTGACGCGGCCCGCCTCGTCCAAAGCAATCGCTTTGGAGTCCTGTCCCCCGATATCCAATATTCCGGATGTATGCGGAAACAATAAACGAGCGCCCCTGGCATGGCAAGTAATCTCAGAAAAAACACGATCAGCCACATCCAGATTCACCCGTCCATAGCCGGTCCCTACCGTACAGATAGGTTCCCCCGGCGGCATCTCAACTTTTCTTAAAAGGTCTTTATGAACCTGCCGGGCGGAATTTTTAGGCGCCCAACCGGTCGGCTCAATAATACTATGCCAGATTGCCCCGTCATAGATTACACCCTTGACGGCAACCGAGCCTACATCTAAACCAATTGCCCATTTTTTCATGAAAGATTGCCTTAGCCCCTTATTTTTGACGTATACGTTATTTATATAATAAAATATTGTTTTATTCCAATAAATTATTTTTATACTTCGGGGCCTGTCCATAACATTATCTTTGGATATATTGCTTATCCTCGCTTAGGATATGGTTCCTGATCCACATGCACACAAAATCAAGGATTTCTGCCAGATAGTCTTCCTGATTTTCATCGATTTCATTTAAATCCAAGCCGTTGACTTTGGCAATAAAATCGTCGTGTCTGGCCTTATGGGACAAATACTTTTTATATCCCGTCTCTTTCATAAAATTTTCTTCCGTTTTAAAATGGAAGTCCGTGTACTCTTTCAATTCGTCCAAAACAATCATAATACGGTCATATTTATCGATATAAACGTCATTGCGCAAAAGGTCATAGAGCGACCCGGCAATTTCAAATAAGCGTTTATGCTGCTCGTCAATCTTTTCTATTCCGGTTAAATATTGATCGTCCCATTTAATAGACATGATATCGCCTTCCTTTCATCACCGAATGACAGCTAATTGCCTGTGCTTTTCGTTATCTTCTCCAAAATAAGGTTAGCACAGTCAATCTGGTTGGGAATCTTGCCGTTTTGGTCACGCACGCGCCAAATGTCGGGGGTTATTTCGTCTACCACATACATCTTGCCATTTTCGTCATAGCCTATCTCTATTTTAAAATCGATCAGTGTAAGGTTCATTCGCGCCAGTTCTTTTTTCAGAACCTCACCCACCTGTACTAAGAGGTCCAAGGCCTCTTGATACTGCCCCTCCACCAGGAGGCCCTTCATAATGCATAGTCTTTCGCTGATGAGGGGATCGCCCTGGGCGTCGTCCTTTAATGTAACCTCAAGATAAGGTGGGTCAAAAATGATGCCCTCTTCCAGCGTGAACCTACGGCACATGCTTCCCGCAGTGAAGTAGCGGAGTACGAATTCCAATTTCGGCACGGTAAGACTCCGAACCTGCATCAGGCATTTGTCCAGATCCGCGCCCAGATAGTGGGTGGGGATGCTGTTTCTTGCCATCAGTTCAAAAAAGTGTTGGGAAATCTTCAGCCCGGTTTTGCCCTTACCCTCCACACTTCCGCCAACCGTGTTGGAACCGGGATCAAATACGCCGTCTTCACCGGTGGCATCATCCTTAAAAAGCAAATAGACCGCACTGCTTGTCTCATCAGTGAGCACCGTCTTTGTCTTTCCTTGGTAAAGTGTTTTCATTAAACTTGCTCCCCTCACGTTTGTA
>JAVEYA010000159.1:0-3384 GCA_034003745.1 Clostridia bacterium
TACTTGTCTGCACTTTCGGCGCAGTACTGCCGTTCTTACCTGGAATACCGCTGATGGCGGTCATCATCGCCGCTTACGGCTGGCTGGAAGGATTTCAACAGATTAATTTCACGATTATTATGCTCTCAATTTTTATTGCGATGGTGAGCGTCATTCTGGACTATTTTTCCGGACCTTATCTGGCCAGGAAAAAAGGAGGCAGCAAAGGCGGGTATTGGGGCGCGTTGTTGGGCGGTATTGTGGGCATTCTGACACTGGGGCCGCTGGGGCTCTTGCTGGGGCCTTTTGCAGGAGCGGTGATCGGGGAGATCATTTACGGCAAAAACATCGAGGATGCTTCCAAAATAGGAATTGCTTCTTTGGCCGGCCTTTTAATCGGCAATATTATTAAATTTATTTTAGCGGCAGCGCTCTTGATTTTATTTTTCTTTCGTGTCTTTCTTTAAATCCGGCACATACATATAGTTAATATCACAAAAAAGGTGGTTTACATATGTCTAAACAGCTAGTCGCGGTGCTTTTCGGCGGATGTTCCGGCGAGCATGAAGTCTCGCGCAATTCCGCTTTCACGGTTTCCCAGGCCTTAAGCCATTCCTATGAAGTCTTCAATATCGGCATCGCTAAAGACGGCCAATGGTATGGCCCCATTCCCTTAGGGGAAATCCGGGGATTCACGCCGGATAAATTTAAAGGCAAAACGATTACCATTTTGCCCAACACTTCCAGCGGGGGGACCATTTACAGCCTGCCGGCGTTGCTCCCGCTGGCCATTGCCGATATCTTTTTTCCGGCGCTGCACGGTACTTTCGGTGAAGACGGCACCATCCAGGGGTTGTTGGAGCTGGCGGGAGCGCCTTATGTGGGTTGCGGCGTGCTGGCTTCATCCGTAGGCATGGATAAGGTCATGATGAAGAAGATTTTTGCCGAAGCAGGGCTGCCCCAGGTACCGTTTTTAAGTTTTCTGCGCTCTGAAACCGAAGCCAATCTTTCGGATGTCCTCCAGGAAACAGAAAGCAAGCTGGGGTATCCCTGTTTTGTCAAACCTGCCAATCTGGGTTCCAGTGTGGGCATTTCCAAAGCGTCCGGCAGGGAGGAGCTGGAGGAAGCAATCCGCCTGGCCTGTCGGTATGACCGCAAAATCATTATCGAAAAGGGCGCGGAGGTACGGGAAATTGAAGTAAGCGTGCTTGGCAATGAAAATCCCCGGGCGTCTGTACCCGGGGAAATCGTTCCCTGTAATGCGTTTTATGATTATAAAGCCAAATATATCGATGACCGTTCGCTCTTACATATTCCGGCAAAAATAGAGGAGAGTACGGCGGAAAAGATTCGGGAACTGGCCGTCAAAGCGTATCAGGCCATCGACGGCTCCGGCCTGGCGCGGGTCGACTTCTTTCTGACCAAGGATACCCGGGAGGTGCTGATTAACGAGATTAATACGCTGCCCGGCTTCACAGATATCAGTATGTATCCAAAACTGTGGGAGCATACCGGCGTTGGACTCACTGATCTGGTCCGGCAATTGGTCGAATTGGCCTTGGAAAGGGCTGCGGATAAAAAGGCGAATGTCATCAGTTATGAGGATTAAAAGAAGGGCCTGTCCGGTGAATTTTACCGGGCAGGCTTTTTAATTTACAGCTGATGAATCTCAATACTTTCTCAAGAGAGCGATAACCTTACCTAAAATACTGACGTCACGTGTGATAATCGGCTCGTAGGCGTCATTTTCCGGCTGCAGGCGGATATGGTTGAATCCTTTATAGAACCGCTTCACCGTTGCTTCATCTTCCAATAGAGCTACAATAATGTCGCCGTCGCGGGCGACATTTTGCTTGCGCACGACGACCATATCCTCATTGAAGATACCGGCGTTGATCATACTGTCGCCCTGGATCTTCAGCATAAACACCTCATCAGAGTGAACGAACTCAAGAGGGAGGGGGAAGGTACTTTCAATGTTTTCCACCGCCAGGATCGGCGCGCCTGCTGTGACCCGCCCGACCAGCGGAACGTCAATCATATCCCGGATGGGGTGATATTCCTGATCGGTAATTTCTATCGCCCGGGGCTTCGTGGGATCGCGCCGGATATAGCCTTTGTTTTCCAACTGATTCAAGTGGCTGTGAACTGTAGAACTGGAGCTTAAGCCCACGGCTTCGCCGATTTCGCGGACTGCCGGGGGATAACCTCTGGTCCGGATTTCATTCTTTATATAATTAAGGATAGATTTTTGGCGTTCAGTCAAATCTTCATAGGACATGAAAACACCTCCACATCAAGATTATACAAGAAAATTATACCATATAAATTCAAAAATGCAAACATTCGTTCGTAAAATCTTAAATATTTGCAAAAATAATCTTGACATAGAACATATGTTTCGGTATATTAATAATAGAACATACGTTCCGGAGGTGCGTTATGAAAAGGTACCAATGCACGAATTACAGGAGATTTATCACCGTAATGACGGTATTATTCATTCTGGCTGCGGCGTTTGGACAAATCTTCTTTACCAAAGAAACCAATGCCGCCGACCCTGTGGAGATTGTGACCGTTTCAGTAAAAGAAGGGGATTCCTTGTGGGAAATAGCCGACCGCTATGATTATAACAATATGGACCTGCGCAAATATATCGAGATCATTCAGGCCTATAATAACTTAGAGAATACAGTTCTTCAGCCCGGCGACACAATTTATGTTCCTATCCTGAGGTCATAAATATATAAAAAATTTGATCTAAATGGCCTGCTTAAGCAGGCCATTTTTTATATATGGTATAGGCTGTAATAAATAATCATGTTATAATATGATCAGCAATTTTCTGTAAATATTAAATTATTATGCTAAATTCATTTAATGGAGGTCATGGAATGGCGAAAATCGTCGGCAGGGAAATCATGGAGTCTTTTATTAAATTTCTACCCTATCTTGATGAAATATTCAACTATGACATTTGGGCAGGCGTAGTCGATACGGAAAAATATATAGCGATAAATAGGTCGGATAGCATTAAACTTACTATCCAGGTGGGCGACCCGATTAAAGCAGACAGCGGTATTCATCAGGCCATGCAGGAAAAAAGGGTCAAATCGGTAAATGTGCCTGCAGAATTATGGGGTATCCCGATAAAGGTCTTGGGTATTCCGATTTATGATGAAGACGATAAAGTAATCGGCGGTATCGCTATTGTCAATTCCCTGGACTTGGAAGAAAAGCTGAATGAAATCATCGGCCAGTTTTCTGCCGCTTTCCAGCAGGTTAACACAACAGTGCAGGATATTTCGACGGGTGCGGAAAACCTGGCCAAAGTCGGTCATGAGCTTGCACAATTTACGCAAAAAACAACTACGGACGTAAAACGCAGTGATGAGATTATAGAGT
>JAVEYA010000160.1:0-3354 GCA_034003745.1 Clostridia bacterium
CAATTGATAGCTAAAGCAGTATACGAAGATTTACCAAGTATATATGTATTAGATCACAATCTCTTAGAGTTCAATCTAACAAAAGAGCTTAAGAAGAATATTACCTATAAGAAGTATACTAGCCCTACTAAGATACAGTATGAAGCTATACCAAAAATTTTAGAGGGTAGAGACATACTAGGTATGGCAAGTACAGGCTCTGGTAAAACAGCTGCTTTCTTAATCCCAATGATAAATAAAGGAGTACAGGATAGGAGTCAAAGATTCTTAATAGTTGTGCCTACTAGAGAGTTAGCTATACAGATTCAAGATGAATTTATGCAATTAGCAAGAAATACAGGACTAAGATCTGTATTAGTAATAGGTGGTAATAGTATAGGGGCACAGATTGGAATACTTAGAAGAGATCCAGCTTTTGTAATTGCTACACCAGGAAGATTAAAAGATGTTTCAGAGAGAGAAGCTATATACCTAAAGGATATAAACAATGTCATATTAGATGAAGTAGACAGAATGTTAGATATGGGTTTCATTGACGATATTAGGTATATAACCTCTCACTTAAACGAAGATAGACAATCTCTTTTCTTTTCTGCAACAATGAATAGAAAATCAGAAGAGATTGCTAATACATTACTTAAAAACCCTGTAAGGATTGAAATCCAAAAACAGGAAGCAGGTAAGAATGTAGATCAAGACATTATAAAACTAAAAGATGGTGAGACTAAGTTCAATGTACTGTGTGATTACCTAAGTAAAGATGAATTTAAGAAGGTATTACTCTTTACAAGAACAAAAAGAGAAGCAGATAATCTTTCTAGAAAGCTCTCAGATAGAGGTGTAAGAGTAAATGCACTACATGGAGATAAAAGACAGGCACAAAGAACAAGGATAATAGATGCATTTAAAAAAGACCAACTAAATATACTTGTAGCAACAGATGTAGCATCAAGAGGATTGGACGTAAACAACATTAGTCATGTAATAAACTACGATATGCCGGAAAACTACGATGATTACATACACCGTATTGGTAGAACAGGTAGAGCAGGAAAGAAAGGATATGCACTTACCTTTATTTAAGATTACTCTTAAATAGGTACTCAACAATAGCATCTGAATCTAAAATAGGAGACTCATACTCTCCTATTTCTTTTTCTAATAGCTCTTTAATCTCCCCCTCTATTAGATTGTACTCATTACCAATATATATAAAGTTAGGATTTTGTAAAAGATATTCTACATTCCCCCACTCCTGATATCCAACAGGACGTGTAAATATAGCTTTCTTACCCAACCTCTCTATCTCAAGCAGTGTAGCAGGTCCCGGTTTAGCTATAATTAAATCAGAGATAGAGAAAAGGTCTAGTATGGATGTAGTGTACCCTTTCACTACTACATTACTACAACAAGAGAACTTCTCTGTTAATCTTTTGTACAACCTTTCATCTTTACCAGTAAGAATAATAAATTGATAATCTTTAGATTTCATAAAAGACATAAGGTTTTTTACAATATCCCTAGTAGCTAACCCACACCCTGTGATTAATATAGTTGCAATATCTTCCTTAAAAGAAAACTCCTTAAATAGTTTCCTTCTCTTAGTATCAATCTCCTCTTTAGAATACCTTACAACCTCTCTTAATGGGTAAAAAGGGCTTACACATTTACACTCTGGACAGTACCCCTTAAGAATATCTTCTACCTCTTTAGTAGGACAGAATATTATATCTGCCTCCTTATCAGCCCACCATCTAGATACAGAGAGAAGGTCTGGTACTGTAATTACATATTTAAAACCTAAGACTTTTTTACACCTACTTAATACCCTTGCTGTAGGGCCATTGTTACATATAACGATATCTGGATTAAACTCCTTTAAATATTTCAATGTAGGCCTATATAGATATGATGTTGTAAAGAAAGATGCTACCTCGCTAAAAATATATGACCTATTTATCATCCAATACCCAATGTTATAAATCTTCTCTACGAATCTAAACCTACTAACAAGGTAGTAGAAAAAATCATACTTTCCTGTAAATTTAGAAAGTTTGAACAGATCTACTCTACGTACATCAAGATCCTTCTCCCTTTTGTATAGTGCACTCTCAATAGCTTTCGCACAAGCAATATGTCCCCCTCCTGCATCTCCAATTACTATTAATATCTTTCCCATCTTGAATGAATTAGACCAAGAAAGAGGTTTAATTGCAACTATCATACCCGTTACTACTAACAATGTAAGGATGTCTTGATAGCTTAGCTCTTTTCTGGTTAAATATAGCGAATGAAAACTACCCATAAAAAAAGAAAATTTTCTCTTTTAAAATACCCCCTTATACCTCTAATCATTCTCTCTTTTGCTTTTATAAATATCTCTAAAAGCACTGCCGTTGAGTTAGAGAATATCTCTCATCCTAATTTAGACTTCGTTGCAGTTAATAACGATGTTATAGAGAAGAAGAAAGAAGCCGTAGTAAGTGTAAAGGTAGGAGATGCTGTAAAGATAGCGGGAATAGGTATACCAAATGATGCTGTAAAGATTACATTTAATAGTCACGAATACAGTACTACAGTTGATGAGAATGGTAATTGGTTTGTGCTTTTCTCTGTACAAGATATTGAGCAAGGTAGCTATCCTGTTGAATTACAATTTAATGATGATTCTAAAGCTGAAAAACTAACAGTATTAAAGATAGAGGATGGTGATATAGAGCCTGTAGCTCAAGTAGAGAGTATCTCTAAAGGGAAAAATATTGATTTAAACCTATATCTCCTAGTAGCAATATTTGTCCCTCTTTCTTTAATTTTAGGATGGATCTTAAGAGTTTTGTTTGAGAAGAAATCTTCAAAATTAAAAGAAAAAGATGCAAATGATTAGGATAGATAGTAGAAATATAAAAGGTAAGGAGATAGTAAAAGTATTAGGTATACTGACCTTTGCTCTCTTTTTCTTTGTTTTTTTTCTGTTCCTTCAGAAAGATAGTATACCGATATCATATGCTGCATGTCCTACAGGATGTAGTGAACAGGCTAATGGTGCTTGCACTGGTTCTAATGGCTGTGCAGGATCCTGTCCTTGCTCGGGAGGTCTTTACTGCTACTCCGGCTTTATCTGTTGTGACCAAGGCCCGTGTATAATATGTACTGCAGATCAATGCGATGCCAACTACTCTGAAACTGTTACTACCTGTGGACAAAAGGATAAGACGTGTAATAATCAGCGATGTGATGGATCTGGATGTGGTACTCAAACTAGAAAGTGCTACCTTGTTGACTATGAACTAAAATATAACGCTGGTGCTGGAGGATATATATCTGGAACAACTACACAGAAAGTATGTAGAGCAA
>JAVEYA010000161.1:0-3337 GCA_034003745.1 Clostridia bacterium
GCTAACGAACCGTTGATTACTGAGTATCTTTCCAAAGAAGAGGTTCTCTGTTTAATGGATGAGAAAAATCATACGGGAGACGCAAAAAAGAGAAGTCTTCTTCTAGCCGATGAGATTGAGGCGTATCTGAACTAGTCCTGCTGTTCCTGCTCTTGAAATTCCTCTTGGTCGTCTTTTGGAATTGAACCGGAAAGGACAATCGCAAATTTTGCCGCGGCGGGTCCTGCCACCTCATACAAAACAGCCGAACTGAGAATAATAGTTGTCAGTAGATTAGCCATATCAGGGGGTAAGAGTCTTTGTCCGAGTGCAGCTAATCCGATGGAAACCCCCGCTTGGGGAAAAAGGGCTAAGCCCAAGTAGTTTCTAATCGATTTATCCATCTTACAAACTGAAGCTCCCGCAAAAGCTCCGAGATACTTTCCCACAATCCTGATAAAGAAATAGGCTATCCCCATTCCCCCGGCTACAATTAGCATATGCAAATCAAGTTTCATCCCTGAAACGACGAAAAAAGTTAACAGAATCGGGGGGGCAAAGAAATTCAGGAGTCTGAAAAGCTGTTTGTCGTTTGTAATATTCCTGTATGTTGCCCCTAAGACCATACAAGACAAAAGTGGCGATACGGAGAGTTCTGAACAGACTCCGGCAAGGCCGAAGATTATTATCATCAAAACAACTAAGCGGTGGTCATCGCTGTTTCTTTTTGCTATCAGGTACTTGAGAATGTAAGCAGAACCAAATCCCAAAGCAACAGCGCCAATGTTCTTAATCACCGGAATCATCACAATCGAAAAAGTTAGATGACCGATTTCAGCTGCCTGTAAAACAGCTGCACTGACACTAAAAGCAACCAGCGCAAAGGCATCATCAAGAGCCGTAACCTGTAAAATTGAGTCTACGAAGACCCCCTTGGCTTTGTATTGTCTAATGGTCATCATAGTACTGGCAGAGCTGGTTGCCGAGCCGATGGCTCCCAACATTAAACAAAAAGTCCACGGCAAGTCAAAAAGATAGTGCATTGAGACCATTATTAAAAACATTGCACTGCCGCTCTCAAACAGAGTCAGGACAACCGATTTCATACCGTTTGATTTAAGCTTAGAAAGCTTAAAAAAACGTCCTACCGAAAAGGCAATTATTGCCAAAGCAATATCGGTAACAACGTCAAGCTGCATTACGGTTTGGATATCAACCAGTTTTAAAACGCTCGGTCCTATTAAGATCCCAGCCAAAAGATACCCTGTAACATGGGGTAATTTTGCTACTTTTGTCACCCTTGTCATTAAAAACCCACTGCCCAGAATCAGGGTAAAGAGCAAAATAGTATACGAGTTATCGTGTACCGGCTTGAATCCGTAAAGGATCTCCATCAATTTTTCTCCTAAAAATATGATAGATTGAGAAGATAATATAGCACAGTTTTGTTGGCAATGGGATTATTTTGAACACTAAAAAGTTCTGCTACTCAATATCTGTGTGAAGATTGTTAAAAGTTGCTCCAAAAACTCCTTTTTACCACCGATTTTAGTCCCGACTCCCTGCCAAAGTGGGGTTCTTCCTCCCCCTTTGCCCTCAATTAAGGGTAAAGCTTCCTCTTTAACCCTTTTAAAAAAGGAGGAATCCTCTTTATCCTGCTTTAAGGCTACCATCCACTGAAGTTTCTCTCCATTTTGCTCTCTTACTACCGCCAGAGCCACATTGTTAAGATTTAAAAGAACTTCAGCTAAAGCTTTAAACTCGGGATCACTCCACCCCGTAGCATCAAAAACCGCAACACTGTGATTTTCAATCTCAACAGCCTCTTTTTCAAAAAGGAGTTGGGCAACTTTTACGCTTTGAACAGCGTAGTGGTAGTTACAATCAACTATCTGTCTTTGCAGTTCTTTTATCCCATCAACAACCTGTTCGCCGCCTCTGGAAAGGAGAGTGCCGCTGATATCAACAATCTCTCTGTTTTTTCTTATTAAGGAGACACTGCGATCCCCTGCAACCCAAAAAGTTCTCAAATGTCCCCTGATCCTCTCAGTTCTCAAAAACTGTATATACCTTATTTCATTAAGATTTTTAACGTGGATTCCCCCACAGGCTATCCGATCATAATCACCCATTTTAACAATCCGAACATCGCCTTCTACCTTTATCGGTCTTCTGAGATTAAGTTTAGGAATCTCCGAATCAGGATAAATTGAATCACTTACCAATTCCGATGAACAAACGGCTTTATTAGCCTCCTCTTCAACTTTTAAAATTGTTTTATCATCAATATCCAGACTATCCAATTCAATGCTGAAATCATCACTTCCTAAATGAACCGAGACTGTTCCAATCTTAAAAAGGGTATAAAACATCCCTGACAGAAGATGTTGAGCACTGTGTTGTTGCATATAGTCGTATCTGTGAGACCAATCAATTTTAATGGTGACAACCGAACCGACACTCAGGTTGCCTTTATTTTCAACCAAGTGACAAATCTCGTTGTCGATGCGCTGTGTATCAAGAACTTTAAGGTTATCAATAAAGCCTCTGTCACCCGGTTGGCCTCCACCTTCGGGATAAAAAATCGTTGAATCTAAAATTATTGCATCTAATTCTCCGACTTTTTTAAGTGCCACAACTGTCGAGGAACTCTTTTGTAGATAACTCTCTTCATAAAAAAGGGCTTTGGAACTCTCCATGAATTCAGAGTACCGATTTTTCTCTTTGAGGTCTACAACAAAGCCTTTTTTCTTTCCCTTACTTGTCCAAGCGCTTCAGTGTTGCTATCTTATCAGTGGAACATCTACTTTTTTAAGGAGTTTTAAGCATGGCATTATTGAAATCGGCTTGGGAGATAGCTCTGGAAAAAACAGCTGATATAGCTGCCGACCCCGATAAAATCAGAGCCGAATCAACTGTTACCGAAGCTCGACGTTTAGCCGGCTCATATCTTTCCGAAATTGAGAGTGACGGAACACACATTGAAAAAGCTTATTCAAAAGCCGACAAAGAGCGCCAGATTCTTTTAAAAAAAGGTCTCTCTTCAACGGTAGTTTTAAACTTGGCTCTTCCCCATACCGACGATTATAAACTGAGAGTCGACAAACTGATTCACATCGCAAAAATAATTGACGGTCAAGAGTCTCAATCGGCTAATCTTATAAGCCAAATAGGGACATTTATGGGTAAGTACGTTGAAGCCAGAAACTCCCTTTTAGAACGGGCACGGGCTCAGTACCAACCGATATATGAACAAAAAAGGGAGCAGTTGATGCAACAGTACGGAAGCAGTGCAAACTACTCACTTGACCAGGATCCGGAGTTTATCCAACTTTTACAAAACAGTTACTCAAAGTTA
>JAVEYA010000162.1:0-3303 GCA_034003745.1 Clostridia bacterium
GAATTATAGTGACATCGGCCCACCTGGCCAAGGGGTTGGAGTTTGATCAAGTTATTGTATCTTTCGTTAGTTCTGCAGTTTATCAGACGGAACTAGACCGCAGCCTGCTTTATATCGCCTGTACCCGGGCGATGCATAAATTAGACCTGACTTATTTTGGCGAATTAACAGCCCTTATTATAGAATGGGGAAAAATATAAACTGGGAGTAAGGATAGGCCCATGAAATTGCTGGTGATTGCCGATGACTTTACGGGTGCGGTGGATACAGGGGTCCAGTTTTCCGAAAAAGGGATAGCCACTGTTGTCAGTACCTGCCTGGAGCCGGATTTTGCAGCCTTTCGGGAAAAGGCGCAAGTCCTGGTTGTAGACACGGAAAGCAGGCACCTCTCTTGCGACGAAGCCTACCGGAGGGTCTTCCGCCTGGCGGAGAGCGCCTGGCGATACGGAATTTCTTATCTTTATAAAAAAACCGATTCCACCTTGCGGGGAAACATCGGAGCGGAACTAAACGCCGTTTTGGACGCTTCTGCCGGAGGGCCGCTCATGTTTGTCCCGGCCTATCCCCAAACAGGTCGGACGACCTTGGCAGGCAGGCAGTATGTGCAGGGAATTCCTTTAGAGGAGACAGTTTATGCCCGGGACCCTTTCAATCCGGTACACACCGGCAGTATTAAGGAAATTCTGGGTTCCTGCCCAGATGTGCAGACGACCTTGGCACTCGGGAGCGGAATAGTTTGGCCTGAATTAGACCGGCCCGGCACGGTCTATGTTTTTGACGCTTCTACAGAAGAGGATATGAAAAACATTGGAGACCGGCTCAAAGACTTGGATAAACTGGCCCTGACAGCCGGCTGCGCAGGTTTTGCCGAATACCTGGCTGCGCTTCTTCCTTTTGTCCGCCGGCCCGTAGTTCCGCCGTGTTTTGCAGTGCAGACGCTGGTACTATGCGGGAGCGTCAATGAAACTTCCTTAAAGCAGCTGCATTTTGCTGAAAGCTTGGGCTGGCCGACGATCACTCTTTCCAGGGAGCAAATGCACAGAGCGTACTGGGATCGTCCGCCGGGAGAAAATTTCCTGCAGGCGTGGGACGAACAGCTTCGGGAGAGGGGAACCTTGGTCATAAAAACCGTCAACAACAAAGAAGAAGTTGATCGAACTTTGCCTGCCCGGGAGATTGCCGGCAGCCTGGGGAAAATAGCCGGACAACTGCTGGAAAAGGGCCCTTGCCGCAACCTGGTTATCTTCGGAGGGGACACCGCCATTGGCGCTATGGAGGCGTTGATGTGCGACGCTCTGACGCCTTCCAAGGAAATACTTCCTGGGGTAGCCGTGGCAACGGCGGCGTGCAAGTACAAGGAGACAGTCCTGGTCACCAAAGCCGGAGGATTTGGCCCGGAGAATGTGCTGCAGTTGATTCTGGAATATATAAAGGAGCAAAAACCATCATGTTAATTGGAATCACCATGGGGGACGCCGGCGGCGTAGGACCGGAAATTGTCCTGAAGGCACATCGGAACGGGGAGATCGGCGGAGATTTCATCCTTATCGGGGATTATGAAATAATCGAGTATTGCAACGAGCTCCTGGGATATCAAGTTGCTTTGAAGCGTATTCATGAACCGGCGGAAAGGGACGCTTCTTTCTTGAACGTATTGGACTTGGGGCTTTTAAAGAAGGAACGGCTGGAAATCGGCCGGATCAGCGCGGCGGCGGGGGATGCTGCCTACCGCTACGTGGAAAAGGCCGCTGAACTGGCTCTGGCAAAAAAGATCGACGCTTTGGTGACCCTGCCTATGAACAAAGAAGCCACCCGTTTGACCCAGCCTGAGTTTACCGGTCATACGGAACTCTTGGCCGCCCTCTGCGGCCGGGAGAATTATACAATGATGCTGGTGAGCGAAAAGCTCACCGTCTCTCATGTCAGCACCCATGTTTCCATGCTGGAAGCTGTTCAGCAGGTCACCGCGGAGCGCGTTTACGACGTGATTAAGCTGACCCATGACGCCCTGCAAAAATCCCTGCCGATCCCCCGGATTGCTGTAGCGGGCTTAAATCCTCATGCCGGGGAGAACGGCGCCTTCGGAGAGGAAGAACGGGAGGAGATTATCCCGGCGGTGGAGAAAGCCAGGCAGGAAGGAATTCGGGCGGAAGGACCCCTTGCCCCGGATACGGTCTTTCTCAAAGCCGTCCGGAAACAATATGACGCCGTGGTCTGCATGTATCACGATCAGGGGCATATTCCGATGAAGCTGCTGGATTTTGAGGGGGGGGTGAACGTCACCCTGGGTCTGCAAGTGGTCCGGACTTCCGTGGATCACGGTACGGCCTATGATATTGCCTACCAAGGGAAAGCCTCCTGCCAAAGCTTCATTTCTGCTTACAGACAAGCGGAGAAAATTATCCGCGGTACATAAACCGTCTGTATTCAAATTGATGTAGATATGGTATAGTGATGAAGAACTGTATAATAGGTGATGGAGCTCACCTTAATTGCTATTAATGTAGCTGATGGCTCCTACCTGATCATAAAGGTAGGGGCCCTTTGTATTAAAGGAGGTTTCAACATTGAAGGTTGCTTTATATGGCTTCATCGCCTTAGGCGGTGCTTTAGGGTCTTTGGGCAGATATTTGCTTTCTACCTGGATTTATAGCAAAAGCGATGCTGTTTTTCCTTGGGGCACGTATATTGTTAATATTCTAGGCTGTTTTGTTCTGGGGATGATTTATGTCTGGGGTGCGGAGAAGATGGTCATCGGGCCCAATATGAGAACATTCCTGACCGTAGGTTTCCTCGGTGCATTCACCACATTTTCCACCTTCAGTTTGGAAACGCTCAATATTATTAAAGGCGGAGAAATCAAGATTGCCCTATTAAACATCGCGGGCAGCGTGGTAGTGGGCTTGTTGGCGGTTTGGCTGGGAACAGTAGTGGCTCATTTGGCATCCAGATAAACCACCAGAATATTGGAGCTTTTCACGGATTTGCCCTTGGTCATCGATATCGTGGATAGTGTGGACTATATCGAAAAACTCATGCCATTTCTGGATGAGGCCGTACAGGAAGGCCTTATCACCATAGAAGATGTGGAGATCAACAAATATACGCATAAAATCAGATAAAGGGCAGATGTCGATTTACCGCCGTCTGCATGTACAGATAAGGGGAGAAAATGGCTGTCAAGAATCAGTGAAAATGTCACCTTAATTCGTCAATGAAAATGTCACGTATAAATTGTGTAATACGATTGATTATGCTATGCTGATTACGTTGTGAGAGGAACTTTTTTAAGTTCCGGGGGAC
>JAVEYA010000163.1:0-3303 GCA_034003745.1 Clostridia bacterium
TCAGACTCGACCATTTACGTCAAGGTATGGATGAATGGTTTCAAACTGATAATGAATCTGGGCTGTCCTAATCAATTCGTCAAGGATATCGGCAGCATGAATGTATCGCTCCAAATCGGACATGGCCTCAAGCATATCTTCAGGCGTCGGCGGAATGTAGCGGGCATTCTTCAAGGTGCTACCCTGACCTCCAATCCAGTTTTGGGAGCGGCGAAATTCCCCCGGATATTTTTCCTGCCCATGTACACTCTCCATCAGCACAGCATGGGTTTCCCTGATTAGCCTGTTGCAGAGCGGGAGTTCCTTCAACCGTGCCAGTGCATACTCAGTCGCCTTAATGTAGTTAATGACATCGGCGACATCTCTGTTCGTGTTTTCTTCAACAAGCGGGTCAAAAATATCCTCCAGAGTAGCCTGCGTCCCTTCAATCTGGGAGGACATCAAAGCCTCCTTGCGCACGTACATAGAAATAAACAAACTGACATTGGGGATTCTTGCCGCGATCCCTTCCAGCAAAGCTATTTGTTTAGTGGCTTTCACCAAAATTGCCACTGTCTCGCTGTCTAATTCAAGAGGCGGTTGCGGTGGCAAGGGGGAAGGCACAAAAGATTCATAAGCGGCATCCCCGGATAAATTTCTTTTTAGTTTTCCTGCTCGCTCAGCCATATTTGCCGCTCCCTTTGAAAAATATAATTACTAATATTATTATACCCTTCTTATTTTACTTTAACAACTAATAGTAAAATAAGAAGGGTATTTTTGTTCTTTACTATTTTAGGAATTTACTTCGGAACCGACCTCATCAGACAGGAAAGAATACCTTTTATTCTTCTTCTTCAAGCAATAGCTCTGCAACAAGCCGGGCGGCAAATTCGGCAGGAACTCTGCACTTTTTCGGACCACCGTCAGCCATAAATTGTTTCCGTCCTTCCGGAGTCATCGTATCGTAGTCCCTCCCCATAACCTTAGGACGAATTTCCCCGCACATTGTACTGCCCCATCTTTTCTTAAATCTCTCACAAAAAGTCCGGGCCACCTCACGCCGCCGCATCCACTCTTCCAAAGCCTCAGGCGTGGACCAGGAAGGATCGTAAAGCTTATCCCTGCCTAAGGCCATCCCGCAAGCCATTAATCCCCCCAAGACCGCGCCGCAGGTTTCTTTGCGCTGCGACACCCCAGGGAAAAAGCTGGCCGCTTTGATTAACTCCGGAACAGCCGAAAATCCAAACTCCTCCGCCAGCGCCGCAATGGTTCCCTGGGCGCAGTTAATGGACAGTTCTTCATAATCCCCGGCTTTCTGTGAAACTTTCTCGATTCTCTCCTGCTTACCCTTCACCAGAACCCCTCCTGTTTATCAATTGCCCCTCAGGACTTTCAGCTTGTCAGTATATAGATCTTACCTCTGTAATCCAGAATATATAGTTCACCATCCTGGTCCAGACCAAAAGTGGAGATATTCAAATCCGTATCCAGCAGGGTCCGATTATCCGCCTGTAGACCGTTATCCAGCCATAAAGCCCAAAGCAGGCCGCTGCCGAAATCCCCGTATACATAAGCGCCCTTTAGCCCTGGTATTCTTTCCCCAGCATAGACATAGCCTCCGGTAATAGAATTGCCCAGAGCATGCCGGTATTCCCAGATAGGAGGGACTAACCCCTCTTCTGCCTGGCCGGCCGACGCTGCGAAGGGCTGGCTGCCCTCCCTGATATTCCAGCCGTAATTGCCGCCTTTTTCAATGATATTAATCTCTTCTATTCTATCCTGACCGACATCGGCGGCCCATAACCGGCCCTGTTCCCGGTCAAAGCTGAATTTCCAGGGGTTTCTTAACCCGTAAGCGTAGATTTCCTCCCTGAACCCCTCCTTATTGCCGGCCCAGGGATTATCAACCGGAATGCCATAGGAACCGGCAGGGCCGGGGTTGTCCACATCAATACGCAAGATCTTGCCCAGCAGGCTGCTGCGGTTCTGGGCGTTGCCCCGGGGATCTCCCCCTGAGCCCCCATCCCCGGTGGCAATATACAGATAACCGTCGGGTCCGAAGTCCAGACGGCCGCCGTTATGATTGGCATAAGGCTGGGGGATGGTCAGGAGGACGCTGCCGCTGTCCGGCAAAGCGCGGGAAAAATTGGCAGGATCCGCTTCGTACCGGGCAATAACGGTACTGGTCCGGTTGGTATAGTTCACGTAAAAATAACCGTTCTTACTGTAGGCAGGATGAAAAGCCAAACCCAGGAGCCCTTTTTCAGAGGCCCCGCTGTCTACCAGATCGGTCAAATCCAGGAATACCCCGGCCTCCCGAATATGGGGATCGTTTTGGAACACCAGGATTTTCCCGGTCTTCTCCACTACAAAAACCCGCCCGCTGCCATCGCCGGCATGGCCGAATTCCACCGGCCGTGTAAACGAGAGATTGGGATATGCCTCGACCAGCTTCACTTGTACATCCCTCAACGGTTCCGGATCCGGCGCTTCCTGTTCGACAGGCTTGGTAACTTCCGGGGACACGGGAGGATTCTCTCCCGGACCGACAGAACCGCACCCGGCCAATACAAATATAAGAATCAATAATATGGATAACCTGAGCTTCATCATATTTCACACCTCACTTTAATGTTCCTGTTTCAGCGAGGTTGTTTATGCTGATAATAAAATGCTTTCAAAGAATTCTTCGTATCAGTGTCCAGGTAATGCCATCTTACCCCCTGGATCGCACCCTCCAAGGCAGAAAGCCGCATGATACAGGCGGAAGGATCATGGGTAAGGATACGCAGCCAGGCCTCCCGGCTGCCGATTTCTTTCAACTGTTCCACGGTAGTAATGCCGGCTTCGGCCAACTGGGCTTCCAGCTTTGCGGCGATATTCGGTAATGCGGCTAATTCTCCCATAGAATCACGTCCTTTCTTATCCATCCTGGGCAGGGCAACGCCATATTCATTATACTATAATTCTTTATTATCACGTTCTCTCCCGTAATATTCTTAAATACTTATCCAAACGTTCCTCAACATACTCGGCTACCAAATTTACCATAGACGCGGCGTCTCCTTCACGGTAGTAGAAATCAAAACAATCATAATAGCGTTTCCTGTCCGTGAATTTCACATTGATTGCCGGATAGCCATGCTTCATCAACCAAAAGTTGAGCAATAATCTTCCCGTCCTTCCATTCCCGTCAATGAACGGATGCACACCCTCAAAACGAAGATGGAATACTGCAGCAGACTGTATCGGGTGTAGACTTTTTTCTTTGTATTCCAAAATCAACTGTTCCATTTGTACAGGAACCAAATAAGGCTGTGG
>JAVEYA010000164.1:0-3257 GCA_034003745.1 Clostridia bacterium
CCTAGCCCCTCATATTCCGTCATGATCCGCTCAAGGATCTCGGTCAGATCCATATCGGAAGTATCGATGTGGATATCGGCGCTTTGGTATACTTCTTCCCTTTCGGCATTCAGCTTCCGGATATTCTCCAAAAGGTCCCCTTTGTGCAGAATAGGCCGGCTATTTCTGCGCTTGACCCGCTCGTAAATAATCTCCGGCCGAGCGGATAAAGAAATCAGCACACCGTTTTCCTGCAGGAGGGCCAAATTGTCCTTATTCAAAACAACGCTCCCGCCTGTGGCAATGACGCAATTATTCTTTTGCGCCAGCCTCTTGACGGCGAGGTTTTCTTCCGAGATAAAACGGACCTCCCCATATTTGTTGAACAATTGCGTAATAGAAAGTCCCGTCACTGTTTCAACCTCCTGGTCGGTATCATAAAATTCCATATTCAGGAGTGCGGCCAGCCTTTTGCCTACCGCCGTTTTGCCTGTTCCCATGAAGCCAATCAGGATAATGTTTGATTTCATCCGTTTCACCATTACCTTATCTATCATTTCCAAGACGCAAAAACGATTCTTTCCAGCAACCGCATAAAGCGGGTCCAAATAAATTCCTTATCGTTCAAAGGCCGCACCAGAATAGTATAGCAGCCTGCTCTGTTCCCGCCCAGGACGTCGGTAAAGAGCTGGTCTCCGACTACCGCTACCGCATTCGGCGGCAGACCCATCCCTGCGGCCGCTTTTTTGAAAGCATACCGGGACGGCTTATAGGCGGGAGCCACAAAGGGAACGCCGTATGCGTCAGCCACCGCTCTCGTCCGCAGGGCCGAAGAATTGCTGAGCAGGCAGATCTTATACGATCGCGCCAGGGCATCCTTAATCAGCGTATCAGCCTCCGGAATTACTGTGTTTTGCCGCCAAGGGCAAATTGTATTGTCCAAATCGATAATTAAACCCTGGATTCCTTGCTGCTCCAGGTCGGCCAGACTGATCTGCTTCAGTTCCGCCACATATTGCCGCGGCTTAATCAATCCGTATTTATCCGCATTCATCGCTTCACCTATGTTTTCTATAATCCCAGGAAAATATTTTTTATATAAAAATTTAATAACAATTTACTAATTGCTTTTTCTGGTATATAATGAACTTGAACTAATATCTTTCCTTTTTATAAGTGCCGGGCTACATGCCGGCACTCTTGTTTTTCAGGGCGGAAAACATGGTTTCCACCGGCGCTTCCAGTCCGGTCCATAAGGAAAAAGATTCCGCTCCCTGATAGATCAGCATGGGCAGCCCCGGGAGTGTCCGGCAGCCAATCTCTTCCGCGTCTCGTAAAAGTCTTGTCTTTTCAGGATTATAAACAATATCACAAACAATTAGCTCCGGCCGCAGCAAACTTTTATCCAGCGGTGTTTCCTCTACTTGCGGATACATCCCGACGCTCGTCGTGTTAATAATACTGTCGGTATCGGCCAGGACGTCTTGAAGGGCGCGCTCCTCCACAGCAGTTGAGGCGCCGCTTTTTATTTTGCTGTTAATCTCCCGCGCCAGCGCCTCCGCTTTTTCAACCGTCCTGTTGAAAATATTGATTCTTTGGGCTCCGCGCAGCGCCAAAGTCATGGCAATCGCCCGGGCGGCGCCGCCGCTGCCCAAGAGCAAAATATTTTTTCCTTGAACGGTCTCCCCCGTTCCCTGCTCAAAGGAGCGCAGAAAGCCGCTCCCGTCGGTGTTATAGCCCTTCAGGCAGCCTTCTTTAATTGTCACGCAATTGACCGCTCCAATGGCCGCGGCCGGCTCGTCCACTGCATCAAGATAATTCAGGATATTTATTTTATGAGGAATCGTGACATTAAAACCGTCAAAATTCATTTTAACCATTCCCCGGATGACGTCGCCCAGGTTTTGCTCCGTTACCTCAATAGGGATATAGAGCGTATTGAGATTCAATTGGGTGAATGCCGCATTTTGCAGCAGAGGCGAATAACTATGGGTCAGAGGATGGCCCAAAAGCCCAATCAGTCGGGTCTTGCTGTCAATATTCAGCATCAATATCCTCCCGGAATTTGTACAATGTATTTCCCTGCAATATTTGGTAATTACTGTTGACAAATTATACAATAAAATCCGGGCAAAAGACAATAGTACAAAGGTAGGACAATTTTTTTTAATTCTTTAATCAGTTTTTCCAGAGCTCATTGTTAATGCTCTCTATATACTTATAGTACTACATATAGTACTATAAGTATATGCTTTAGGAGACCAAATGCAGATGTAGAGATATCTTAAGAATAACTTAATGAAAAGGAGAATTATTTAGATGCCTACAGTTAAAGAGTATATGAATTTACCGTATAACTATATAATCAAGCCCGTACATGACAAAAGCGGGGATTACTACCACTCCTCCGTTCTGGAATTCGACGGGTGCCAGAGCACTGGAGATACATTTGAAGAAGCATTTAAGAATCTTATGGAAGCGATGGAAGGCTGGATTGAAACCAAGCTTGAAAACGGCTTCCCGGTTCCGGAGCCTGTATCTCCGGAGCAATATAGCGGCAGATTTGTCGTGAGACTCCCTAAATCACTTCATCAGAAGTTGTCTACCGAAGCCGTTCGTGAGGGCGTATCCCTTAATCAATATGCTCTCTATAAACTAAGTAAATAAAAATCCGCAAATACCCACCTGGCTAGGTGGCATTTGCTGGAACTCAATTTTGATATTAACTTTCAATGGTTCAAGTAAATTTGTTATGTTTTGAAATCTTCATTTTCAATCTTCAGCCTCTCATTTTCTCCCAGCAGTTTTTGGTACTTTCTAAAAAGCTCTTCATACTCCATTGCTTAATTATAAAACCTTTCATTCAGCCTAATTAAGCCAAAAAGAGGACCCTGTTCGTAATTTTCTTCTGGATAAAGGCTTAAGTAACTGCTCACTTTCTTCGTTATCATATTTTCTGAAAAATTTAGCTGCGATACTATACAACTTAGGATTTTCAATTTGAGTGTATATAAGTTGTTGGGCAGTCAAATCCTTTACTGGATTATCTTTGAAAAACCTTTTCGTCAATATATTCTTATACAAATTTGTCTCCTCCATATAAAACATGAATGACTCATTAGTATTATACCTTAACTACGCAATGCCTCTGTATAATGCTCCCTATTGTCAAGACACGGAATTAGAAAATTTAAGTTAATTCTCCTTTCCGTGTTGAATTTATCAAGCAGCCACAATGAGCTTGCTTTTCGAGTAAAAATCAGAGGGGCAAGCCCCGG
>JAVEYA010000165.1:0-3118 GCA_034003745.1 Clostridia bacterium
TTCAAAAACCTTTCCGCATCCTTTATCCGTAGCTCCCCCGAAATAAGCTTGGGCAGCAGCGTGTCGCGGAGAGCGGCGAGGGCGTGGGTTTCGTGTAAAGCACATAATATTCTTTTTAGCATAGCCCAAGTAACGCGTTCGTATTCAAATATAAAGACGTTGGAATGTATCATGCAATAAAAAGGGGCGATGTCAATAGCGATTTCCGCTGAGGGATTTTCAGGAGCTCGAAATGGTTGCGGATTAAGTGCCAGATTCCGCCGGTCAGGGCTTTGAGTGTCCCGCTCCAGCGATCCTCCACCACATATAGTCAGGCTGAAAGATTGACCCCGTTTGAATGGAGGTGAAGCCGGGCATGCCGGTAGAGGCAGGGACCGCCGCCTGCCTGTGCGTGTCCGCACGTATACAGTGGGGTGGAACCCCTCCAGGCGGTCGACTTGCCTACCGGCAGGCAGGTGGCCGGGAGGCGGCTCTACGGGATCGTCAAAGGTGAGTAATTCCCCGTACACGGAGCCCCAAGGCGCGCCCGTGCCCTTCTTTTGGAGTTGGTCGGGGGTTGGCTCGGGATTGGCCGGGCGGGACTCTACCGACTGAGCTCCGACAGGAAGCGGCTTACGCCCCTGCTTTTAATACGTTTTTCCAACAACCTTGCGGTTATCTCAAGATTGCGGGGGGTTTGTGTGATTTTGTGTGCCTGTTTGGTTAAAAGTTTCACGGCATCAATTTTAAACTGCCTTGAATAGCTCTTTCTTTGTGCTGCATAGCTCACCTCAAATTAGTTAGTCTCTGCATCATGCTTTTCGAGGTGTCCGCTGTTACTGAGCCACACCACCACCTTGTCACGAAAAGGTTCGAGCGCCTCTCCGACCAGTTCTTCATTGGTAAACGGCCCGTAACATTCAGCGGTATCAAAAAAGGTGACACCACGGTCAATGGCCGAATGTATCAGTGCGATCATCTCCGGCCGGTACGGCACCGTTGTATCGTACTTGCGATGCATGTTCTGGACCCCCATGCCAATGGCCGAAACCTCCAACTTGCCGAGCTTGCGTGTGCCCGGTCTGCTTGATTCCGCTCGCCTGTTCGCTTGGGTCTGTGCGTAGGCTCGATTGGATACGCTTGAAAAGGCAGCGACGCTCGCGCCGACAATAATCGTCTTCGTTATGAAGCTGCGCCTATCCATACCTGCTTCTTTCTCGTTTTTATTGTTTGTTTGCATTTCCTTCTCCGAAGCTGTCTGCCCCTCAAAAATATACGGCAAGTTCAGGGAGGTTTTGACGTATGCTCTGCTGCCGTTTATCCGCTATGAATCAGGACGCGCGCCCCATTTGATATGCCTCTTCCATGAAGGGTTTTGTCTTAACCGCGCCTTTCTCGTAAACACCCGCTCCGTAAACAACTCCTTTGAGCTTTGCGTCCGGCAGGCACTCGATAAAACCGCGTAATCCCTCCACTGTCCGTTCCATGGTGTGTTGTTCTTCAGCTGCAGTGACAATGAAATAAAAGTCTTTGTCACTGATTTTATTTATGCGATATCGAGGTAGGGTCCTGTCGATCAGTGTTTTTAGCTGACCGGTCATGGAGTAATAGTACACCGGGGTAGCCAGAACGATGATGTCCGCGCCGGCCATTTTTTCAAGAATGGCGGCTACATCGTCTTTTTGCACACAGACGCCGTTCTTTTGACATCCGTAGCACGCCATGCAGAACCCCATCTTCTGGTCCTGGAGATAAATTTTATCCGTGGCATACCCGGCCTCTATTGCGCCTTTAATAAACTGATCACAAAGAATGTCGGAATTGCCGCCTTTGCGTGGACTGCCGGCAATAATCAAGGCTGTTTTTTGCATTGTCTGCTCTCCTTAATTTGTGAGTGCCTGGTGAGTGAAATGACTACGCTGAACGCGCCAAGGGTGTTCAAGCTGCGCGGATAATTCTGCCCTGTCATTGGCCTCCGCCGTCTGCGTTCCAAACAGAAAAACGCATACTCTCACAAAGATAAAAAATGTTTTTTTACATCTGATAATTCCTTAGAATTCCTGGGCTGTGGCCCGAACCACGATTTCATTGATGGAAGCCTCCGTGGGCTGAGAAACGGCGTAAGCCACGGCATCAGCAATGGTGGGCGCCGGAATGGCATACTGGGCATAGGCGCTGATAACGCTGTTCCTGGCAGCTTCGTCGCTGCTGCCGTACATGAGTTCCGATTCAATATAGCCCGGCGAGATGACCGTGGAGCGAAATTTCCCGGCTGATTCAATACGAACCCCCTCTGAGATGGCGCGGACAGCATATTTGGTGGCGGAATACACCGTTCCACCGGGAGCGGAAACGCGCAGGCCCGCCACCGAGGCGATATTGATGAAATGGCCGGAGTTCTGCCGTTCAAAAATGGGCCATGCCGCTGCAATACCGTAAAGGATTCCCTTGATGTTGATGTCGATCATACGATCCCATTCATCTACCTTGCGGGTGGAAAGGGGAGCAACGGCCATAAGTCCGGCATTGCCGACCAGCACGTCCAGTCTGCCGTATTGCTTTACAACGGAATCTGCTATTTCCGCGAGTTGTTCTTTTTTAGTGACATCCATCTGATAGAAGGATGCACGCCCTCCGGCGTCGGTAATGTACCGGCGTACGGTCTCCAGCTTTTCCTTTCTCCTGGCCGCCAGAGTGACTATGGTGCCATCTCCGGCCAGGCGTTTGGCAACAGCCTCACCGATGCCGCTGCTTGCACCGGTGATAATGACAACTTTTTCCTGGGTATTATTGTTCATACGTCCTCCTGGAGTTTGCCCTTGATTGATATACTGTCAGAGCATCAACCGTTGTTCACGGTGTAGCGTAACTATACGCTACCGCCATTTTTCTTCTCCACGCTTTGCAGAGTGAAAGTGACGGGTTTGTCGCTCGCCAGACCACCCCGCGTTTCAAAAAGCGCCGGGGTATCCGAGGAACCGTCGGCCACCGGAGCAACCACAACGCTTATCTCACCGCACATGCCGGTCTGGATAAACGACCAGTTCAACACGCCGCCACCGCCAAGCATGAGCGTTTCTATGCCGAACAGTGTTTTCAGCTTTTCCAGAGTCAGGGCGTAGTCCAGGGAGTCTTCCCC
>JAVEYA010000166.1:0-3112 GCA_034003745.1 Clostridia bacterium
TTGGAATAAACCTTGAATATGACTTAATGGAATACCCGTGAGCATTTAGATAATTCGCAAGACTTAATGGAATGCAAACCTTAGATAAGACTTAATGGAATACCCTTAAGACTACACGGATATAAGACTACTCTGAATCACCTTTGATAAGACCTATTGGAATATAAACCTCTGATAGGACCAAGGTGGAATACCCTTAAGACGACACAGATTAAAATCCTTTTAAGACTACGCATATAAAATAGTCAAAGGGGAATTCCCTTTGACTAAAAAGTTTACTCTTTCTTATACTCCGGATGTGAATGCCCGGATTTTTGGAACTGTGTCCCCTGCAAACCGGCCACGCTTATACTGGCTTTACCGGGACCTCCGGCATCCGATCCTGAAGCTTCCCTCCCGGATGAGGCTGTACCGTCGGGGCGCCAGCCTTCCGGTTGTTTCGCGGGAGGATTTTTTATTTTATTCTTAGGCATATATCCGCCTCCTTTTTTTATGAATTTTAAGAAAGCCTTAATTTATTATTCTCAACTGCCTCCAGGATAATGCCGGTATTTATTGTCTTTTAATATTTCTCACTGACGCGTTTTGCGGATTTTATTTCAATTGACAGCCATCATCGATTATCATATAATAAGTTTCGGACTTAAATTAGGTAAACAGGGGTGTAGCTCAACTGGTAGAGTAGCGGACTCCAAATCCGTTGGTTGCGGGTTCGATTCCTGCCGCCCCTGCCATTAAGAAATTAGCTCTCGCAAGGATTGCGGGAGTTTTTTATTTTTGACTTTAGGTTCTATAATAATTGTAGAAATCTTTGTACTATAATAAGCGGGAGGAAAAGATACAGAATGATTTACCGCCAATTAGGGAGAACGGGATTAAAAGTCAGTGAAATCGGTATGGGCTGTGAAGGCTTTGTGGATCAGCCCGGAGCGTGTATCAGCTGCGGTGCTTGCGAGATGCGCTATCCCTTTGGTGTCCCGATTATGAGAAATATGGAGCGGGCGGCAGATCTCTTTGGAAAATAGGTCGGATTGAAACCGAACAGATGGATAAAAAATATGAATCGCTTTACTTTTTCATTTTTTGATTTATTCAGTTGTTTTTAGAGAATAATAATAATAAAACACGGGATAGGAGTAAAACAGTATGCTGCAAACATTGTTTTACCCTGCGTTTTTATTATTGGTTTTTATACTTTCGCTGATCTATATACCGAAAAAAGATTATAAGGAATATTTTATATACGGGGTTATCTTAGGCGGTCTGGGTGATGTTTTTGTCGTCACTTTGTTTCAAAATGTCCTGCATATTATGTGGTTTAAAAATCAGGGGATCTTTAATGCCTTAGGGCATCATCTGCTCTCGCCGCCCAGCTGGCTTTTTGTCATTATGATTTTTTTGCGGTTTTTGCCATATAAGCGTCTTTTTTTGTATCCCTATATTGTTGCTTTTGCCTGTTCCAGCGTCGCTTATGGCATTATGGTTAAAAATGTCGGCCTGTTCGACTATCAACCTTGGTTTTACCCCTTTGCGGCTTTTGCGATTTTTCTGGGCTGGTGGTGCACAATCGCTTTCGTCTTCATTAAGACCAGCTCATTGTTCAAAGTAAAACCCAGGGGAATATAGATATTTCAAACATAAAACCTCGTTCCGTTTTGACGGAACGAGGTTTATATTCAGTACACCTTTTGACAGTCTTATTTTTGGGCTTCCTGCTCTTTTTGGGTTTTTTCGATGATTTCTTTGGCAATCTGGTGCGGGACATCTTCATAATGGTCAAATACCATATTGAAACTGCCGCGGCCCTGGGTGATGGACTTCAGATCGATGGCGTAGCGGTACATTTCCGCCAGGGGCGCCTGCGCCCGGATGACCTGCCATTTGCCTTGGGGCTCCATCCCCTGAATGCGTCCCCTCTTGCCGTTCATATCACTCATGATATCGCCCATGAACTGGTCCGGTACATATACCTCAACGTTCATCACCGGCTCCATAAGGACCGGACTGGCCTTTTCCACGCCCTTCTTGAAGGCCATATTGGCGGCAATTTTGAAGGACATTTCGGAAGAGTCGACGTCATGGTAAGAGCCGTCTATCAGCGTAACCTTGATATTGGAGACGGGATAACCGGCCAAAATGCCTTCCGACATGGCTTCACGCACGCCCTTTTCTACAGCCGGGTGATAGTTCTTCGGCACCACGCCGCCGAAAATGGTTTCCGTGAACTCAAAGTCCTTATCCGGCTGCGGCTCGAATCTTAGCTTGACATGGCCATATTGTCCGTGGCCGCCGGATTGCTTCTTGTGTTTATACTCATATTCGGCCGTGCCCCGGATAGTCTCGCGATAGGGCACGCGCGGCGTGTTGGTGGTCACTTCCACCCCGAATTTGCGGTTTAAGCGCTCCATGATGATATCCAGGTGCTGCTCGCCCATGCCGTAGAGAATGGTTTGTTTGGTTTCAGTGTTCTTCTCCAGTTTCAGCGTGGGGTCTTCCTCCACTAACCTGTTTAGAGCCATACCGACCTTATCTTCATCATTACGAGATTTGGCTTCTACCGATACGGCAAAAGTCGGTTCGGGGAATTTGACGCCTTCGAGGGGCTCCGTTTTCCCTTTAACGCCTAAGGTATCGCCGGTGGTGGTCTCGGTTAATTTGGCAATGGCGACAATATCGCCGGCCTGCGCTTCGGTAACAGTATCCTGGTTCTTACCCCGCAGCACCATCAGCGCGCCGAAACGCTCATCCTTTTCCTTATTGACGTTATGCACGGTGGAATCGCTCTTCAGGATCCCTTTAACCACGCGCACGAAGCTGAGTTTGCCGACAAAGGGGTCGGCCAGCGTTTTAAAGACAACCGCCGCCAGCGGCTCTTTCGTCAAATCCTGGCCTTTGACCTCGGGGATATCCTGCGGGGAGGGCAGCAAATCCACGATCGAATCCAGCAGCGGATGAATCCCTATATTCTTCAGGGAGGAACCGCAGAAGACCGGCACAACCTTAGCTCCTGCCACGCCCTCTTTTTAGCCCTGATAAATTTCCTCATCGGTCAGCGGCTCGCCTTCCAGATATTTCATCATCAGCTCGTCTTCGCCCTCGGCTGCCGCTTCCT
>JAVEYA010000167.1:0-3065 GCA_034003745.1 Clostridia bacterium
GGCAGCAAACCGTCGCACATCGGGATATTCCAGATTAACATATTCCCATGACGGAAAAATCTCTCTGCAGAGAGTCGTCTTGCCAGATTGTCTGGGTCCTGTTACTGCGACAATCGGCCATTGTTCAGCTGCCTTTTTCAAAACTTTTGTTAGGTTTCGTTGAATCATTTCCACTCTTCCAATTTTATCTATATGCAAAATTTAACATCCAATATTAAATTTTGCAGAAAGATGGAGGTGTTTCTATAAAAATAGAAAAAGTTCAATTCTGAAATAATGTTATTTGAAAGTATCTCTGGGTCTGTCGACTCCCAAAATAATGTTGCCCATCTTAAGTCCGATTTGGAATCCGAAGTTTGGATTTATAAAACTGAAGGCAAAGGTTGCATACGGCGTTAATTTCAGCGAGGAGGCTATGGCAAGGTCTGTTTCCAAAGAGATTCCGCCGTAAAGTTCTTTCTCCCACAAAAGAGAGTTCTCTTTTAAATCAACTATCGTCTCTAAATAGAGTGAACCCCTTAAGCCGGTAATCCCACCATTTAAAACAGGCCAATCAACCCCTTTAAAAGGTATCTGATACATTAAAGTTATTAATGACTTAGCCTCTGCCGTTTTTTCTTCAATCTTCAATACAGAGGGTTTTATAATCCCTTCTCTGAAGTCTTGCCCAAAATAAACACTCTCACTTTGTAGTGAGAGAACTTGATTTGTGCTACCTAGAGGAATTTGTGTATATACAAACAGAGTAGGCATTTTAAATGAGGCACCTGAATCTAAGAATTTGTCCCACTGAAAACTGCCGCTTAACTGAAAACGGTAATTTCCCCAGTAAGAGTCAGCAGGGCTTAAAGAGTAGTAGAGGTAGGTCAATGAGCCAAACAGTGTAGAGATATTGGACTTCCCAATAATATTAAAACCTGCGCTTGTCGTCAGATAGAGGTTGTTTGAACCACTCGGTTTGGTTTTATTGTAGAGATGGGTATTTATAGAGAGACCGAATTTATGTTTGTAGGGGAGTTTTGAATCGTATTGGAAACTTACATCAAAGGGACCTCTTCTGTAGTTGTAGAGAGAAGTAAACAGAGCCTCTTTGTCCTTAAACGCCCACGCTGCACAAAAGAGGAGGGTATGTCTTTCATAGAGACTCTGCAAATAGAGAGAAACCCCTATGCTACTTAATAAGCTATCAGAAAGTGGCAGCGGCAACCAAAAGTTGTAATTCGGATAATCTCTGAAAGAGGAGACAGGATATTCTTTATTCTCTTTTAGAGAAATTAAAGAATCTGCAACTTTCACAAACTCTGTCTCATTCCCTTTTAATTCACTGTCTGACAGAGAGCGTAAAACATAGCGGTCGTTACTGTAGCTTAGATAAATCAGTTTATCTTTTACTTTAATGCCTGCCAAAATGCCGATTGTGTCATCGGCAACCTCTTTGGTGATTCCGCTTTCAAAGTTGTAACTGTAAAGGGCTAATTTATTGTTATAATCACTGCTGAAATAGATATTGTTTTGATCTAAAAAAGTTACCGAACTTAGCGTTGCTTCAGTTGGGCCGATAAGGGTCTTGGCAGCTGAGTCTTTTATCTGTATCAGCGAAGATTTTCCTTTAACGACCTCTATGGCTAAGATACTCTGCTCATCGAAAGAAAAGAGAGGTTCGTACAAACTCCCCTCTTCTGAGCGGTACAAAACACTCTTATTTTGGGTTTCTAAGTCGATTAAAACAATTTGATACACTGAATCAATGGGTTCTATTGCTGTCAGTTTAGTCTGCTCTTTATTAAGGTGAGGCTGTTTTAGGCGCTCTTTGAAAGTCAGCTGACGGTACTTTTTGCTTTCGATGTCATAAGAATAGATATCGGCATACCCAAGATTATCGATTGGGTTATTTTTCATAGAGCGGGAGTCAATAAACATAAATGAGAAATAGAGAGTTGTTCCGTCAGAACTGATTTTAGCCGAATGTCTGTCAGAAAAAGGGAGATTTTTTGCCAAAACCTTATTATTTTCATAATCGTAAATGAAGCCGTTAACAGAAGCACTGTAACCAAGACCGATTAACCCTTTTTCGGTATAAAACGGAAGATAGAAATTTTTGTCAGTTGCCGGTGAATAGGTGTTGGGCTTTTGGTAATCGACATACCCTTTTTCAATCTCATCAGCAGCCTTCTTATAAAGTTCTTTGGCACTTATTCCAATGGTGTTTTTAAATGCCCTGTTTATACCCAATATGGGATTTTTAGTAAAGGAGCGGTTTATTTTAGCAAAAGAGCCTTCTTGGTAGTTTTTAAAAAGGTAGTTAATTGTCATCAAACCGATTGCATAGGGGCGGTTGTACGGTTCAACAGGGGAGTGGTAAGAACCTTTTGCAAGGTTGATGACTCTCTTTTCGGCTATCGGAGAGTGGTAGAGAAGTTCAAACTCTTTTGAATGCAATCTTCCCTGTTCATGGTAGGTGGCAATTCCCTCTATCCACCACAACGGCATTAAAAATGTGTTAAGAATTGCCGAAGCCGGACCGAAGATAGGTCTAAGGTATTTTACAAGAGCCGAGGGTTCGGTTAAGTGGATATAGTGGGTTAATTCGTGTCTGAAAAGTGCCTTTAAATAACTTTCGGTTCTTTGTCCCGTTAATCTTGAGTCGGTATCGATTGTGTAGAGGACAATTTTTGGTTTGAGGGGACTGAAAAAGCCGTTGGAGCTTATATAATTACCTGCTAAAAGAACAACAATTCTCTCTTTTGGTTGGTAGTCTAACTTCTCTACCAATTCTTCAAATTGTTGATCGGCAAAAGAGGCAATTGTATTTGCACTTGCTAATTCAGCCCCATCAAAGATGATTGAAAAATAGTTTGTCGTTATTTTTTTAAGTTCGGATGCGTTTAATAAAGAGAAGCTAAAAGTTAAAAAAAGAAGTAAGAGCGCAAGAATCCTCTTAACCATGACTTGAGGATAATAAAATAGGTCTCACTTCACAAGAGTTTTTTGCTAAAAGAAACTTATTGTAATTGATAATTATCAAAGCTGTTATACAATCGTAAGTAACTGGTTTTTAAATACAG
>JAVEYA010000168.1:0-3058 GCA_034003745.1 Clostridia bacterium
CCGAGAGATCGACACAAAACAATGTGAACCGACCGGGTTTCTTCCGCATGGAAACAAAGACAAACCGCTCTTCATCGTTGCTGTTTTTTGTGCTGACAGGCATTTCGCGTATCAACCATGTTTGACCTAACCATATATTATTGTGCAGGCTGATAAACATCGATAATGACTAATGATTATACCCCTTTCATGAAAGATATCCCCCCTGAGAGGGGGGAAACGGCGCAGCCGAGGGGGGGGTCTTTATCGACAATTCTCTGTCAATGTTTAGCGCCGGAGCAATAATAATACAATTGCCATCCACATGGCGTGCGATCGGCACACAAACACCAACAGGTCTAGTTATCAGGCATACGCACAAAGAATATCCGCTGAAGCACAGTCGGTTTCTCTTACGGACAGGACACACGATATCATTCGCGCGCTGAATTGCCGTTTTGTGTGGTCAAGACTTCATTCCCCCATGAATTGCAGGACAATGCGTCGTGTCCGGCGACGAACGTCGAAATCGATGAAGATAACCTGCTGCCATGTCCCGAGTGTCAGCGCCTTACCAGTGAACGGTATCGACAGGGACGGCCCGATAAGCGTTGCACGCAGGTGGGAATGCCCGTTGCCGTCACCCCATTTCAGGTCATGATAGTACTCTTGACCCTCGGGAACCAGCCGTTCCCACAGCTCGCTCATATCTTTGATGAGGCCGGGTTCATACTCGACCGTACTCAAAGCGCCTGTCGCGCCGGGTACGAACACTGTCACGACACCATCGGACAGCCCGGTATCTTTCAGTGCGTCGCGAATGTTGCCGGTGATGTCGATGCTTTCGGCGTTTCCGTGCGTGCTTAATTCGATATGTTTCGTAACGATGCTCATCAATCCGGTTCCTTTCCCTGTGCGATGGCGATTCAAGGACCGATACGGGGGGTTCGACGCCGCCCTGAGGCAAATTACATTTCCGTTTTGCGCCGTGTCCGCGTATTTTCCTGTAATCAGAACGTCATAGAAAACAAACCAACACCCTTAAAAAATACATCTTTCATGGAGAGAACACATGGCGTTTTTCGACCTGACCGAACAGGAACTGGTTACGTACCTGCCTCCGCGCGACGAACCCTCGGACTTCGACGAGTTCTGGCAGCGCACACTCGACGAAACACGGTCGCATCCCCTCGACCCCGTATTCGAGACGGTAGATTACGGGCTCAGAAATGTCCGCACCTACGATGTGACGTTTTCAGGATATGGCGGACAGAGAATCAAGGGTTGGCTGAATCTTCCCGCTTATGCGGACGGCGCTCTTCCCTGTGTCGTCGAGTTTATCGGATATGGCGGCGGACGCGGGTATCCCACCGACTGGCTTGTCTGGGCAAGCGCGGGTTACGCCCATTTCGTCATGGACACGAGGGGACAAGGGAGTTCATGGCTGCACGGCGACACGCCCGATCCCGAGCCGGACGGTTCGACGCCTCACTTCCCCGGTTTCATGACCAGAGGCGTATATGATCCTTCGACATATTATTACCGCAGGGTTTTCACGGATGCCGTCAGGGCTGTCGAGGCCGCGCGCTCGCATACGGCGGTGGATCCCGGACGCATCGCGCTCAGGGGCGTCAGCCAGGGCGGCGGCATCACCATCGCCGCAGGGGCTCTCGCGCCGGACATCCGCGCGATCCTGCCGAATGTGCCGTTCCTCTGCCATTACCGTCGCGCCACGGAAATCACCGACAAAACACCATACCTCGAAATAGCCAATTTCCTCCGCGTACACCGCGACAAGGTCGACCGTGTGTTCGAAACGCTGTCATATTTCGACGGGGTGAATTTCGCCGCGAGAGGCAACGCGAAGGCGCTCTTTTCCGTGGGACTCATGGACGATACCTGCCCGCCCTCGACTGTCTATGCGGCTTACAATCACTATGCGGGACAAAAAGACATACGTGTCTGGCGCTATAATTTTCACGAGGGCGGCGGATCGTTTCAGATCGTCGACGAGATTCGGTATCTCAGGAGCGTCATGGACATCTGATCTCCGTAACCGCGATTATTTGTCGAGCGCCCGACGCACCGCATGCGCGAGAGTATCGACAGTGAAAGGTTTGCGAAGAACAGCGGATATTTTACAGGCGCTTGCGGGCAATGGCTTTTCGCCGGTGGTCAAAAGAACGATGCGGGTGCCGTTCGCCGTCTTGAGGATGGCTTCGAGCGCGTTTCTCCCGACGGAGTCTTTGATGTCGGCGTCGATAATGGCTGCTGCCGCGTCGTTCGTGTGTTTCCTGAGCATGACGATGCCTTCTGATGAACTGGACGCGGCCAGAACACGGTATCCCCTCATTTTCAGGATTTCGCCGGTGAATTCGCTGACATCCGCATCATCGACAACAACGAGGACAAGGTCGGCGGCATTTTCGTAAGCGCTCCCTTTCTCGGCGGTGTTACCCTTGGAGGCATCGGGCAGATAGATATGGAATACCGTACCCGAGCCATACTCGGAATCGATATTGATCGCCCCGCCGTGATCCTTGATGATGATGTTGTGTACCATTGCCAGACCGAGTCCCTGACCTTTACCCTGCTTGCGCTTTGTCGAAAACAGCGGTTCGAAGATTCTGGATTTCACCGTTTCGGTCATGCCGACACCATTGTCCTCGACATTGATGCGAATGTACCCGCCGGGATCCAGGCCGGCCAGCTCATTACGGCCGATGGAAACATGTTTTGCGGTCATGTTGATATAATCGCCCGCATGAACGCCGCGTTCCTCGATGGCCTGCGCCGCATTCACGCCGAGATTGACGAAAACCTGATACAATAAATCCGCGTTGCCGAGAACCAGATACCTCCCCGGCACGAGGTCGATATGGAATCCGATCTTCGGGCTGGACAGACGTTCGACCATTTCGAAAGCCTCTCTTGCCACATCGTATATATCGACGGCGGTTTTATCCGATCTCGCGCCGCGTGTGAAAGCACGTATGCCGCCGATGATGCTTTCGGTTCTACGGCAGGCTCTGACAGCCCGTGCGATTTGTTCGAGCTGACGCTCGGTCAGGTTCTCGCC
>JAVEYA010000169.1:0-3056 GCA_034003745.1 Clostridia bacterium
GGCCTGGTCCATAGCCGTATCTCCCGCTTCCAGCTTTCTTCTTTGCTCCTCAATAAAGGCTTTGTCTTGGGCAAAGTTCGGGGCCACATCCCTTTTATACGTCTCCATATTGAATTCATTGCCCGTCTCGGTGTTATGCCAGGTATCCGTTTCCGGGGTATAGGCGATCTCCGCGGTCCGGCCGGTATGGTCCACCTGGACGGTCATGGTCTGCCGGGCGGCGCCCTGCTTAGCGGCTTGCTGCGCCGCGCTCAATCTGTCAATCCGCTCGTTCAAAGAGTTGATATAGTTCTCATATTCCTTATGCAGCTCGGCGCTGCGAGGATCGTCGGGATCAGCCGAGTTTTTAGAGGACTTTAAGTTTTCCAGCCACTCATTTCTCTCCGCTTCCAACTGTTCCCGCTCACTGCCGAAGACCTTTTCCGGCGCGGCCGGTTCAATATAACCGTACTCTTCTTGACCGTATTCCTCATAGCCGTTTTCTTCCTGTTCAAACCCTTCACTGTCATAGTCATCGGAGCCGCCGAAGCCACTCTCCTTGGGCGCCACATAGTCCGCCCCGCCGGGCCGTTCGTTGTCACCGACAGAAAAGGCGTCTTGTTCATCGCCGCCGCTGGCGCCCAAGGCGTCAGCCATAGTAGCCCAGGCCCTGGCTTCTTCCTCGGTATATAAGCCTTTGCCCAGGGAGCGATTGGCGTCCTTCATAGCTTGCTCACCCACGGAGAGTTTGGAGACCAGTTCCTTCGGCTTCAGCAGTTCCTGCAGCACACTCACCACCAAGGCCACCAGTGGGGGAAAGAGTATACCCGCCACGGCTTGGGCCGGGGTATCGGGACCTGGAATATTGCCTGCGCCGTAGGCTGTGGCGATGGCTGTCATCACAAAGGGCGGCAGGTCTTTTTTGACTTGGTTGCCCCGCAGGGTCAGGGAATATACGTTTTCATCCGCGCCCTTTTCCTTGGAAGCGGCACGGGAATAAAAGCCCTGGCCCGCCATGGCGATGTCGATCCGGCCGGCATTCCCTTCGGTCAGCGCAACCTCCGCGATGGCCCCGATTTTCGCTTTGTAAGGCAGCTTCGTCAGATCCGCGGTGAAATTGAATTTGGCTTTAAGCTGGCCTTTTTCCCGTTCGGTTACTTCGCAATTCTGGGAGAAGGGCAGTCCTTCGAAATTACCGATCAGCTCGATAAAACTGCCCTTATCCAGTACTGTCAGCTCAAAATCCTCCAGTTCAAAGCTGGCTTTATCCGCCTTGATCGCGCCAATCAGGGTGTTGGTTTTATAGAGTTCCGCCCAGATTCGATAGGTCCCCGTAAAATTGGTCTGGGGGGCAGCAGGGACTGATGCTTCCACATGAAAAACAGGCTCTCCCCCTTCGTCGTAGTCCAGGACCTCCGGCATATCCATATGGATGGTATAAACACCGGCGGGCAATAAGAGTCCGGGCATTACCGCCCACAGCGTATTGGGCGCGCCGCCTTGACTGGCCCCTTGCGCCCGATAGGAGGCGACCTCCCCGCCGGCTTCATTCAGGATGCTGATGAGACCGGGAGCAGCGCCCTGACCGTCATTCCAGGTGCTGAGAATAATCTCGTCGATGGTGTATTCCCCGTCCAGGGTAAAGGCGGGGGCCACGTATTTATTGGGTGCTTTTTGCCAGGAGGGCTCACCTTTTTCATCCTCGCCCTCGATAAACTGTTCATAACTGGCTAGAATATCCTTATTCCCAAAGCTTACATAAACTTCCTCAGCCTCTCCCGGTTCATCCTTTTCCCGGGCCCATTCCACAAGGTCTTCCTGATACTTTTGATAAGCTGCGTAATTGTATCCTTTAATCAGAAAAGCGTCTGCCGGCAACGCACTTCCATTTAGATTAAGAGTATAGGCACCTTGGGGCAAAACCAAGTTGTTTTCCGGAGTAAAAATATATAAGGTATGAATCTCTTGCTGAGACTCTTCTCCATTATTCTCCTCACTGATACCTCCTGTACTATCTGCAATCGCCGTGAAGCCTTGATACACATTGCCACTACTGGCATTAACCGTCAGCGTCACATCTTCTTCGACCCTGCCTTCATAGGGAATATAGATGCCGGTAAGGAGGGTTTTTTCAGGCAGGGAAAATTCCAACACCGGCTTTTCCGCCTGTGTCTCATAACTTCCCCTATACCCGACTATCAGCTGGGACTTGTTGTCATAGGAAATTCGGTTCGTATACCAATCCCCTTTTTTCACAGCCACCTTTTCATAGGGTTTCTGGGGCCGCGGGGTATTACCGGCAGCCAGGACAGGTAAAGGCAGCAAATTCACTAAGATAAAAACCAGCAGTAATATTTTAGCCGGGAGCTTTCTCATAATCCGCCACCTCCCATCACGGAGCGCACCAGATTGACGCCGCCTTCCAGATAAGACGGGGCTCTGTTCAAGTAAGCAAAGGATAAGGTCCACAGTAAGGAAAAGACAAAGGATACCCCTGCTGAAGCAACGGTATTTTTGAGGCCGGACTTGCCCAGCAGTTTCCCTATTTCGATGCTGGAGGCCGTGCCGACCGCCATGATTCCCGCGGAGATGAAGGGGATGGTCATGGCCCAGCCCAGGTAATAGACGGCAATTAAAAGCATTACGCTAAAGGGGGCTAAAAACAGCATCCCGTTGTCCACGGCATAGCGGATGGTTTCCTTTCCTTTTTCCTTTTTTAACTGGCCATTGAGCAAACTTAGGAATCCTTTCAGGAACAGCCGGAAAAACCCTCCGAATAAAAGCCCCCAGAAGACGCCGAATCCAATATTGTACGGGTTCAAGAGGTCCAGAGGATTGGCCAGCGCGCCTACCCCCATGGCCGCGAAGCATAATCGTCTGACCAGGGACCTAAATCCTTTCCCTTTTTGCAATTCCGTCTCCATTCTCCCCACCTCCTACAGATTGCCGAAAACTGACCAGGAAATTAAGACCGCCGCACCCACCGCCGTAGCCAGGGGGACGCTTAAGACATTCTTTCCGCCGGTCAGTTCCCGGATGGTGATAATCATGGGGCCTACCGCCCAAGATCGGAAGAG
>JAVEYA010000170.1:0-3042 GCA_034003745.1 Clostridia bacterium
GTTTCACGCATAATCTTCTGCAGATCTGCCGGCATGGAATCATAGGTGGCCTTGCTCATGATCAGCGGAATTGGGCTGTAAATAGGCTCGGCAATGGTAAAATGCTGGGCGATCGTATGCAATTTACTAGTGGCGATGGTCACGATGGGATTAGAAGTGCCGTCCACAGCGCCGTTTTGGATGGAGGTAAATACTTCGCTCCAGGCCATGGGGACAGCAGTTGCGCCATAGGCGTTAATCATTTCCATGAAAAGTTCGTTTTCCATAACACGAATCTTCAGACCCTTCATATCATCGGGAGTTTTCACATCGCGTTTGCTGTTTAAAACATCAAAGTATCCTGCTTCCCAGTAAGCCAAACCAATCATATTGTTGGCTTCCAATTTTTTAAATTTGTCTTTTCCGAAATCACCGTCTAAAGCGGCGTAGGCATGCTCCCGGCTTTCGAACAGATAAGGCAGATCAAAAATCAAGAATTCCTTGTTAAAGTTAGCCAAAGGAGCAGTGGCGCCGACAGCCAGGTCAACTGTACCCATTTGGGCGCCTTCAAACAAATCACGTTCATTGCCTAACTGTGAACTCGGATAAATTTCCAGCTTGATTCTGCCCTTGGTGCGTTCCTGCAGGAGTTGGTCCATTTTCTGATAGGCCAACTGATAGGGGTGTTCCGTGCTCAAGACGTGTCCGGCCTTCAACACCCAGGTCCTGGTGTCCTCCGCCGGGGTTGCAGGTTGATTTTCAGCCGGCTTTTTACCGCACCCTGCCAAACCCAGAACCAAAGAAGCAATGACACACAAACAAATGATACGGATTGTTTTCCTCTTAAACATTATCTTACCTCCCTTTTATTGTTCCTTAGAAACACTAGAACTCTATTCCCGGGATTAATCCTGCAGATACTGGTACGGCACATAGGCATAGCCTTCCATGATTCTTCTGGCTGTTCTGCCCACTGCGGCCCGTTTAAGTACAAATTCTCCGCCTTCTTTTTCTACTCTGGCGTCAATATCAATGATGCCTCCGGGATGGCCAAAGCGGACGGGCTCCTTCTCGTCCCGGTCTTTGCGCATGACCTCATTGACAACGGTTCCGGGCAGCAGTGCGGCTGCGCCGGTACAAACAGTACAGGTAGCGGAATAAGTCTTATGCGTTACCTGCATAAAAATACAGCGCGCGGCAAAATCCATGGTTTCCGCTTGGATGGTCGAACCGGTGATGAAATCGACATAGTCCAGCGAAGGCGCTACCAAAGCGATCAAAGGTGCGGCTCGCATACCCGTTACGGCATCCTGCCATTTCTTCACGATACCCATTTTCTCAGCGCCCTTGGCCCTGATTTTTTCGAGTTTATCCAAGAGTTGCGGATCGCTGTCGATTTCCTGAGGCGTTTCCCCTCCGGTCAAACCCAGGTCGGCCGCTTTGATAAATACGGTAGCGCTGGCCGCATCAACCAGGGAGACGGTTACCTCTCCCACACCTTCGACATCCAAAATATCTTTGACCCGACCGGTCGGCAATAATTTTCCCGTCTGGGCGCCGGCAGTCCCCGCAAAATCCAGATTAATCCGGGCGCCTGTGCGGGGCGCGCCCGCCAATTTAAAATCGCCGGTTTCTTTCGGACGTCCGTTTTCCACCGGTACTTCCGAAACAAAGGTTTTCTTAGTGTTGGTATTGTAAATTCTGACTTTGGTGATGGGTTCCACGGCCTTGACCAGACCTTGCTGGATGGCGTATGGACCGACAGCTGAAGAAATATTGCCGCAATTTGAGCCATAGTCAATAAAGGAACTGGTGAGATCCACCTGCCCGAAGGTGTAATTGACTTCCGCGTCCTCCCTGCTGGAAGGCCCGATAATAGCCAGCTTACTGGTCAATGTATCCGCGCCCCCCAACCCGTCGATTTGACGTTTATCCGGTGAGCCGAAAATGTTCAGGATGACTTTGTCTCTAAGCTCTGCTTCCAGCGGCAAATCGTTTTCCAGAAGGAATATCCCCTTGCTGGTGCCGCCTCGCATGATGACACAACGATATTTTTCCGTTTCAGGGTAATACATCGTCACAACCTTCTTTCTGAGAACTCATTTTATTTAATAGGGATATTGGGGATGATCCAGAATTCCGGGTTCATGTCCGGGCAGAATGAAATCCGCCCGTTTGGCTACTTTATCAAAGCTTTTATAGCAATCCACCAGATCGGTATGCCAGCCATTAGCGACCTTGGGCGTTCTGTTCCAGCATTCAATCAGATTGAGCAAATCCCCCGTCAGCGCATAAATCCCCTTTTCCGTATCCACCAGTACAGTCTGTGAGCCGGGACTGTGTCCGGGCGTAAGAATTAATTCAATGCCGTCCGTAAATTGGGTATCACCTTCCAGAACTTCATATTTGGTCTGGAAAATCAGCGGCAAGTCATAGCTCTTAATGTGCAGGGGTATGGGCGCTACCGCGTATTGCAGCTCGGCTTTCTGCACATAAAATTTGGCATTGGGGAACAACTGATTGTTGGAAGCATGATCCCAGTGCAAATGTGTGAGGATGACGGACTCGATTTCTTCCGGTTTCACGCCTATCTTTAGGAGCTGCTTGTCTATCTTCTGGTCTTCGCTTTGGGTATACGGCATGAAGCGGACGCCATCCGGGGCGCTTCCGCCGGTATCCACCAGGATTTTTTGTTTGCCGTCCGTCAGATACCAGGCTATAACAGGCAAATCAAGGAATATTTCCGGGTCCAGGTTATAGGCCATTTCTGATTTTCGGCGCGTAATGACGCCTAAATGAAGCGGATATAAAGTAAACTTGCTCATTCTTTACCCACCCCTTCTCTGACAATAATTTTTAATTACTTAGCGTAAATAAGATTGGGCAGCCACATGATAATCTGCGGAAAAATACTAATTAGAATCAAGACGATAATAGCAGCCAACATATAGAGCCAGAGGTGTCTGTTGATGGTCATATCAATGGATACGCCTGCCAGATTGGCGGCGACGTTCAGGTTCAATCCCACCGGAGGCGTAACAATACCAAAGATCGGAAGAGCGT
>JAVEYA010000171.1:0-3026 GCA_034003745.1 Clostridia bacterium
TACTGTTGCAAGCAGTAACATACCTAACAGGGGCGTCTTTCCTTTCCGCGTAATATGGTCATTATATACAGCAACTTTCGGTCAGGCAATCCCGTCAGCTTTACGCCACTTTAGCGCGGCGGCAACAAAACATAATACCCAAATAGTACCCAATGAGGCTAAAAAGCCCTTTTATCCTAAAAATAAAAAAACCGCAATCTCTTGCGGTTTTTTGCTTTTACTGGAGCTGGCAAGGTGACTCGAACACCCGACCTGCTGATTACGAATCAGCTGCTCTACCGACTGAGCTATGCCAGCACGAATTTTACACATCAATTATTATATGCACGCAGCGGCAAAATGTCAATTTAAGTTCGGAATTTCAGTTTAAAATACTCTAAGCGCAAAAGCTTCCAGAGTTTCATCGCCGGCGTTCTTAATATTCATTTTCGTTTGGCGGGGAATTTCTATAATATTGCCGGCCGGATAAGTATGGGCCTCCTGGTCGTCCAACTGCAGTGTGATAATGCCGCGCACGACGATTATGTAGACCGTGGAGTTCGCATCGTGTTCAGGCGCTGCTTCCGCCGGGGGCAGGATAAAGTGTCCTATCCCGGTCTTTTCATCTTCCCGGATTTTTTCAATTTGTTTATCATTTCCTTTGGTAAAAGTAAAAATAGTTTCAATCATCATTTGGACCTCCTTTTTCTCTTCCTAAGTATATTTTATACCATAAAACTGAAAAAACTGTAACCAATGCTACCAATTCTAAGCAGTAATAAATCACTGGCAAATAATTATATAGAATAAATAATACACATTGTCTTTTGACGTTATGTATTATAAAATATAACGTAGTAAAATGTTATAAAACGTATTAATAATTAAAAAAAATATGAATAATATCAAGAGGTGAAATGATAATTGGGTAAGAAAAGATACATAAAAGAATATATATTAAATGAAGCTGCAGAAAAATCAAGACACGTCTTGGGTGAAGGAGCGTTCCCATGCTGAGAACAAAGTCTGGAACCCCTGCCGGACTGACGAAAATAAAAGCCGTAAAGCAGGCCTTAACGAGCAGCGAGCCCGTCTTACTGCTGTTGCTGTTTGCCTTACTGCTGGGGATCATTCTCATTTCCTTTGTCATCGGCCGGTATTTCGTGCCCGTTTCCGATATTTTCCGAATATTCTATGCCAAGATTGCGGGCATCCCCTCCAATTGCCCTGAAATGATTGAGTCGGTTGTTATCAAGGTCAGGCTGCCCAGAATCATCACAGCCGTTCTGGTGGGCGGCGCCCTGGCTATCTCCGGAACGGCGTATCAGGGGCTGTTCAAGAATCCGATGGTATCTCCGGATATCCTGGGGGCGTCGGCAGGGGCGGGGTTTGGCGCTGCCATGGGGATATTGCTTTCCCTGGGTATCCTTGGGATACAGGGAAGCGCCTTTTTGTTCGGCCTCATTGCCGTGGTGCTGTCTTATTCTATCAGCTCGGCAGTCAGCCGGGGCAAGGACGCCATCCTGATCCTGGTTCTTACGGGGATGGTCGTATCCACTCTGTTTTCCTCTTTTATCACCCTGATCAAATATGTCGCGGACCCTTACAACAAGCTGCGGGAAATCACCTATTGGCTGATGGGCGGGCTGTCGGCGGCCTGCCTCAACGACGTTAAAATCATTATTCTGCCTCTGGTGATCGGCGTGATTCCGCTCTTTTTACTCCGCTGGCAGTTGAATGTAATGGTATTCGGGGATGAAGAAGCCCGGGCCATGGGCGTGAATACGAAAAGGATCCGGCTGGCGGTCATTTTGTCTTCCACGCTTCTTACGGCGGCTGCTGTGGCAGTCTGTGGGATCATCGGATGGGTCGGCCTGGTGATTCCTCATCTGTCCCGGATTCTGGTGGGCCCTAATTACAAAACGCTTCTTCCCGCCTCCTTTCTTATCGGCGGGGCTTTTCTGCTTCTGGTAGATAACCTTGCCCGCAGCCTGTTCACGATGGAACTGCCTTTAGGCGTCCTGACCTCGATTATTGGCGCGCCGTTCTTTATTTATCTGCTGATGAAAAGAAAGAAGGGGTGGACATGAAATTAGACTTAAAAAATGTCAGTTGCGGCTATGGGAAACGGCAAATCATCAACAACGTCTGCCTCAGCATTCATTCCGGCGAGATCCTCTGCCTGCTGGGACCTAACGGCGTCGGCAAGACGACCCTGTTCAAATCCATCCTCGGCTTTCTCCCATTACTGGAGGGGGAAGTGCTGCTGAACGAGCGGCCCACCCGGCTCTGGACGCAAAAAGCCCTGGCCAAGGCCATCGGCTATGTCCCCCAGGCGCATGATCCTCCCTTTCCTTACAAGGTTTTTGATGTTGTGCTGATGGGCAGGACCGCCCACATAGGCGCCTTTTCCGCTCCCTCCAAAGAGGACCGGCATATTGCGGAAGAGGCTTTGGAAATAATCGGCATCTCCTACCTGAAAGATAAAATATATACGGAAATCAGCGGCGGAGAGCGGCAGATGGTCCTGATTGCCCGGGCGCTGACCCAAACCCCGGAATTTCTTGTGCTGGATGAGCCCACCTCCAATCTGGATTTCGGTAATCAGATGTGCGTTCTGGAACAGATCAACAAATTGGCCGTTAAGGGACTGGGCGTTGTGATGACCTCTCATTTCCCCAACCATGCCTTTCTCTGCGCCACCAAGGCGGCGCTGATCCACCGCAACAGCCTCATTACCGTGGGACCGGTGGACGAAGTAGTCTCCGAGGAAAACCTAAGGTCCGCTTACGGGGTGGAAGTGAAGATTACCAGTGCGTTCAACAGCAAGGGGGAATGCGTCAAGGCCTGTATACCCATGCTGAGTGCATAAGCCCGCGCTGCGGGGTACGAAACGATGGTGCAATTCTCTATATAATAATTATTTAAGGAGGAAGGGTATAAATAATGAATCATTTGAAAAAAACGTTTATTTTTCTGTTAGCGCTTGTCGCAATTCTCAGTGTTTCCGGCTGTTCACAGAACGCGGGCAGCCAGGGGGCGCAACC
>JAVEYA010000172.1:0-2905 GCA_034003745.1 Clostridia bacterium
TTATTTACTTGCCGGATGATTTCCTGGTCGGAGCAATCCATGGATATCGTTTCCCTTCTGCACAACGCTCTACTCTAATAATATAACGCGGAAATAATTTTTTTCTTCCCACAAGATAAAAATAATTAAAAGAGCCATGAGGTTATTATCATCTCATGGCTCCTTTGCAGGGAGGTTATACTGTTTACTTTATTTGCCGTAGTTATTAACAAAGGTCATATCCACAACATCGGCATAAGGAATATTGGTTTTAATAACGCCTGAAGATACCAGCATATCGATGACGGCCTGCTGACCTGCTTCGGAGACGAAGCAATCAGTGCTGTACACATCTCTCATAATAGCGATTTCTTCAGCCAGAATATCCAAAGGAAGCGCGATAAGGTCTTTGGCAATCGACTGCGCTACTTCCCTGTCTGTGTGGTCCTTGATCCAGAGCTGCGCTTCAATGATCGCATTGACCAGGTTCTGGCATACCTCCGGATTCTTCTGAGCGTATTCTTCCGTGGTGCAGATCATTTCCGCCGGAAATTCGTCGTTGCCCAGGTATTTCAAGGAGTCTGCTTCCCGGGTCGTATTCACCAGGGTATTAAATTCCAGGTCCTTTAACTCCGGCAGCTTGGATATATTGATAAAGGCAGCCTTGATTTCCCCTTTATCCAGACCGGCTACAGCCGCATCCATCGGCATTTGCATAAAAGTTACATCTTTGTCCGGGTTGATGCCTCCATCCCTCAGCACGGTTTGTGTAAAGGTAAAGGGAGCGGAACCGGGATCACTGCCGAAAATAACCGCGCCTTTCAACTGGGAAATTTCTGTAATATCCGGATGTGCGATAATCCCATAGACCCTGCTCTTTAGCATAGTAGCTAAAATCTTGGAGCGGATACCCTGTTCCTGTGCGATCAGAAGCGGTTCCTGCGACAACATGGCAAACTCGCATTCACCGGCGTGCATAGCCTGGAAGCCTTTGGGACCGCCGGGTAATGTGAACTCGACTTCCAGCCCGTATTTGGCAAAAAGCCCTTCATTATTCGCTACAAATAATGAAGCCCAACTTGGACCGGCAATCGTGGAAATTTTAATTTTAGTTAATTCTTTCGGCGCTCCGGGAGCTGAAGCCGGGTCATTGGCGGCCGGAGCCGGCCGGCTGTTGGAACATCCCGCTATCAAGGATACCGCCAAGAGCATACATAACAAAATAACTGAAATCTGTTTTCTCATTCATTCTGCCTCCATTTTTCTTCCATATTAATTAGCTCCGGCGGTTTTGCCGGAATTAATCGTCAAGTTTGTTTCCGAACGCCATCTTAAAAGATAGCGTTCCACCCTTTCCAGGATCGTGGTAACCAGCAAACCAATGACTAACAGCACCGCGATACAAGCCATGACCCGGTCGATCTGAAAAAAGGATGAAGCATAGGTGACCATATACCCCAGGCCGCCCGCTGCGCCGATATATTCTCCGATAATGGCTCCAACCATGCAGATGCTGGCGCCGATTCTGACGCCGGTCATAATCCAGGGCATACTGGTGGGAATGACCACATGCCATAAAATCTGTGTTTTACCGGCTCCCAATAAAGTGGCCGATTCGATCAGCTTCTGATCGATATTTTTGATGGCGTTGTATGTGGCGAAAAACACATTGAAGAAGACCATTAAGGCGGCCAGGGCCACTTTGGATTTCAGGCCGATGCCGAACCAAAGAATATATAACGGAGCCAGCGTCAATTGCGGGATCCCTTGCACCGCCGCGATGACCGGCACGAAAATGCGGCCGGTAGTCGGAAACTGACTGAAAATGACTCCCAGAACAATGCCGGCCACAGTGCCATACAACAGTCCCAAGTAGGCTTCTCTCAGGGTTATAAAGGCATGACGGAACAATTCCCCGCTCAGGGCGAATTCAAGCAAATTGGTTATTATTGCACTGGGAAAGCTAGTGTAAAAAGCGATCTTGATATTATTGCGCGCCAGCATCTCCCAAAGCGCTATTCCAACAATGATAAAGACAGTGCGGACAAGCAGCGCCTTTCTGTCCTGGACGCTTCTTTTTTTAATATTGCCTGAAATAAGTTTTTCCATATTCAACCTCTATTTCTAAAGTGTTGTCCCGTTGCAACTCCGCTTCAATACGTTTCTTTTCTTTATCCAATTCGATGGGATTGACGGTATCTTCAATCCCTTTGACCGTTCCGTAAAACCTGTTAAAAGGGATACCCGTCAAGGCCTCATGGTCTTGCCAGCCGGCATTATAGCGGGTACCGGCGCAAAACATTGAAACATTGAGGCTTCGTGTCTTCAGCGGCGTGGCCGTGCACTCCAGACAAACCGCCCGGTTGCCGGACATTTGCATGCCCTGAGGCAGACCATAGGTATAGGTATAACCCTGCAAGACGCGCATAATCATCCGGGGAGAAGCGGCCAGCAAGACGACATCGGGGTCATCTTCAAACATTTCCAGAGGCTTAATCACCACGCCGTACGTATCCGGCGGACAAATCGGTACTGCATGCGCCACGGCTGCCGCAACTGCCGCATCCTTATACAGGCCTAGTTTCGCACCGTTTGTCCCGTCAAAAAACTCAGGGGGCGATTCGAGCAATCCCAGGGCCCGGTTTCCTCCGCCGCACCCGGCTGTCGTCTTGTTCATCTTAATACTATGGCCTTTCATGGCTGATTTGACGGCAACGCAATAATACATCGGTTTCTTCAGCTCGATACCCTGATAGCGGGCATATTCCTGCCAAGACTTTACCAGCTTCACACCGACGACGCCGTGCTGAAGACCTAAGAAGGCCTTCAGTTTCTTTACAGCTGTTTGTCTGTCCATACTCCACCTCTAAAAAATCAGTACATTCTCTTTTTTGATGCGTAAGAAAACCTGCTGCCCTGTCACCCA
>JAVEYA010000173.1:0-231 GCA_034003745.1 Clostridia bacterium
CGTCGTTCACCGCCGAGACGCTCACCGGCACCGTCACCGGCGTGCTGGTCGAGCCGTCCGTCGACGTCGCCGTCACCTCCAGGGCGATGGTCCCGTGGAAGTCGGCCGGCGGCGTCAGCGTCAGGCCAGGCAAGTCTCCGGAAGCCAGCGTCCAGGTGCCGTCCCCGTTGTCAGATCCGGCCGACAGCAACGCCCCCTCCGGAATACCCCCAATCGTGATCGAGGCAATCC
>JAVEYA010000173.1:331-2824 GCA_034003745.1 Clostridia bacterium
AACTGCCCCCAAACACCACCGTGTCGTCGCCAGACCCGCCACGAAGCGTGTCGTCGCCAGACCCACCGATCAAAACGTCGTCGCCCAGACCACCAACCAGAACATCGTTTCCCGACCCGCCGTCGAGCGTCGCCTGGCTATAGTGGCCGTCGACGGTGATGCGATCGTCACCGATCCCGCCTTCGGCCAGAATCTTGGTGAAGCCCCGGTCGCCCGTGACGTTGATGACGTCGTCGCCCGCTCCCGTGCGAATGTCGAACAGGTTGCTCCAACCATCGTCGTTGCTGAACGCATCGATGTCGATGGCATCATCGCCGTCTCCGGTGACGATGGTGCCACGCTTCGCGCCGTCGATGGTAACCGTGCTGTCGCCGCCATCGCCCAAAGTGACGTCGGTGTGCACGAAATTCCGCAGCACGACGTCGGCCGATTGCTCGCTTATAGCCTCGATGTTCTTGACGCTGTTCCAAGCGTCGATCAGCGACACTTCCGCGGTATCGGCGTCGGCGTAAGAGTAGGCGATGTCGTTTCCTTCGAACTCGAAGATCTCGCTCTGGCCGAAGGCGTCGGGTCCCGGTAGATCGGCGCCGTCGGTGCCAGCGATCGCCCAGTTGGGCGCCATCGTATTGCCGTTGCTGACTCGGAATTGAACATTGACGGATTCCGGCATCGGCATGACGTCGACGGCAAGCGTTGCCGCCGGACTCGTGCCGCCGTCGGTCGACGTCGCCGTCACCGACAGGTCGAACTCACCGTTGAAATCCGCGGCGGGCGTCAGGCTCAGTCCGTCGAGCTGGGCGGGTGTCAACGTCCACGTTCCATCATCGTTGCGCGTGCCGGCCGACAGCACGGCACCGTCCGGGACACCGCCGATGGTGACCGATGCCACCGTTTCGGTGCTGCTCGGAACCGATGCCGAGATGGCCAGCGCCAACACCGAATCCTCGTCCCCCGATGCCGCCGAAACCGAAACCGTCGGAATGTCGGCCACCGGACTGACCGAAACGCTCAGCGGCGCCGGCGTGCTGGTCACCGCCGCCGTCGCCAGCGCCGTCGACGTCGCCGAAACCGTCAGATCAAGAGATCCATTGAAATCCGCCGGCGGCGTCAGCGTCAGGCCAGGCAAGTCTCCGGAAGCCAGCGTCCAGGTGCCGTCCCCGTTGTCAGATCCGGCCGACAGCAACGCCCCCTCCGGAATACCCCCAATCGTGATCGAGGCAATCCCCTCCATCGGGTTGGGCACCGAAGCCGAAATCGAAAGCGATATCCCTTCGTCCTCCCAGCCCGCCGCAGCCTCCAAAGACACCACAGGCGGCTCCCAAAGCGTCGCCGCCGAAACCGAGCCGTCGCCAAATGTCAGGGTTTCAATGTCCTCAAGCACATCGGTGCCGTCCGGGCCCGAAACCACGATCCCGCCGTCGCCACGCGTGATCGTGTAATCCGCATAACTGCCCCCAAACACCACCGTGTCGTCGCCAGACCCGCCACGAAGCGTGTCGTCGCCAGACCCACCGATCAAAACGTCGTCGCCCAGACCACCAACCAGAACATCGTTTCCCGACCCGCCGTCGAGGATGTCGTCGCCGTTCTCACCGTGGAGAACGTCGTTGCCAAGACCGCCGAGCAGGACGTCGTCCCCGTTGCCGCCATACAGGCTGTCATCACCCGCCCCGCCGTCGAGAACGTCGTCGCCGTTCAATCCCTCAAGAACGTCGTCGCCTGCACCTCCGGTCAGAACGTCATCCTGGTTGGTCCCAACCAGATGAACGTCGTTGTTGGCAACCGCTATCGTCACCGTCGCCGTCGCCAGGCCGCCCTGGCCGTCGGCAACCTCATAGGTGAAGCTGTCGGCGCCGTGATAGTCGGCATCGGGCGTATAGGTGTAGGTGCCGTCGCCGTTCACCGTCACCGTTCCATGAGCCGGCGCACCGCCTTCGGCCAATGCAAACGTCAGTTCGTCGCCGTCGACGTCGCTCGCCGAAAGTTGCCCCTGGAGGACGATGTTTTCCGTCGTCTCGGCGATTGAATCGGAAGTCTCCGGCGCATCGTTGACCGGCGCCACAGTGACGGGCAGAACGGCCTCGCTGACACCACCGTCCGTCGAGGTGGCGGTGATCAGCAGTTCGAAATCGGCATCGGCGTTCGGAGCTGGCATGACCACCAACCCGCCCTCCACCAGGGCCGCCAAATCGGCATCGGTGAAGCGGCCGCCGGCGCCCGAGCCGGTCAACACGTTCCCGGTCAAGGTCAGACCGCTGTCCGCTCCCACCGCCAGGCTCGCCCCCGCCGGCACGCCATCGATGGTGATCGAGGCCACCGTTTCCGTGCTGTCGGGGACCGAGGCATCGATAAACAGCGGAATCCGGGTGTCCTCGTCCCCGGCGCCCGAGCCCGTGAGCGTCGGGATGTCGGCCACCGGCGTCACCGTCAGCGACACCGTCGCCGTCGCCGTGCCGCCCTGGCCGTCGGCAACCTCATAGGTGAAGCTGTCGG
>JAVEYA010000174.1:0-2803 GCA_034003745.1 Clostridia bacterium
TTTTATACTTTTTCGTTCCAGGGACAAGGGGACGTTTCGTTTGTCTTACCCTTGTCTTAGGCTTGCTTATTTCATCATCAGATTAGGTAAAAAGGTGACCAGCCCCGGAAAAACCATCAGGATAATTATACAAACAATAATAGCGATCAGAAAAGGCCAGATGCCGCTAAAGATCGTCTCCAGCGGTATTTCAGGCGCAACACCCTTGATTATAAAGACATTCATCCCCACCGGCGGCGTAATAACCCCCATATCCACCACTAGAACAACTATCACGCCAAACCAGATCGGGTCGTAACCAAGATTGTTTACGGCTATCGGATAAAAGATCGGTACAGTCAACAATACAAGTGCAAGGGCATCAATAAAACAACCTAGTCCTTTGTTAAATCAAAAACTATAATATCTTCGGATACAAGTGCCGCAAAGCACGAGCCTCGTCTGCCGGGAATGTTTCATAGAGGGAAGATATACTGTGAGTATTCAGATTGTCTGTCACCAGACAGATCTTTTCAGCATCCGGATAATACTCGGCCAGTAACCTTTTGATCTCAATCGCCCAATCAGTCTTCCTCCTATGTTCTCTGGCAAAGACATGCCGCCAGCCGCCCAATGGCTCAGTAAATAGAAAGATGCTGCATGTTCCGCACCTCTCATATTCTGAATCGAACTTTTCAATGGAACCGGGGCGGGCCGGTATAGGGGCTCTTATTTCTCCGAGTAGCTGATAGGGCTTTTCATCCATGCAAATCACAGGAATAGCTGGATCATAACTGCGATGATAAACATCGAGTACATCTTCCATATTAGCGACAAACGCCGCGCTGCCGTTTTTGGGAATATACCAACATTTACGAAGATGTGGTTTCAATTCGTTTTTTTGGTAGATGTGGTATTCAATGCATCGGCAATCTCGTTAATGCTCATATGCTTACTGGTAGATTCATCCAATAGCAATATGATATTAGCGCGAAGAAAAGCCTTAGCAGGAGAAGTGCCACATTTAACGATTTTCTTTAATTGCTGCCGTTCCTTGTAATTTATGCGAAAATTCTCTTGGATTGAGATTATATTCATTGGAATATCAGAGCGTGTTGTTCTGAAAGAGGATGGCGAAATGTTCAGTAAATAAACAATGGCCTTTCCATAATTATGGTATAATATGCTTATTCAGCATTTATATAGGGGGAAGAAATTATGAGTGATAATAAATTCGAAGATAAAGCCCTTGGGTATTTAGCACAATTAACTCAAGAGATGACTGGTATAAAACAAGACGTGTCTGGCATAAAACAAGAGATGACTGGTATAAAACAAGAGATGACTGGTATAAAACAAGACGTGTCTGGCATTAATTCCCGGCTTACTAATCTTGAAGGAACTGTGACTAAAATAGAAGTAGAGCATGGTGAAAAATTATCTACTCTATTCGATGGATATAAAAGCAATTGTGAGCAGATAGAGCGGATTGAAGAGGCGCTTAAGTTAGACCGCAAAGAAAACGCAAGAAGATTTGACCGACTCGAAAACAAGGTAGACAACTTACTGGAAATTGTTAAAGGGCATGATGAATCCATTGAAGTAATGAAGAGAGCTAAGTAAAAGATTAAGAAGAATCACTGTATAGAATGTCTGCTGTATTGTCTGTGCGTTCATAATGCACAGACAATTTTATAGTGTTAACGAAATCAGTCTGATCGACGTGCTGGGAACGGAGCCGGATGTAGTCTTGGATATTGTCCAGAATAATATTGAGTTTCAACAGATGCTGAAGAGAATTAAATACCTCGGCAAACGGGAGAAAAAAGTCATCGAGCTTAGATTCGGCCTCGCCAACGGTCTCAGGAAGACCCAAAGAGAAATCGCTAAAATGCTGGGTATTTCCCGTTCTTATGTCTCCCGCATCGAAAAGCGGGCTTTGGAGAAGTTGATTAAGGAATTGAAGTAGGGAGAAAAAGAAAATATAATGAGGAGCCTTTCGTATTAGGAAGGACTCCTCTCTTATTAAGAGAATGCTGATTTTGTATGTAAGGCGGGATGTTATTCATAATTTATAGTATCGGTTTTTAATATTCTTGCACCATGAATTACGGTTAATATTGTTATTACGTTGTCCCCTAGATGGTATATAATTCTATAGTTTCTGTATATTAATTCACGTATATCTTCACGATTGAATTCAGGAACGATTCTGCCGATTAGAGGAAATGATACAGCCTTTTTTGCGGTTTCAAACAGTTTATTAATAAAAATCACTGCGTAATACGGGGATCCTTGCCCAATATAGTTTTTTATCTGCTGCATATCATTAATCGAGGTATCGGACCAATTAAGTTTCATAAATTAATGCTCCAATAACTTTTTAATAGCTTCATCGTTTGAAACCACTTTACCTTCGTTCATATCATTTAAGCCGGCAGAGACTTTCATTTTAACGTATAATTGATACATGATTTCTTCCCAGGTAGCTTGGTCGGAAATCCCTTCAAGTAATTTTATAGCTTCATTTTTTGCAGTATTCATAAAGTCACCTCCTGATTAACCCTCTTTGTGTAGATTATACCATCATGGGAATATAAAATCTATTCTTGAGGGTAAGTTCAGTATAATGCCCCCATAGGATGAGACACGAAGAGAGAAAAAATAAGTTATACTGGAGACATGAACAAGCGAAACCATTATCCGGCCGAATTTAAAACCAAGGTGGTCCTGGAGGTGCTGCAGGAAGCCTCCACCGTCAACGAAATTGCCGGCAAATACGGAATCAGTCCGGTAGTTATCAGCCGCTGGAAGCAAGAGTTTC
>JAVEYA010000175.1:0-2624 GCA_034003745.1 Clostridia bacterium
TCACAGAGAGAAAATTGGTTTTCATCCAGTCGCTTTTGGTCTTCCTGTCCAAAGCCGTTTACCCACATTTCCTCATGCAGGTAATCCAGACTGTTTTTGATTATCTTTTCAACAGATCTTCTTAATCCCCAAAGCGTTCTTTCCATATTTATCATCCTAATATTTACAATTTATTTCTATTCTGCCCAATCTTTAATTTATTCAATCAATAGCCTGTAAATAACTAAATGCACAAAAAACTCTTGCCTAAATTAGGCAAGAGTTTTATACAAACTTATAATAGAATTAAATCAATTAATTTCCCGGCGTCCCGACAATGCTCTGGAGAGGGTCGCCGTGTCGGCATATTCCAGGTCCCCGCCCACCGGCAAGCCGTGGGCGATTCTGGTGGCTTTGACCCCCAGGGGCTTTAACAGCCGGGCCAGATACAGGGCTGTCGTTTCCCCTTCCACATCGGGATTGGTGGCAATAATTACTTCCTGAACGCTGCCGTCCTTAAGCCGCTGCAGCAGTTCCTTGACGGTTAAATCATCCGGTCCTTTGCCTTCCATCGGCGAAATACAGCCTTGCAGTACATGATAGAGGCCGCGGAATTCCCTGGTTTTCTCTATAGCCACCACATCCTTCGCCTCTTCCACCACACAAATAACGGAGCGGTCCCTCCTATCGTCGGCGCAAATGCTGCAGGGCTTGATATCGGTAAGATTGCAGCAAGCAGGGCAGGTCGTAATTTTTTCTTTCGCCTCCGTCAGTGCCCCGGCAAATTCCCGCACCTGAGCCTCCGGCAGTTGCAGTACAAAAAAGGCCAGCCGTTGCGCAGTCTTAGGCCCAATCCCGGGCAAACGTGAAAAATGCTCAATCAATTTCGTTAAGGAATTGGCGTATTGGTACATAGAGATTAAAATAAGCCCGGCGGCATTTTCATTCCGCCCGTTATTTTGCCCATATCCTGGGAGACCATCTCCTGCGACTTGCGCAGGGCTTCATTGATCGCCGCCAGCACCATATCCTGAAGCATCTCCACATCATCAGGCTGCACGATTTCCGGGTTGATTTCAATAGACACCACTTCCTGTTTACCGTTCACAACGGCCTTGACCATGTTTCCGCCGGCAGTAGCTTCTACCTGCTTATAGGCCAGCTCTTCCTGCAATTTGGCCATATCGGCCTGCATCTTCTGGACCTGTTTCATCATTTTCTGCATATTCCCGCCAAAAGCCATCTTTAAATACCTCCTAATCTTATCTGCATCAGTCTTTAATGGTTACCACTTCCGGACCGAATAAGTCACGCGCTTTCTGTACCGGGTCTTCTATCCTTTCCGGTTCTCCCTCCAGCCGGCAGACCACCTGCAGTTTAGAACCCAGAAATTTCTCCAGGATTTCCTCGAGAAACTTTTTATTATCCGTCTCCTCAATTTTTTCCTTATGAAAAGTGTACCCGCTCTTAAAGACAATTACAAGCGCGCTCCCTTTGATTTCCTGGGCTTCGCTCACCGCTAACACGGCATGCAGCGTTCTTTTCTTTTCTTTGACCGCCAGCATCAATTTATCCCAGATATCCTTTACGGCCAGATCCGCCTGAGGAGCAGCAGCCGTTGTGGGAAGAGGCGCCTCCGCCTTGACGGCATTTGCCTTTTCCGGCTTAGGCGCAGCCGGTGTTTTCTCCATTCTAACCGCTGCCGCAGGCTTCTTCTCTTCCGCCTGGACAAGCAACCCTAAGAGCGTCGTCTCCAAGACAATGCGCATATTCTGACGCCATTTGCTTTCCGCGTCAATTCTGGAAAGCAGGGTTACCGTAGCGGAAAGCCAATCCAGGCCTAAAAGGCCGGCCTGTTTCAGTAATATTTCTTTGTCCCCAGCCGTACCTACCACCAGGGCAGTCTCCGGTCCGCAGACCAGGAGCAGGATCATGCTGCGCAAATGTTCCAGCAGATCTTTAATGATTTGGCCCGGTTCCAATCCCTCCTGCAGCATTTTATTAATTAAGACCAACAGGTTGGGCGCGTCTTTATCAATATAAGCCTGGATCATCGCGCTCAAAGCTTCGTTTTTTACCATGCCCAAGACTTCATAAGCCGTCTCCAGTGTGATTTCTTCCTGCGAAAAGGAGATACACTGGTCCAGAATACTAATGGCGTCCCGCAGGCCGCCGTCAGCTTTTCTGATGATCAGTTCCAGCACCCCGGATCGGGTCCTCAGACCGAGCGCCGCAAGGATTTCCTGCAGACGGGCCTCCATTTCCGCCGGCATAATCTTACGGAAATCAAAACGCTGGCAGCGGGACATCACTGTGGGCGGAATTTTCTGCGGCTCTGTCGTAGCCAGCACAAAAAGCACATGTCCCGGCGGTTCCTCCAAAGTTTTTAACAGCGCGTTAAAGGCTTCCGTAGTCAGCATATGTACTTCATCGATAATATACACCTTATACTTGCCCTGGGTGGGCACGAAGCCAACTCTTTCCCGCAGGTCGCGGATTTCATCAATTCCGCGGTTGGAAGCGGCGTCAATTTCAATCACGTCCAAAGACCTGCCCTCATTAATGCTTTGACAATTAAAGCATTTGTTGCAAGGCTCCCCTTCCACGATAGAGGAGCAATTAACCGCTTTAGCCAAAATTTTAGC
>JAVEYA010000176.1:0-2620 GCA_034003745.1 Clostridia bacterium
AAATTCCTTCGGCTACCCTGATTCCGCTAGCCCATGCCGCTGTTATTCCCCGACTTGTTCCGGCTCCGTCTCCCGCTAAATAGATTGACGGGGCAACATTGAAAAACTCATCTGTAAAAACCGGTTTATTGGCATACAGTTTTATTTCGGGATAGTACATGATTGTTGAGGGGTGGAGCACACCGGGAACAATGGTATCGAGGTTTTTCATTGCTTTCCAAATGTCACGAAGGATTTTTGCTGGAACTGCCAAAGAGATGTCTCCGGGACAACTATCTTTTAATGTCGGTTCAAAATCGTATAAATCGGAGTTAAAGCTGACCTCTTTACTTCGTGTTCCCAATCTGAAATCTCCGACTCGCTGCATCAGCGGGCGATTTGCACCGATTAAAGCGGCCTGCAGCCCCAGATTTTCTCCGTAGGCTTGCCCACTGGCTAAAGGAGCCGTGAATTTCACCGTCTTCAAAAGGGCAAAATTAACCAATCCGTTGGAGTTGTTTGCTCCGGCAGAGTAAGCATGACCGTTAACCGAATGCCACAGGTCCCCTCTGTTTGTGTAGTAGCGCTCTTTTACGACATGGGCTTTCCCACTGTTGGTGCAAAATGTTCTTACTTTATTTGGAAAATAGAACTTCGGATCGTAGTAGTCTCTGACAATGGGATAGTGCTCTATTCTTGTCTCAACTCTTATTCCGATATCGACAATGTTATCGATGAAAGGAACCTCCAACAGTTGCATAATCTCCTGTAAGAAGTGAAAACCGCCTCTGCCCGGTGCAATCAACAGCGCTTTATAGCCAATCTCTCTTTTATCTGTTTTTATAAATTTTCTTTGATTATCGACCGACAACATCCTCTCTCCGAGAGAGAGTTCTACTTTCAGCTCTTGCAATTGGGTTATTAGATCTTTAATAAGAGCCAAGCCCCCGTCGGTTCCTAAGTGGGTTTGTTTAATTTCGACAAGACTGCAATCGAGTCTTTGGGCTCTTCTCTGGTAAACTTCCAAATTGTGTTTAGCTAAAATTTTTGGTTTCAGTTTATCTATAACTTCATTTAAATAAAAATTTGCCTGTCCGCTGCTCCAATACTCTTCGGGAAATCCTATGGGATAGGTGAAGTTCATTTTACAGTCGTTACGCATTCCCCCTGTTGAGAAGTGCTCTTTATCGATAATTAATACAGAGAGATTTCTTTGTTTTGTGATTAACTCAAAAGCAGAACCCATCCCCGTCGGGCCGGAGCCTACAATTACAACATCATAGCTATCCACTGCAAAATCCTTGATATTAAGTTGTGAAACGATTTAAAAATTGTTTCGTCCTTTTATTGGTTGTTTTTATGAAGACATCTTCGGGAGTCCCCTGCTCAACAATGACACCCTCATCCATAAAGATAACTCGGTCGGAGATGCCTCGTGCAAATGCCATCTCATGGGTAACTACCATCATAGTCATTTTTTCTTTGGCGAGTTCTTTAATAACAGCTAAAATCTCCCCTGTCAATTCAGGATCAAGGGCACTTGTCGGCTCATCAAAACAGAGCACCTGAGGCCTAAGAGCCAAAGCACGTGCAATGGAGACCCTCTGCTGTTGTCCCCCTGAAAGTTGAAAAGGGTACGAATCGGCTTTGTCTCTGAGATTCATCTTCTCCAACAGTTGATAAGCAACCCCTTGGGCTTCTTCTTTAGAGGTTTTCAAAACGTGCATTTGAGCTTCGGTTATATTCCTAAGAACCGAAAAGTGGGGAAAGAGGTTGAAGTTTTGAAAGACCAGGCCTACTTTTAGTCTTATTCTTGAAATAGTTTGTTTATCGGCATAAACAGTCAGTCCCTCTTTGTCGGTAGAGACCAATGTATCTCCTCCGATAACGATAGTCCCGCTGTCTATTTTTTCTAAGTTGGTTATGCACCTTAGAAGGGTAGACTTTCCTGAGCCCGAAGGGCCAATAACAGAGACGACTTCTCCCTCCTTTAAAGAGAGTGAAATCTCTTTTAGAACATTTAAAGAAGAGAAGGATTTAACAACTTTTTCGAGCGAAATAACAGTCACCAACAACTCCTACCTATAATAATCGAGTTTCCGTTCAATGTGATCGAAAGACTTGGAAACTATAGCATTCATTATAAAATAAAATATACCCGCAATGAAAATAGGCATTGTGGAAAATTGGCGGGCAGATGCATTTTGAGCTACCCTAAAGAGTTCCGCCACCCCTATGGTTTGAGCAAGGGCAGTATCTTTGACTAGAGTTATTACTTCATTTCCCATTGCAGGCATGATTCTCTTAACAACTTGGGGCATTACTATGTGGGTAAATGTCCGTAGTTTGGAAAAGCCCAATACGGAAGCAGCTTCCAACTGTCCCCTGTCGATACTTTGAATACCTCCCCTGTAAATCTCTGCGTAATAAGCGGCATAGTTGATTGAATAGGCAATGATAACAGCAGTGAATCGATTTGTTGATGAGCCGAAAATATAATAAGGGGCAAAATAGACAAAGATAAGTTGCAAGATTAAGGGGGTTCCCCTCATTATCATAATGTAGACATTTACCAGAGAACTTAACGGACGAAATTTACTCATTCTCCCCTTGGCTACCAATAAGCCTAAGGGGAGTGAGA
>JAVEYA010000177.1:0-2610 GCA_034003745.1 Clostridia bacterium
CGCTCTTGACGACATCGGCCTCGAAGCTGTCGTCGGTCACGTGCGTGAGGGTCTCACTCATCAAACGCTCCTTCCGGGTCGGCCTTCTCGCTCAGCCTATCGAACACGTGCGCTCGTCGATGTACCGCAATGCCTCGAACGCGGCCGACGCACCGCCGGCGGCGGCGGTGACGACCTGCTTGAGGTCTGACACCGTGACGTCCCCGGCAGCGTACAGCCCAGGGTACGATGTCAGGCCGTTGTGGTCTATCTTGACGAACCCGTTGTCGTCGAGCTCGCACATCCCTCGGACCAACTCGCTCTTGGGCTCGACGCCGACGAAGATGAAGATGCCGTCCAAGGGCAGGTGCTCGTCCGGATCACCGTTGGTCGCCTTGAGCTGGATGCCCGACACCTTCCCGTCCGCGCCGGTGACCTCGGCCACGACGCGGTTCCACTTCATCTCGATCTTCTCGTTCTCGAAGCAGCGCTCCTGTATGCACTTGGTCGCGCGCAGCGCGTCCCTGCGGTGGACGACGTAGACCTTCGCGGCGAACTTCGTGAGGAACAGGGCCTCCTCGACCGCCGCATCGCCGCCGCCGATAACCGCTACCGTCTTGTCGCGGAACAGCGCGCCGTCGCACGTGGCGCACCACGAGACGCCCCGGCCGGTGAACTCGGCCTCGCCCGGCACGTGCAGCCGTTTCGGGACGGCGCCGGTCGCGAGGATCACCGCGTGGGCGACGACCTTCTCGTCCTCCGAGTTGGTCACTACGAAGTCGAGCCCGTGCGCCTCGATGGACTCGATCGAGGCGAACGTGCGGAACTCGGCACCGAAGTGCTCGGCCTGGCGGTGCATGAGCTCGCCGAGCTCGGCTCCGGATATGCCTTCGGGGAACGCGGGGTAGTTCTCCACCCAGTCGGTCGTGACGATCTGGCCGCCGGGCAGCCCGGTCTCGAACACGACGGTCTTGGCGCGGGCCCGCGCCGAGTACAGTGCAGCGGTCAGCCCCGCAGGGCCGCCGCCGATGATGGCCATGTCGATGTGCTCCATCAGATGGTGCCTCCCGGTAGATACTCGGGGCCGATGTCGACGACCACGCCTGCCTCGGCCGCCTCACGCTGGATCTGCTGCAGGTTGACCTTCGCCTCACTGGCGATGATCTCGTTGTGCGGGTCGCTCGTCGCCCTGGTCAGATCGACGACGGTCATGAACTGCTTCGCGCCGGCCTGGTAGTCGTTGCGCCCGCGCCAGTAGAAGATACCCAGGTTGAAGTTCGCCTGGATGTGGTCGGGCCGCGCCTCGAGCACGGTCGTGGCCTCCTGGATCGCCCGGTCGGTCGCCCCCGCGTAGAAGTGGAGCGCGGCCATGTCGGTCCTGACCTCGGTGTCATCCGGCTGCGTCTGGAGGTACCGGGAGTAGTACTCGATGCCCTTCTGGGCGAAGAGCACGTTCCCGGTCTGGTCCCGAAGTGCATAGTACGCGTTGGCGACCTGCTTCATCGCTTCGAGGTCGGCGGTGTTGCGCTCGAGCGCGATCAGACCGTCAAGCAGACTGCGCTGCTCGGATGAGAGCAGGTCCCGGAACTCGGTCGGCACGGCCGTCGCGCCGCCGTTCCCGCCGAGTCGCGACGTGTAGAACGAGAGCGCGAGCACACCGGCGAACACCGCAAGCGAGATTGCGAGGATCGTGATCGGGGTCTTGTAACGCTGCAGCCAGCGCACCGTACGCTTGCCGATGCCCGCGTCCACCTCGCTGCGGCGCTCGACTTTCAGGCCGAAGGTCTGGGCCTTCAGCAGCATGTTGAGGTCGTTCGTCACCAGCGTCAGGTCGTCGCACCCATCGGTGCACGTCTGGTGGGCGACGGCAAGGATCCGGTCGTCGGCATTGCGGCCTGACAGCCCCTCGGGCATGGAGATGTCGGCATCGAGCGGCACCACACGCAGCAGGCCGCCGTCGGGAAGCTCGATGCCGTCAACGAGGCTACCGCCCTCCGAGAACTCGAAGAGCATGCGGCTGACCTCGCGGCCACGGAATCGCAGGTCGGGATCGACCCGCGACGTCTTGAGCTTGTCTATCTCGCCGAGGACCGTCTCCGGGATGATCACCTCGGCATCCGGATACGCCAGCAGCGCCTGCGGGTCGGCGAGCAGGACGTTGGTGTCGAGCACTACCGTGCGCATGGTGCCTCGCTCATCTACGGCAGGGACGGCCGCTCATCGGACGGGTTCTCATCTACGGCGATAGTACCAGCAATCGCCGCACGCACTCTCCGCCGGATGAAGAAGAGCAAGACGAGCAGTACGAGCACGACCGCTCCGACGGTGACGAGCCGGTCGAGGTGAGACGTACGGACGTTCACCGTGGTCGTGGCCACGACGATGTTCCCGGCGCTCACCACCACCTCGAGGTCGTCTGAGATCGCCCGACCGAGGTCGACCGGCAGTGTCATGAAGTTGTCTGCGGGCTGGGCCACCACGGCGATCTCGGTCTGTGGAAGAGCGAGGTTCGCAGCCGAGGCGGTCAGGGTGAGGCGGAGCGTCCTGCCGGTGCCGTTCGTGAGGGCGAGGGGGACCTCACCGCGCGCACTCGAGAGTGTGACGTCTCGCGCATCGAGCGTTATCCCGCTG
>JAVEYA010000178.1:0-2550 GCA_034003745.1 Clostridia bacterium
CTTATGCTCCAAAGTTTGAACTGCGTAAAATTGAATGGCTTAAATAATTACTGTTATGAGTAGCGACTATAAGAATCTTGGCAAGGTTGGGTATATAAAGGATGGTACCGATGTGTACACGTTCCAGATTGGTAGCGCAGCATTGCCTACCGACCCCAGCCTTGTTATCGACCCTAACAATAATATGCCCATGGGTCCTATACTGTTGCACGTTGACAACCACAGTGTGCTTATTAAGGGACCTTTAAACAATAACGACGATGTTATTGAGGGCCTGTTTGAACAAAACCGCCTTATTCCCGAGCTTATTGAGAAGCAGGTGCGCATAATTTACGGCAAAGGTCCGCATGTGTACAAAGCGGTATTTGAGAAGAATAAAAAGGTGCGCCAATGGGAAACCAACGCTATAATTGAGAGTTGGCTCGACAGTTTTGAAGATTATGGACTGGATAAGTACCAGGATACCGCCAAAAAACTTTGCCGCCGGTTCTATTACTTCGAAGAATTCTACACCAAAATGATAATGCGTGCCACCCGCTTGTTTGATGCCACCCAGCGTGTAGCGTTTAAGTTAGATGTGCCCATTGTGGGCTTTGAGTTGGTTGAAAATAAACGCTGCCGCCTGGCATCGAGTAAAAACATTGATGTTTTTGGCGACGACCTGGAAGAAAAAGACTTTCAGTTTGTTTTTGTGGGCAATTGGACCTATGGCATGCGCCGGGCTTTTAAAAAGTACCGCAAATTAAACCGCAATAACCTGCTTAACAACGCGGTGGGCATTACACACCATAAAAACGATGCGGTTGGCAAGATTTACGGCATAAATAAATTTTTTGAGGGCATAAAAGATTGGATTCTGGGCTCAAACCTAACTCCAAAAAACATAAACTCGTTTATACGCAACAGTATTGCTGCTAAAATTCATATTGTGGTACCAAACGAATGGTGCGACTTAAAGCGCGATATGCTTACCAAATATTGCGACATTAACAAAAAACGCCACACTGACGACGAAACCGCTGAATTAATTAAAATTAAATTGATTGATGGCTCGTACATGGAGCTTGGAACCGAGTTTCACGAGGGTTTATTTGCCAAATACTTTAAAAACGAGGTAGAAAAATGCGTTCGTTTTCTTTCCGGAGCCGAAAACCAGGGAAAAGCCCACGCCACAATCAGCTTTAAAGACGAAAGCGGCAACGACACGCAATGGAAATTTGAACCCATTGATTTAAAGTATAAAGAGTACGTTACCTCACTTATTGACTACGACAAACGAGCCGACGATGTGCTTATTGCCTCAAAAGGCTTACCGGCAAACATTAGCAATATCGATAAAGACGGCGTTATCAGTAAATCGGGTGCCGATTTGTACTACAATTACCTTATTTACCTGCACACCCTTACGCTGGCCGAGGAAATTATAATGCAGCCTTTTAACCTGGCACTTAAAATTAACTTCCCGGAATTGTATGCCCAGGGTTACCGCATTGGTTTTTACAACGATATTCCTCAGAAACAGGAAGACACCGCACCTGCTAACCGCTTAAACAAACAGGAATTATGAGAACATTCGATTTTTTTGCCGACATAAACGATTTTAAAGAGGTTGTACCTGGCATTGAGAGTTCAACAACCATTAAAAGCATGATGGCAAGCCACGAGCGCAGCCGCCAAAAGCTTATTCATGTGTTAACAGCTGCTATTTACACCCAGCTTAAAGATGCTTTTGGAGCAGCTGCTCCCGACGAAAAGCTTGCTACCGCCGTGGAGTTTATACAGGGTGCGCATGGCAACCTTATTGCTTATTTCGACCTTATTCCAAAGATTATTGCCCAAAAGGCCGAGAATAAGAACTATTATAAGTATGAGATTCAAATGATGCAGGAAACTTACCTCGACAATTATGTGGTAAACATGGACCTGCTTTTGGATCATCTGGATGCCAACACCACATTTTTTACAACCTGGGCAGCTACAGACACGTATAAAAACCGTCAAAAGCTGATGCTTAAAACGGCCAACGATTTTAACAGCGTATTCCCAACGGGGGGGTCGGCGTATTTCTTCAGTCTTATTACACCCCTACAAAATCAGGTTATTGAAACCGAACTGGCCCCACGCAAAGCGGTTACCGATATTCCTGAAGCTTTGGTAAAAACAGCCAAATATTTTGTGGCTTACCGCACCATTGCCAAAGCTGTGCGCATAACCGACTATGCCGACCTTCCCCGTTCGTTACGCCAAAAGCTGTATGTTGAAGAGAGTAAGAAAAAGATGCTCGACAGCGAAACCAGTGTCGAAAAATTTGCCAAGTATTGCGACACCGAGGCCAACCGCTATTTGAATCAAATTGATTTGGAACTGCAAAAACCTGCCGACGATGTTTCTGAAATATCGGTTCCGCCCGACGATTTTAACCTGGAAACCGACTCAACTTATGTAATTGTATGATAAAAGTATCACTGGGCAAAAACAGCTACAGTTTTCCGGAAGACTGGCACGAGCTAAAACCAGCCGAATACCTGTTGCTGGCTAAGCATCTGTTTA
>JAVEYA010000179.1:0-2530 GCA_034003745.1 Clostridia bacterium
GCTTCCAGGATCGTCTGCAGGTCTATGATAAAAAAGACCAGCCTTGTTCCCGCTGCGGGACACGTCTGGTCAGGCTGATCACGGCCGGACGGGGAACGGTCTGTTGTCCGCATTGCCAAAAATGCTAAGAGCGGATATTATTAAGGATAAAACAAAGGAATGAGGACGGTGCCAAGATGCCGCGAATCATCGGTCTTACCGGCGGTATTGCCTCGGGCAAAAGCTTGATTTCCGGTAAACTTAAGGAATGGGGCGCAATGATTATTGATGCGGACGAGATTGCGCGCGCGCTCACCGGACCGGACAGCCCCGCTTTGCGGGAAATCAGAAGATCTTTCGGGGATGAGGTCTTTAACGCAGATGGTACCTTGTCGCGCAAGAAACTGGGGACGATGGTCTTTAACTCCGTCGAGGCCCGGAACCGCCTGAATGGGCTTCTCCATCCGCTGGTACAGACCGAAATTAAACGGCAGCTTGCCGAAAACAAGGAGAAGGACTGGCCTCTTTTGGTGATTGACGCGCCTTTGTTGCTGGAAGCCGGACTGGAGAAGATGACGGACGAAGTCTGGGTTGTGGCCCTGGATGAACAGGAGCAGGTCCGCCGGCTGATGGCCAGGGATGCCTTGACCAGGGAGGAAGCCTCCAGGCGGCTGGCTGCACAGATGCCTCTAAAAGAAAAATTGCAATATGCCGACCGTATCATCGACAATAACGGCTCGATGGAAGAGACGCTGGAGATTCTAAAAAATCTTTGGCTGGAGGTGGTTAATCAGGCCGGATAAAGCATAATACCCCCGCTGAAACAATAATAATAACTATAACTGGCGGCCGCTAGACGCGGGTAGGGGGAGTGGTCTTGATTTATCGTTGGTTAAAAAAAATTGTTCTTATAATTATTATTCTTTATCTTTTCTCCGCGTTGATTAACAGCGCCTGGTTCCTGAAATTTTCTTATCCATATCCGCACCGGGAAATCATCACGGAGGCCGGCGGCAAATACGGCGTGGATCCTTATCTGGCCGCGGCGATTATGCGCGTGGAGAGCAAATTCGATGCGCGAGCGGTCTCCAGGGTCGGGGCCAGGGGCCTGATGCAGATTATGCCCGAAACAGGCCGGTGGATTGCGCAGCAAATGAAGATTACGGAGTATACGGATGAGCTGCTGTTTGTACCGGAATTCAATCTGCCCATGGGCATCTGGTATATTGCTTATCTGAAGGATGCCTTTCAGAATGATACGGTTAAAGTGCTGGCTGCGTATAATGCCGGTGAGCACAAGGTTAAAGGGTGGCTCTCCGCCGGTGTCTGGACAGGGCTGAAACAGGACATCGCGCAGATTCCTTATGCGGAAACCCGGAGATATATTGACAAAGTGCTGTTTGATCATCATATTTATAAGAGAGTGTATATTGGGGAGGAAGATGATGAGCGAAAAATACAGTAATATCGGCGAGATTAAAGCATTACAAATCGATAAAAAAAGAAGATTGTTTTCTGCAGAGCATGCTGAAATTATCTCAGGCGCTACCACCGATATTTATTTTATAAAAACCCAGGAAATCCTGGCGAAAAAAGGTCTCATGGACGTCGAGGTGACGGCGGAGATTTTCTCCCGGGGCAGTGGAATTCTCTCCGGTATTACCGAGTCTTTGCGCCTGTTGGAGGATTGTCCGGTGGAGGTCTGGACCCTGCAAGAGGGACAAGCCTTTGCCAATAAAGAAGTAGTCATGCGGATTAAAGGAAAATACAGTGAATTCGGTATTTATGAAACGGCTATGCTCGGTATTCTGGCTTCCTCCAGCGGCTGGAGTACGGCGGCGCGGCTGGCCAAGGAAGCGGCGGGAGACAAAAGCGTGCTCTGTTTCGGCGCCCGGCATGTCCATCCGGCTGTAGCGCCGGTAATGGAACGGGCCGCCATTGTCGGCGGAGCGGACGGGGCGAGTTGTATCCTGGGGGCCAAGCTGGCCGGGCTGGAGCCTTCCGGCACAGTACCGCACGCTATCTTTTTAATTATGGGGGATTCCGTGGATGTCGCCCAGGCTTACCATGAAATTATGCCTGGGGATGAGCCGAGGACCGTGCTGGTGGATACTTTTAAGGACGAAGCGGAAGAAGCTCTGCGGGTAGCCCAGGCGCTGGGGAAGAATTTGCAGGGAATCCGTTTGGATACGCCCAGTGAGCGAGGCGGCGTGACCCCGGGTCTGGTGAAGGAAATTCGCACCCGTCTGGATATGGCCGGTTTTCAGCATGTCAAGATTTTCGTTTCCGGCGGGCTGACCCCGGAAAGGATTCGGCTGTTATGTGAAGCAGGCGCCGACGCCTTCGGCGTAGGCAGCTATATTTCCGGAGCGTCCGCCATTGATATGACGATGGATCTGAAAGAGATAGACGGGAGGGCCATCGCCAAACGGGGCCGCCTGCCCGGGCTGACCGACTCTCCAAGGCTCAGCAGGGTAAAATGACAAAGTGACAATAGCTAAGCGCCGCTAAAATTCTGCTGTATATTGGGATTTAAGCGGCGCTTAGCTAT